>JAEWPX010000053.1 GCA_023399375.1 Pseudomonadota bacterium | reverse complement strand
CAGCGGGACGACCAGTCCCTCAAACAGATCCTGCACGGGATTTCCTGCCGGGTGGAACTGGTCTCCCCGCGCAGGGACGAAACGGCAACCCTAGGAAACGGTGAGGCGACATGAGCATTCCCATGACCCTGTATCTGCCCATCGCCGGCAATTCGGTGAACATCCTGGCCGTTCTCGGCCTCGGTGGCGGCGTGGGCCTTCTTTCCGGCATTTTCGGCGTCGGCGGCGGCTTCCTGATGACGCCGCTGCTCATGATGATGGGCATCCCGGCCACGGTCGCCGCGGCGTCCGACTCCAACCAGATCGTCGGCGCATCGACCTCGGGCACGCTGATCCACCTGCGCCTGGGCAACGTGGACATCAAGATGGGCATCCTGCTGCTCATCGGCGGCGTCATCGGCGGCACCCTCGGCGTCCAGCTCATCAAAATCCTGCGCGCCATGGGCGACGCCGACTTCTGCATCGCCATCACCTACGTGCTCATGCTCGGCGGCGTGGGCTTTTACATGTTCTTCGAATCCCTCGGCTCCATGCGCAAGGCCAAGGGCAAATCCCCGGCCAAGGCCGCGCCGGCCGGCCCCTCGGCCTACGCCCGGTTCATGGCCGCCCTGCCCTGGCAGATGGACTTCCCGCGCTCGGGCATCCGCCAGTCGGCCCTGACGCCGCTTTTCTTCGGCGGCGTCGTCGGCGTGCTCTCGGCCATCATGGGCGTGGGCGGCGGCTTCATCATGGTCCCGGTCATGGTCTACATGCTGCGCATGCCCATGCACGTCGTGGTCGGCACGAGCCTTTTCCAGGTGCTTTTCACCTGCATCAACGTCACCATCATGCAGGCTGCGCAAAACCACACCGTGGACTTCGTGCTCGCCCTGCTCTTGCTTCTCGGCTCGGCCATCGGCGCGCAGTTCGGCGCGCGCATCGGCCGCCGGCTCCAGGGCGACCAGCTCAAGATCTACCTGTCCGGCATCGTGCTCGTCGTCATGTTCAAAATGCTCTACGAACTGCTGGCCCGGCCCGACGTGCTCCTGGCCGCCATCGGAGGTCACTAATGCGCCGCCTGCTCCTTTGCGCCCTCGGCCTGCTGCTCGCCGCCGCGCCGTGCGGCGCGGCCGAAACCCTGCCGCCCCTTGCGGCCACGCCCCAGGCCATCGCCATCAATTCCCTCTACAACGGCATGGACCTGACCGTGGCGGGCAAGATCCCGGCCGGCAGCCAGGTCGTCGTGCGCCTGGCCGGCGAGCCCACGACCTTCCACATGAAGGAAAAGGCCAAGGTCTTCGGCATTCTCTGGATGAACCGCGAAAAGGTGGCCTTCTCCGACGCGCCCAAGGTCTTCCTGGAAGCCGCCTCCGAAGGCGTCGCGCCGGAAACGGCGGCCAAGTACGGCGTGCCCGGCTTGGCCGAGCGCATCAAGGCCGAGACGTCCGATCCGGACAAGGCCGCGCTCGTGGCGGAATTCCTCAAGTACCAGCAGGCGGAGAAGCTCTACCGCGATGGCGCCGGCCAAGTGACGCTCGCCCCGGAAGCCGACGGGCTGACGCCCTTTTCCGCCGTACTCCACGTGCCCTCGCGCCTTTCCCCGGGCAGCTACAGCGTCGAAGCCCTGGCCATCAAGGACGGCGCGATCGTCGCCCGGGGCCAGACCGCCGTCGCCGCGTCCTTTGTCGGCGCGCCCGCGTTCCTGGCGGACATGGCCTTCGACCACGGCACGCTCTACGGCATCCTGGCCTCGATCATCGCGATCCTCGGCGGCCTCGTCGTCAGCCGCATCTTCCAGGGCTCCAAGAGCGGGGCGCATTAACCGCGCGCGCCAAGGACAAGGAAACGGCCATGGGCGTGTTCGAACGGATCGGCAAAGCGCTGCATCTCCCCATCCGGAGCAAGGCCCCGGTGCCCTTCGTGGTGCTTTTCAAAAAGTTCAAGAGCATCCTCGAGCGCAACAACCGCATCCTCACGCTCATGGCCGACATGGGCGACAAGCTCGGCGGCGAATACGTCTTCGACCGCCGCTACATCGAGTCGGCCTGCGAAGAGCTGGCCGACCAGATCTTCAAGCTGGTCTCCGACCTGTCCATCCTCAACCGCTGCCGCAACGTGCCGCTGTTCGTCGCCTTCGAAAACGTGCGCCAGGAGATCGCCGACGAACTGGCCGGACGCCACCATTTCCCCGACACCCCGGCCACGCTCCCGCTCTCGGAACTGCGCGGCGACATGGCCGAGGCGGCCGGCGGCAAGTTCGCCATGCTCGGCGAGCTCAAAAACGTGCTCCAGTTGCCCGTGCCCGACGGCTTCGTGGTCACAACGCGGGCGTTTGCCGAATTCATGGAGCGAAACGGCCTGCCGGATTTCATCCGCGAGCAGACCGCGCTCCTCGACGCGGACGAGGAAGGCAACATCCGCGAAGTCTCGCGCCGCGTGCGCGAGCGCATCCTGGCCGCGAGTCTGCCCCGCTCGCTCGGGCGCGGCATCGCCGAATCCCTGGAGGACCTGGCGCGGCGCGGCGGGCGCATCCCCAAGAGCCTGGCCGTGCGCAGCTCGGCCTGGAACGAGGACGGCGAAACGAGCTTCGCCGGCCAGTACGAAAGCGTCATCGGCGTGCCCCCCTCTGGCGTGGCCGACGCCTTCAAGCGTGTGGTCGCCGGGGCCTATTCCCCCGAGGCCTGGCTCTACCGCCGGCGGCGGGGCTTCCGCGAGCACGAAGCGGTCATGGCCGTGGGGTGCCAGGTCATGATCGACTCCAAGGCCAGCGGCGGGCTCTACACCTACGCGCCGCTGACGCAAAAGGAGGAAGGCATCTTCGTCAGCGCGGCCTGGGGGTTGTGTGCGCCGGTCATGTCCGGCGAGATCGAGACGGATTCCTACCTCATCGGCCGCCGCGCGCCTTTTCCCGCGCTCTCCCGGGAGATCGCGCACAAGGGCAGCCGCATGGTCCTCGGCCCCAAGGGCGGCGCCCGCTTCGAGGACGTGCCGGCGCCGGCCGCGGACGCGCCCTGCCTGACCGAGGCCGACCTGGCCCTGCTCGGCGAAGTCTCGCTTTCCCTGGAGAAATATTTCAAGCGGCCCCAGGACGTGGAATGGACGCTCGACGCCTCGGACCGGCTCTACGTGCTGCAAAGCCGGCCCATGGTCTTCTACGGCGAGCCGGCGCGGCGCACCGGGGCCATCGACGCGGCCACGAGCCAGGCCGAGGTCGTCTTTTCCGGCCGGGGCGACGTGGTCCAGCGCGGCGTGGCCATGGGCCGCGTCCACGTCGTCAGGACCGACGCCGACCTTGCCGATTTCCCTTTCGGCGCGATCCTCGTCGCCCACCACACCTCGCCGCGCTATTCGCGGGTCATGGCCCGGGCGCAGGGCATTCTCACGGACATCGGCTCCCCGGCCGGGCACATGGCGGCCGTGGCGCGGGAATTCCGCCTCCCGACCATCGTCGGCTGCGGCGTGGCCACGGAAATGCTCAAAACCGGCGACGAGATCACCGTGGACGCCACGCAAAACGTGGTCTACCACGGCCTCGTCAAGGAACTGCGCTACTTCGAGCTGACCGAGGAGACCGTCTACGAGGATTCCTACGAATACCGGCTGCTGCGCCGGCTGCTCAAAAAAATCACGCCCTTAAACCTCGTGGACCCGCACTCCCCGTCGTTCACGCCGTCCTCCTGCCGCACCTACCACGACATCACGCGCTACATCCACGAGCAGGCCGTGGCCGAGCTGATCGCTTTAAGCGAAGACCGGCGCGGCATCCTCGACGCCACGGCGCGCCGGCTGCGTTCGCCGCTGCCGCTCAACCTCTCGGTCATCGACCTCGACAGCGAGGCCACCGGCGACACGGAAGAGCTCGAGATCCCGGAGCTGCACTCCCTGCCCCTGCGCGAGCTGCTCACCGGACTCATCGACTCCGGCATGTGGAGCACCGACCCCGTGCCCGTGGACATGGGCAGCTTCATGGCGAGCCTCACGCGCACCCTGGGCGTTTCCGGCCCGGGCTCGGAAAAGCTCGGCCGCAACCTCGCCGTGGTTTCCAGCGAATACATGAACCTCAACCTGCACCTGGGCTACCATTTCGTGCTGGTCGACGCCTACGTCGGCGATGTGATCAACGACAACGCCCTGTACTTCCGCTTCCTCGGGGGCGTAACGGATTTCTCGCGCCGCGCCCGCCGGGCCGGATGCATCGCCAAGATCCTGGAACGGGCCGATTTCCGGGTCGAGCTGCACGGCGACCTGGTCATCGGCCGGCTCAAGAAGTTCGACAAGGACGCCATGCGGGCCAAGCTGCGCCTGCTCGGCGGCCTGGTCGGATTCACCCGCCAGCTCGACGTGCGCATGGCCCGCGACGACGACAGCCATTGCTTTGCCGAGGAATTCCTGGCCGCCATAAAACCGGTGATGGAGGACGCCCATGACAACCCCTGACGCCGCCGCGCCAGCCAGAAGACGCCTGCTCATTCTCGACGACGAGCCCATCGTGGTCAAACGCCTCAAGCCCGCCTTCCAGAAGGCCGGCTACGACGTGGCCGTCTTCACCGACAGCACCGCCGCCCTGGCCGCCTTCGAGCAAAACCCGGCCCACATCGTCATCACCGACCTCAAGATGGAAGGCCTGGACGGCATCGCCTTCCTCGACCGCATCAAGGCCGTTTCCCCGGATACCGGCGTCATCGTCATCACCGGCTTCGCCACCCTGGAGACGGCCAAGGAATCCTTCCACAAGGGCGCTTTCGACTTCGTGGCCAAACCCTTCAAGCTGGCCGACATTCTCGATGTGGTCGCCCGCCTGGAAACCTTTCTGGGGAATCCGCGCCATGACCATGTCGCCTGAACCGCCCCGCCGTACGTCCCGTACGTCTGGCCACGTCGCACCCGAGGAATCGGCGCGCTCGGTCTTCTCCAAGTTCCGGGCGCTGCTCGAGGCCAACACCGCCGCCCTGACGGCCATGGCCGCCATGGAACGCATGCGCGGCGGCGAATACATCTTCGACCGGGCCTTTCTCGAGACCTCGGCCCGCGCCGTCGCGGACTACGCCCACCAGGCCGTCTATGCCGTCAACGCCATGACCGGAAACGCCCATGTGGCGCTGTTCGACCGTTTCACGCAGGTGGCCGCGGCCGTGGAGGACATCCTGGCCGGCCGGCCCGAGCCCGACGACGCCCTGCTCGTGCGCCCCATCGCCCGGCTGCGCCTGGAAGACCGGGGGCGGGTCGGGGAAGAGGCCGCGGCGCTCGGCGAACTGGCCGGCCAGCTCGGCCTGCCCGTGCCGCGCGGTTTCGCCCTGTCCCACGCGGCCTGGGACGCGCAGGGGCTCACGCCCGCCGCGCGCCAGGCCCTGGCCGCCGCGCTCGGCGACCCCGACACGGGCCTCCACGGCCCGGCCAAGGTCCGCGTCACGGCCACGGGGCCGCACGGCGACGTCGCGCGCCAGGAGACGTTCTCCCTGACGGCCAAGATCGAGGCGGTCGCGGCCACCCTGGTCGGCCTGGCCCGGGCCGCGGCCGCCGACCTTGGCTTGCGCCCGGACCAGGCGACCTTTGCCGCCCTGCTTCTCGCCGCGCCGCCCGCGACGCTTCGGGGCACGATCGAAACCATGCAGCAGCAGCAGCAGGATGGGAGCGCCTGCCTCGCCCTTTCCCTGCACCCGGACGGCGACACGGGGCCGGCCGCATTGCGCCTGCTCGCCCGCGCCCATCCTTTCGCCCGCCTGCCCGGGACCGATGTGGCGGAGGGCGAGGCCGCGCCGCTGACGGACGCCACGGCGGCCCTGCTCGCCGGCCGGGCCATGGCCGCCGAACGGCTGCTCGGCGCGCCCCTGACGCTCGGCGTCGCCGTCGCCGCCTCAGGGGAAAGCGTCGTCGAGGCCGTGCGCCTCGAACTTCCGCCCAAAGCGGCCGCGCCCGTGCGGCCGCCGCTTGCCGCGGCGCTCGTGCGCGGCGGCGACGCCGCCTGCCTGGGGGCCGCTTCGGGCGCGGTGGTCCATGTGAGCGAGGGCACGCCGGCGGGCGTTTTCCCACGCGGCGGCGTGGCCGTGGCCCGTTCGGCCTCGCCGGCCCTGGCCCCGATCGTGCGCCGCGCCGCGGCCGTGGTGACGGAAGTGGGCGACCCGGCCGGCCATCTCGCCGCCGTGGCGAGGGAGCTGCGCGTGCCGGCGCTTTTCGGCGTGCCCGACGCCATGCACGCCCTGGCCGAAGGCGCGCCCGTGACAGTGGACGCGGATCTTGGCGCGGTCTTCGTCGGGGCGCTGGAACACCGCCCGGTTTCCGATTCCGGGCTGGCCCCGGACGATCCCGAATACCTGCTCCTGCGCCGGCTGCTGCGCCGCGTGGCCACGCTGACCCTGACCGATCCCGACGCCCCGGAATTTTCGGCCGCAGGCTGCCGCAGCCTGCACGACATCCTGCATTTCGCCCACGACCGGGCCGTGGCCGCCCTGGCCGGGCTGCGCGGCACGGACCTCGCCGCCGAACCCGCCCGCCGGCTCACCCTGCCCGTGCCGCTCGACCTGCGCCTGCTCGACATCGGCGGCGCGCTGGCCCCCGGCGGCGCGGACCTCGCCGCCGTGCGCTCGCGGCCCCTGGCCGCCTTTCTCGACGGCCTGCTCACCCCGGGCATGTGGGACGCCGCGCCGGCCAGGCTCGGCCTTGGCGACATGCTCGGGGCCATGACCAAGCCCCTGCCCGACGTCACGGGCAACCTGGCCATCGCCGCGCGCAACTACTGCAACGTGAGCCTGCGCCTGGGCTGGCACTTCACGGTGGTGGACGCCTACCTCGACCGCAACCCCGAAAAAAACGCCGTGTATTTCCGCTTTGCCGGCGGCATGGCCGGAAGCGGCGCGCGGCGGGCCCGGGCGGCCTTCTTGCACATGGTCCTGGCCCGCCTCGGCTTCAAGGTCGAAACGGCCGGCGATCTCGTCGTGGCCCGGCGCAAGCTCCTCGAGGCCGAGGAAGCCGAGGACGCCCTGCGCCTGCTCGGCGCGCTGTGCGCCTTCGCCCGCCAGCGCGACACCGGGCTTGCCGGCGAGGACGACGCCCTGGCCCTGGCCGACGCCTTCCGCGCCGCCCTGACCGCGGCCAAGGACGCCGCCGAGGCGCGGCCATGATCGGCCGGCTGTGGCGCGCCTTCAGGTCGCGCCGGGAAACGCGGGCCAAGGCGAGCCTCGACGCCCTCAAGGTGCGCTACCACACCTTCCGGGTCCTTCTGGCCAACAACGAACGCGCCCTGGACAGGCTGGCCGCGTTCGAGACGGCGCTGGCCACGGGCGCGCCGGCGGAAGCGCTCGCCGCCGATGTGGAAGACCTGCTCGCCGTCGCCTTCGAGATGGTCGACGGCGCGGTGCGCCTGGACGTTCCCGAAGGCGGGGCGCTCTACGACCGGCAGCTGCGCCTGGAAGAGGCGCTACGCGCGGCCGTCGAGAACCTCGACGACGTCGGACGCGGCCCGTCCTGCCTGCCCCTTGCCGCGCCGCTTGCCGCCGCGGACGTCGGCGGCAAGGCCGCCGGCCTGTCACAGCTGGCGCGCAACGGCTTTCCCGTGCCGGCCGGCTTTGCCGTGACCGTGCGCGCCTGCCGGGACTTCCTGCGCGAAACGGGCCTCGAGGACGCCATCCGCCGCCGCCTCGGCCAGGCTGCCGCCGGCGAGGCCGGCCTGGCCGAGGCCTGCGCCGCCGTGCGCCGGGACATCCTGGCGAGCGCCCTGCCCGACTGGCTGCGCACCGACCTGCGCGAGGCCGCCCGTAGCCTGGCCACGGACGGCCAGCCGGCCCCTGCCCTGGCCGCGCGCAGCAGCGCGCTGACCGAGGACCGGCCCGAACATTCCTTCGCCGGCCAGTTCGTCAGCGAACTGAACCTTTCCGCCGACACCCTGGAGCAGGGTTTTCTCGCGGTCATGGCCGGGGCCTTCACCGAACAGGCCGCCACCTACCGCCGCGAGGCCGGACTGCCGCCGGCCGCCCTGGACATGGCCGTGCTCGTCCAGGTCATGGTGCCGGCCGTGGCCGCGGGCGTGGTCTTCACCATCGACCCGGTGCATCCGGAAACCGACCGCATGCTCGTTTCCGCCGTGCCGGGCCTGGGGGTGCTCGCCGTCAGCGGCGCGGCCCCGGTCGACGTCTACCGCATCGAGCGCACAGACCCCGAGGACATCATCGCCCACGTGGCGCGCAAGACCCGACGCGCCGTGGCCGCGCCCGGCGGCGGCCTGCGCCGCGAACCCGTGCCTCAGGACCAAAAGCACGTGCCCGTGCTCGAGGACGCCGTCCTGTCGCGCCTGGCCCGGCTGTGCCTGGCCGCCGAGGCCCTGGCCGGCGCCTGGAGCGACCTGGAATTCGCCCTGGACGGCGACGGCGCGCTTTGGCTCCTGCAATGCCGGCCGGCGCGCATCATGTGGGGCGGCAGGCGGCCGCCGGCCCCTCCGAAGGAATTCTACCGCGGCGGCATGGCCGCCACCCCCGGCCGCTGCCTGGGGCGGGCGCTGCCCGTGGACGACGCCGCGGACCTCGGCCAGGCCCCGGACGGGCCTGTCGTCGCCGTGTTGCCCACGGCCGCGCCCGAAGCGGCCAGGGGCCTGGCGCTGTGGCAGGGCGCGGTGGTCGCGGGCGGCAACCCCGCCGACCACCTCTCCAC
>JAEWPX010000158.1 GCA_023399375.1 Pseudomonadota bacterium | reverse complement strand
CCCCCCCCCCCCCCCCCCCCCCCCCCCCCCCCCCCCCCCCCCCCCCCCCCCCCCCCCCCCCCCCCCCCCCCCCCCCCCCCCCCCCCCCCCCCCCCCCCCCCCCCCCCCCCCCCGCCGGAGGCATTTCTTACTCTTACTTCACCACTCCCACTCCCGGGGGTTGGCGCAGTTTTTTGGCGTAGCGGTCGAGTTCGCTCAGCACGCAGCCGCAGTAGGGCTGGCGGTAGATTTCCCACTGGCGCGACAGGGCCACGCCCTCGTCCCAGTGGACGCGGAAGTCCTGGTAGTGGAAGGGGACGCCGTGGGCCGCGGCCCGGGCTTCGCCGAGGGAAGCAAGCAGGGCGTGGTCCTGGTATTTGCTGTAGAGCAGCGACGAGGTGAAGGCGTCGCAGCCGAGCGCGGCCGCCGCGGCTGCGGCCCGGTCGAGGCGCTCCTCCCAGCACGGGGCGCAGCGTCCGGCCGGATCGGCCAGGGAGCGGCGCATGTGCGGCAGCGGATCGTAGGCGTCGCAGCGCACTTCCACATCCAGGATGCCGCCGACCTTGGCCGCGCCCTCGCGCCGCCGGACGTATTCCATGGCCGGCTGGATGTTGGGGTTGAAAAACAACCCGACAACCGTGCAGCCGGCCTCCTTGAGGCGCAAAATGGGCGCGATGGCGCAGGGACCGCAGCAGATATGCAGCAGAATCCGTTTGCCCATGGCGCTACAACGGAGCGATGACGATCTTTTTCTTGAATTCCTCTTCCATGGCCGAAAGGCGCGACCGTTTGTGGTTGAGCAGGTACATGGCCAGCTCTTCGTTCACCTTGGCCGTGACGGTCTCCTGGCCGGAGTCCTTGCGCATCTGCCGGTAAATGTCCTTGAGCACGGTCAGCGCCTGCCATTCGTCGTTGCGGCGCTGTCCCGATCCACGGCAGCAGGGGCAGGGCTCGGAGGTGATGGAAAGCGCGGAGGAGCCCAGGCGCTGGCGCACGATTTCGAGCAGCCCGAAACGCGAGATGCGGCCCACGTCCGTGCGCGCCCGGTCGTTTTTAAACGCCGCGCGCAGGGTCTTCTCCACCTCGGCCACGTGCTTGCGGTCCTTCATCTCGATGAAGTCGATGACCACCTGGCCGCCGATGTCGCGCAGGCGCAGCTGGCGCGCCGCTTCCTCGGCCGCCTCGACGTTGGTCTTGAGCGCCATCTCGCGGAAATTCGATTCGCCGCCGATCTTGCCGGAGTTGATGTCCACGGCGGTCAGGGCCTCGGCGTGGTCGAAGACCAGCACGCCGCCGCTCGGCAGGGTCACTTCGCGGCCGTAGAGCTGCTCGATCTGCTTGCGCAGGTTGAAGCGGTCCCAAAGGGGCACGTCCATGTCCGTGTGCTGTTTGACGATGCCGGGGCGGCGCGGATAGACCAGCGCGGCCATCTCGGCCACGCGGTCGGCCGTTTCGGGCTCGTCCACCCAGATTTCGCCCACTTCGTCGGTAAGGTAGTCGCGCACGGCCCGGGAGGAAAGGTCGAGTTCCTGGTAAATCAGGCTCGGATTGTCGGCCGTGGTGCCGCGCTGACGCACTTCCTTCCACAGGCGCTTGAGGTAGGAAAGGTCGCGCTCCAGCGACGTCTTGGACTGGGACAGGGCGGCGGTGCGCACGATGATGCCGAGGCCCTCGTCGAGCTTGAGCCCGGAGATGGCCTCCTTGAGGCGCTTGCGTTCGCTCTCGTCCTCGATCTTGCGCGACACGCCGCGCTGCTCGCGGCCCGGGGTGAGCACGAAATAGCGGCCCGGCAGCGACAGGTAGGTGGTCAGGAAGGCGCCCTTGTGGCCCGTCGGCTCCTTGACGACCTGGACGAGCAGCTCCTGGCCCTTTTTGAGCGCCTTCTGGATGGGCGGATACTTGGGGCGGCGTTCTCCGGCATGGACGACCTGGTAGTATTCGGGATGGACCTCGTCGATCTGCAAAAAGCCGTTGCGTTCCGCACCGTAATTGATGAACGCGGCCTGGAGGGCGGGATCGATGTTGTGGATCTTACCCTTGTAGATATGGCCCCGCGTCTTGGCCTGGTGGACCATCTCCACGTAGTATTCGATCAGCATGCCGTCTTCGGCCACGGCCACTTCGACCTGTTCTCCGGGCAGCACGCTGATGAACATTTTCTGTTTGCGTTTGTTTCCTCTGCTCATGGGCAAAAAACTCCCTGCCGCCGGCGCGATCGCGCCGGGGCGAAAAATGTTTTCCGGCTAGCCGGAATAGAAAATTTCCCGTCCTTCCTGCCGCCGGCGCACCGCGCCGCCCTGCTCCAGGGCGTCGAGGGCCGCCTGCACGGCGTCGCGGGGATGGCCCAGGGCGGCGGCCAACACGGCGGCCGTCTGGGGGCGCCGGCGCACGGAGGCGACAATGGCCTCGGCGAGCGCGGCCGGCCGGCGGGCCGCCAGGGCGGCGGGACCATGGCCCTCGCCCGCCCCGGCCGTCCGGAAAGCCTCCCGGGCGTGCGTTGCCGCGGCGACGGACTGCGCGGCGGGACAAAGGGCCTCGCGAAACCGGGCCAGCACGGCCTTGGAAACGGCCGTGGCCCCGGCATGGGCTCCCGGGCGCGAGAGGGTGACGACATCGACCCGGGTGGGGGCAAGCTCCCGGCAAAACGTCCGCAACGCTTCGAGGTTCTCCTCGGAATCGTTGACGCCGGCAGCGAGCAGCACTTCAAGGAAAAGGGACCCCTGGTAGCCGGCGCGAAAATCGAGCAGGCCCCGACGCAGCGCGTCCAGGCCTAAGGCGGCGTGGGGGCGGTTGAGGCGCGCGTATTCGGCCGCAATCAAGGTGTCCATGGACGGCAGGACGATGTCGGCCAGATTGCACGCGGCCCGCACGTCCGGATCGGACAGCAGGCTCGAATTGGTCAGCACGGCCACGGGGACGTCGGGGAAAAGTTCCTTGGCGCCGGCGATGACGGCGTCGCATTCGCTGTTGAGCGTCGGCTCGCCGAGCCCGCCCAGCGTGACGACGTCGGGCGCGGCGTGGCCGGCGGCCTTCCAGTCCTCAAGCTCCGCGAGAATCTTCGCCGCCGGGACGTAGGGCTTGCGGGCCACGGTCAGCGCGTCGGTCGGCCCGGCCTCGCAGTACAGGCAGTCGAACGAACAAATCCTTGCGCCGAGCAGGTCGAGGCCCAGCGACAATCCGAGGCGGCCCGAGGCGACGGGACCGAAAACATAGCGTAGGGCGTCCGTGGCGCGATCCTCCTTGTCGCGTCGCAGCGGCTTGACAGGCCGGCCCCGCGCGGGGACAAGGACCGTCATCAAGCGAACCGGAGCATACCGTGAAACAGGGCGATTTGATACTTCTCGTCTCTCCCAAGGGCAAGCGATATCTGCGGCGTTTCGAGCCGGACCTCGTGCTGCACACCCAGGAAGGCATGATCCGCTTCGCCGACGTGGCCCAGGCCGGCTGCGGCGGCGCGGTGACCACGCACCTCGGCCACGCCTTCCGCATCCTGCGGCCTTCCACCTACGATTTGGTCAAGGGCGTCAAACGCTCGACGCAGATCATGTACCCCAAGGAAATCGGCTACATCCTGCTCAAGCTCGGCATCGGCCCGGGCGTGCGGGTCGTGGAGGCCGGCAGCGGCTCGGGGGGGCTGACCCTGGCCCTGGCCTGGCACGTGGGCGAGACGGGCCGGGTCTACACCTTCGAACGGCGGCAGGAATTCTACGACCTGTCAGGGGAAAACATCGACGCCGTGGGCCTGTCGGGCCAAGTCAGCCGCTTCCATCACGACATCGCCACGGGCTTCCTACCAGATTGCCGCATTCCCGGCGACCCCTTAACCGACCCGACCGACGCCGACGCGCTCTTCCTCGACGTGCGCACGCCCTGGGACTACCTGGACGCGGCCGCCGCGGTGGTGCGGCCGGGCGCGCCGGTGGGCTTCCTTTTGCCCACGGTCAACCAGATCAGCGAACTGCTGGCGGCCCTGGAGACGTCACCCTTCGAGGACGTCGAGGTGCTCGAGATCCTGGTGCGCCGCTACAAGCCCGTGCCCGAGCGCCTGCGCCCCGAGGACCGCATGGTCGCGCACACCGGCTTCCTGGTCTTCGCCCGCCACGGCGGCACGGACGTCTACCGCCGCCCCGTGCCGTTGCCGCCGGTGCCGGCAGGCTTCGTCATCCCGGAGTGCGACGCGCCGGAGGCTACGGAAACGACGCAAGACGAACCAGCCGATTGACCTCGGCCAAGGCAAGGGCTAATGCTTACTACCATGCCCCATCGTGCGTTCAACGCCGAAGCACCCCGCGCGCTCAAGCGCCTGCTCGACCCCCTGACGCTCCTGCTCGGCGTGCCGACGGCGGTGCAGACCTCGCTCGACGCGCCGGCCTGGCCCGATCCCGGACGTGAAGCCCACATCGTCCTGCACCGGGAATTCGCCGCATACGGGCCTTGTCCCCTGCTGCAAGGCGAGGCGGCGCTGCCCATTGACGGCAGCGCGCCGACGGCCGTCTGTCCTCTGGGTCTGACCGTGCGCCGCTTCGCCCTGCCCCTCGGCCAGGGGCGCACGGGCCTGTTGACGATCGGCCCCTATTTCAAGACCCAGCAGGAGCGGCGGGCGCTTGCAGGGCATTCCAAGGCCGCGGACGCCGCCCTGGCCGTACTGCCCTGCGTTCCCGCCGACCGCCACGGGCTGCTCAAGAGCTTCTACCGGGAATTCGCCGCCTTCGCCGGTACGGCCGCCGCGGCCGGTGCGGTCAAGGAGACGTTCCTGGCCAACATGAGCCATGAGCTGCGCACACCCTTAAACGGTATCATGGGCATGCTCTCGCTGCTGCTCCAGGGCGAGCTGCCCGACCGCCAGCGCCAGTTCCTGGAACTGGCCATGGACGCCTCCAACCAGCTCCTCGGCGTGGTCAACGATCTGCTCGAGATGAACAACATCGCCACAGGCCGGCTGGAGCTGGCCGACGAGCCGTTTTGCCTGCGCAAAGGCCTGGCCCCGCTTTTTTCCGCCTGCGCCGAGGACGCCGCGCGCCGGGGGCTCGCTTTTTCTGCCGCCGTCGACGACGACGTCCCGGACGCCCTCACCGGCGATGTGGCCCGGCTGCGACAGGTGCTGCTCAACCTCATCGGCAACGCCGTCAAATTCACCCAGGAGGGTTCGGTGCGCGTCCACGTCGCCCGGGACGCGTCGCCAGAGGGGCAACAAGCCGTCGCCCTGCGCTGCAGCGTGCGCGACACCGGCATCGGCATCCCGGCGGAAAAACAGCAGCTCATTTTCGAACGCTTCGCCATCGGCGAGGCGTTCCTGAACAAACGCCACGCCGCGACCGGGCTCGGCCTGCCCATTTCCAAGGAAATCGTCGAAAAGATGGGCGGCAGCCTCAGCCTTGCCAGCGCTCCCGGCAAGGGCAGCGAATTCAGCTTCACTGCCGTGCTGCGCCTGTCCGAACCGGTTCGGCCCGCGTCCTTCGCCTGCCATGGCGCGATCATCGCCTGCGCCGAGGACGAACCCGTAAGCCAGCTGCTCATGCGCAGCATCCTGGAGGACCAGGGCTACGTGGCGCTCGTGGCCGACTCCGCCCTAAAGCTACTCGAAGTCCTTGCCGGCTCGCGCGCGGACATGGTGCTCATGGACATGCAGCTGCCCGAGGGCGGCGGCTTGGAGCTGGCCGGACGCATCCGAGCAGGCGCGGGCGGCGCGACCCCACCGGACATCCCCATTCTCGGCCTGTCCGCCGCGACTTCGGCCGAAGAACACGAAAAATGGCGCGCCGCGGGCATTAGCGGGCACATCCTCAAGCCCGTCACCCGGCAACGGCTCCTGGACGCCGTCTCCCAAGCCCTTGCGGGGGGCCGATCCACAAGCGGCTTGAAATCCGAACAAGCCTAGGCTATAAAGCCTCTCTTTTTCCCGCCACGGGATTTTGCCTCCAAAGGAGAGACCCGTCATGACCCGTAAGGACCGAACCGAGGGCATCTATTCCCGCCGGGAAGTGCTCGACGAATCCGAACGCCGGCAGTACTACCAGATCCAGATCAAGGACCTGCTGTCCTACGCCTACCGGTATTCCGAGGACGTCAAGAAACGCTTCGACCGGGCCCAGTTCCAGGCATCCAAATTCAAGACCCTCTCGGACCTCAAGCACATTCCCATCCTCAAGAAGAAAGAGCTCATCTTTCTCCAATCCATGGGACCGCGCCTGGGAGGGCTTTTGACCAAGGACATGGGCGAACTGCGCCGCATCTTCCTGTCCCCCGGCCCCATCTTCGACCCCGAGGACCGCGAGGACGACTACTGGGGCTGGACCGAAGGCTTCTACGCCTGCGGCTTCCGCTCCGGCGACCTCGTGCAGGTGACCTTCAACTACCACCTGACCCCGGCCGGCCTCATGTTCGAGGAGCCGCTCAAGAACCTGGGCTGCGCCGTGATGCCCGCCGGACCCGGCAACTCCGCCACCCAGCTCGAGATCATGCAGAAGCTGCGCGCCACGGGCTACGTCGGCACGCCGAGCTACCTCATGCACCTGGCCCAGAAGGGCGAGGAGATGGGGCTTAATCTGCGCAAAGACCTGTACATGGAAGTGGCCTTCGTCACGGGCGAAAAATTCTCCGAAAAGCTGCGCGCCAACCTGGAGAAGAAGTTCGACATCATCATGCGCCAGGGCTACGGCACGGCAGACGTCGGCTGCGTGGGCTACGAATGCTTCCACAAGACCGGCCTGCACATCGCCAACCGCGCCTTCGTCGAGATCTGCCACCCCGACACCGGCATTCCCCTCAAGGACGGCGAAGTAGGCGAAATCGTGGTCACGGCCTTCAACAAGACCTATCCGCTGATCCGCCTGGCCACCGGCGACCTGTCCTACATCGAGCGCGCGCCCTGCCCGTGCGGCCGCACCTCGCCGCGCCTGGGCTCCATCGTCGGCCGCGTGGACACCACCGCCCGCATCAAGGGCATGTTCGTCTACCCGCACCAGGTCGAACAGGTCATCACCCGCTTCGAGGAGATCAAGCGCTGGCAGATCGAGGTCACCAACCCCGGCGGCATCGACGAGATGAACCTCATCGTCGAGGCCTCCAACTTCAAGCGCGAGGAAGACCTTCTCCACAAGTTCCGCGAGAAGATCAAGCTGCGCCCGAGCCTCACGGTGGTCGCGCCCGGCACCCTGCCGCCGCAGATCCGGCCTATCGAGGACAAGCGCAAGTGGGACTAGCCGGTTCGCCTGCCGTCCCGTCGTAAAACGCCTATGCACGCGCCGCACCGTACACGCGCCGCGACCTTTTGCGTCCGGGGCCGGGAAATCTCCCGCGCCCTGGCCGCATTCGCGTTGGCCGCCCTGCTCGTCCCGAGCCTGCCCGGCTGCGCCGGGAAGACGGCCCGCGACGCGGCCGCGCCCGTTTCCCCCGAGACGCTCCTCGCCGCCTCGGGCGCGCCGCTTTCGCCGGCCGCGTTTGCCGCCGACATCGCCCGCGCCGACTACATCCTCCTTGGCGAGGAACACCCCAACCCCTGCGACCACGAGGCGCAGGCCGCCGTCGTGCGTCGCCTCGTCGCGGCCGGCGTGCGCCCGGCCGTCGGCTTCGAGATGGTCCCGGCCGACCGGCAGCCGGCGCTCGACGCCCTAAACGCCGGCAAGCTGGCCGTGGGCGACCTGCCCAAGGCGCTCGACTGGCAGCACACCTGGGGCTACCCATTCGCGCTCTACGCGCCGATTTTCGAGGCCGCCCGGGAATACGGCCTCCCCGTCTTCGCCCTAAACGCCCCGCAGGGACTGGCGCGCAAGGTCGGCCGCACGGGCCTCGACGCCCTGCCCCCGACAGAGCGCGCCGCGCTGCCCGGGCAGCTCCTGCCGCCGGACCCGGCCCAGGTGGAAGAACTGCGCGAACTTTTCGCCAGCCACAGCGCCATGTTCGAAAAGGCGGCCGCAGCAGCCAAGGCCAAGGGACGCAAGCCGGCCATGCCGCAAACGGACGCCGGGCGCGACCGCTTCGCCGATTTCGTCGCCGTGCAGAGCCTGTGGGACACGCAGATGGCGCAGCGCGCCCTCTACGCCCGCGCCGTCTCCGGACGGCCCGTGGTCGTCATCGCCGGCGGCGGCCACGTGGAGCGCGGCTGGGGCATCGCCAGGCGGCTTGCCGCGTACGATCCCAAGGCGCGCATCGTCACGGTCATGCCCCACCGCGGTGGCGACGCCCCGGACGCGGCCCTGGCCGGTTATTTCTACGCCTGCCCGGCCATGCACAAAAGCCGACTCGGCATGACCCTTTCCCACGAAGCCCCGGGGCAAGGCCGCCCCGACGCCGGACTCCTCGTGACCGCCGTGGCCCCGGATTCTCCCGCCGCCAGGGCGGGCCTGCTCGCCGGCGACGCCGTCACCGCCGCGGGAACGCATGCGGCGACGGGCCTCGCCACGCTCCACACCGCGGCCATCGAAGCGGCCAAGGCCGGCGAACCGTTGCGCCTGACCGTCTCCCGCGCCGGCGAGACCCTGGATATTTCCATTCCCCTCGACGCGCCGTCCTCGCCCGGGAAATAACCCATGCCCGAACTGCCCGAGGTGGAAACCATCGCCCGCGCCCTTGCGCCGGGCCTCGTCGGCCGCACCATTCTCGGCGTGGACGCGCCGGACCCCACGGTGCTCGCCGGGCCGCGCACATGGACCGCCTTCGCCAAGGTCGCAACCGGCCGCACCATTACGGCGGTCACGCGCCGGGCCAAGCTCCTGCTCGTCAACCTGTCGCCGCACCCCGAGGCTCCGGACGCCTCGCCTGCGCTGCTGGCCTTCCACCTGCGCATGACGGGCCGCTTCCACATCGCCCGGGCCGACGGGCCGGTTCCCGAACGGGCACGGCTCCTGGTGCGGCTTTCGGGCGACGGCACGCTGGTCTTTTCCGACCTGCGCCGCTTCGGCACGGCCCGGGCGCTTTTTCCCGAGGCGCTAGCGCACTGGGATTTCTACGCCTCACTCGGCCCCGAACCCTGGGACATGACGCCCGAAGCGTTCGACGCGGCGCTTTCCCGCCGCAGCACGCGCATCAAGGCGGCGCTGCTCGACCAGACGCTCATTGCCGGCATCGGCAACATCTACGCCGACGAGTCGCTTTTCGCGGCCGGCATCCATCCCGAAACGCCCTGCCGCGCCGTCGCGCCGCAAAAACGCGAGGCGCTCCTTGCCGCCGTTAAGGACGTGCTCGCCCGGGCCATCGCCGCCGGAGGCAGCACCATCCGCGACTACCGCACCCCGGACGGGGTCGAAGGCGGCTTCCAGAACGCATTTTCCGTCTACGGCAAGGCCGGCGAGCCCTGTCCCGCCTGCGGCCGCACCCTCGTTTCGGTCAAGGTCGCCGGCCGGACCTCGACCTTTTGCCCCCGCTGCCAAAAGTGAGTACTCCCTCCCCATGTCGCAACACGTAAGACAGATCGCCAAGGACGCCTCCATCGTCGGCGGCGCGACGCTGCTCTCCCGCATCCTCGGATTTTTCCGGGACATGATCCTGGCCTACGTGCTCGGCGCCGGCATCGCCGCCGACGCCTTCTACGTGGCCTACCGCCTGCCCAACATGATGCGCCGGCTTTTCGCCGAAGGCTCTATGACCATGGCCTTCGTGCCGGTCTTCACCAAGCTGCGCGAGGACGAGGGCGACGCGCGCGCCTTCGCCATGCCCCGCGCGGCCTTGGTCTGGCTGCTCATCATCCTCGGCGTCCTCACTGCGCTCGCCATCGTCTTCGCCCGGCCCCTGACCGCGCTCATCACCCCGGGTTTCACCGACGATCCCAAACTCTTTGACCTCACGGTCGAGCTCACGCGCATCGTCTTCCCCTACATCATCGAGATCTCGGCCGTGGCGCTGTGCATGGGCGTGCTCAACTCCTTCGGCCACTTCCTGGCCCCGGCGCTGGCGACCTCGGAGCTCAACACCATCATCATCGCCGGCGCGGGCGTGGCCTGGCTGTTTAACCTCGACGTGCCCCACACGCTCGCCTGGGCCGTGGTCATCGGCGGTTTCGGCCAAGTGCTCATGCAGCAGCCGCAGATGCGCAAGTTCGGCTTCACCTGGCGCGGCCCGTGGAGCCTTCGCGACAAGGGCGTGGTGCGCATGGGCCTGCTCATGCTGCCCACGGCCTTCGGCGCGGCCGTCTACCAGCTCAACATCGTGCTCGGGACGCTGCTCGCCTCCTACCTGCAAACCGGCAGCATCTCCTACCTCTACTACGCCGACCGGCTCGTGCAGTTTCCGCTCGGCGTCTTCGGCGTGGCCGTGGGCACCGTGGCCTTGCCGAGCCTGTCCAAGCTCGCCTCGTCGGGCAAAACCGGCGAATTCACCGACACGCTCAACGCCTCGCTGCGCCTGACGCTTTTCATCTGCCTGCCGGCCGCGGCCGGGCTTATCGCCCTGGCCGACCCCATGGTGCGCGTGCTCTTCGGCCGGGGCGCGTTCGGCGAGCATGCCGTGGCCGCCACGGCTGCGGCGCTTGTCGCCTACGGCGTGGGGCTTCCCGCCTTCGCCTGCGTGCGGCCGCTCTATTCCGCCTATTTTGCCCTGGCCGACACCCGCACCCCGGCCATCACCGCCGTGTTGTGCCTCGTGGTCTACGTCGCCACGGGTTGGGCGCTCATGGGTTCCATGGCCCACGTGGGCCTCGCCCTGGCGACGTCCGTCTCTTCCTGGGTCAACGTCGCCGTGCTCGGCGTGATCCTGCGCAAAAAGCTCGGCGGGTCGTGGTTTCGGCCCGGCCGCACCACGGTCATCGGCACCCTTTTAAGCTGCGGCGTGGGCGCGGGCGCGTACGCCACCTCCGGCCGGCCGTACCTGTCCCTGGCGGCTATCGTCCTGTGGGCCGTGGCCTACATGGGCGTAGCCTCGCTTTTTCGCGTCGAGGAAGCCAGAATGCTGACGGATTTCGTGCGCCGGCGGCTGCGGCGCGGCAAAACCGCCTAACGGAGCATCGCCATGCCCCTTTTCACCGCGGAAAACCTGATCGCCTTCCTGACGCTTTCCGCCCTGGAAATCGTCCTTGGCATCGACAACATCGTCTTCATCGCCATCATTTCCAACGCCCTGCCGGCCGAGATGCAGTCCAAGGCGCGCAAGGTCGGCCTGCTGCTCGCCATGGGCACGCGCATCGCACTGCTGCTCGGCATCACCTGGATCATGGGCCTGACCACGCCGCTTTTTTCCCTGCTCGGCCACGTGGTCACGGGCCGGGACATCGTGCTTTTGGCGGGCGGACTCTTCCTCATCGCCAAATCGACGTTCGAAATTCACGAAAAGATCGAACCGCCGCGCGACGGCGAGCCCCACGCCAAGAAAGTCCGGGGCTTTGGCGCGGCCGTGACGCAGATCGCGCTGCTCGACATCGTTTTTTCCCTGGATTCGGTCATCACGGCCGTGGGCATGTCCGGCAACATCGTCGTCATGGTCACGGCGGTCATCGCGGCGGTCCTGGTCATGATGGCTTTCGCGGATCCCATCAGCCATTTCGTGTCGCGCCACCCCACAGTGCAGATGCTCGCCCTGTCCTTTCTCATCCTCATCGGCGTGTTCCTGGTCGCCGAAGGTCTGGGCCGCCACATCGACCGAGGCTACATCTACTTCGCCATGGCCTTTTCACTGCTGGTGGAGCTGCTCAACATGCGGGCGCGCAAGGCGCGCACCCCATAACGAAACGGCCGCCGGAGCGTTCACTCCGGCGGCCGTTTTGCGGAAATGGCGTCACAGCGGCGAAAAGATGCTACCAGCCGTGCTGTTGCCGACAGACGTTGTAGCCGACGTTGCAGTTGTTGATGCACTGCGGCACACCGGCGCACACCATCATGCAGTTCTGGTAGCTCCTGTTACACCCATGGCCACGCGGGGGAGGTGGCGGCGGAGGAGGGGGCGGAGGCGGCGGCATCCTCCTGTTCGGCATACATTGCCAGTACTTGTTCGACCAGTGCGTGCCCGGCGGACATTGGGCAAAGGCGCACATATCCGCGACGACCAGATTGGCGACCAAAATGATGCACACAATCATGGCCAAGCGCAACGTCGTTCGCATGCTCTCCTCCTCTTGCGGCGTTACATTCCTTATCCCATTCCTTCTCGGAAAACACAACGGATTTCCATCAGGGAACCCTGCCCGGCGCGAGCCGACAGGCGGGGGAAATGTGCGGGCATGAAATGCAACAACCGAGCCGCAACCACCCTTTCGCCATGACGAAATCGCAAGCGATACCCGCCGCGCCCCTGCGCCGCAGGGAAGGAGCCCCTATGGACGCCGCCTCGATTGACGACGCCAGACGCCTGTTCCCGCGCGGCCTGCGCCAACCCCCGGAGGGGTTCCGTTTCGGCGCGGACGCGCTCCTTCTGGCCAGCTTCGCCGCCGCGCTACCGGGCGAGCGGGCCCTGGACCTCGGCACGGGCTGCGGCCCGGCGGGCCTGGGGCTGCTGCTTGCCCGAAACGACGCGGCAACGACCGTGCTCGGCCTGGACAAGGACCCGGAGATGGCCGCAGCGGCAAACGCCAACGCCGCGCTTCTAGGATTCGATGCGCGCTTTGCGGCCAGCCTTTGCGACGTCCGCGACATCCGCGCCGCGCCCCTCGTCCCGGCCCAGGGCTTCGACCTCGTCCTGGCCAACCCGCCCTACCGTGACCCTGGCTCGGGGAGGCGCGCCGCGACGCCGGGCCGCGACGCGGCCCGGTTTACGACCGACGGCGGGCTGCCCGCCTTCGCCGCCGCGGCCGCCTACGCCCTGCGCACCGGCGGCGCGCTGGCGCTTGTGTATCTGGCCGAGCGGCTCGCGCACATCGTGGCCACGCTCGGCGCGGCAGGCCTCGAAACGAAGCGCCTCCTGCCTGTGGCCGCGCGCCGTGATGCCCCGGCCCGGCAGATCCTCGTCCTTGCCCGTCGCGGCGGCAAACCGGGCCTGCGCCTGGACCCGCCGCTTGCGCTCTACGAAGGCACGGGCGAGGTCACGCGCCTGACCGAAGCGGCCCTGCGCTTCTGTCCGTTTCTTGCCTGCAACGCCAAAAGTATGCCGCCAGCCGGGTCATAAAAAAGGGACGCCCATGGGACGTCCCCTGCGGCTGCCGGCGCGGCCGCACCCGCGCCGGACTTGCCGGAGCATGCGCTACTTTCCGAAAAGCTTGTCGGGTTGCGGCGCGGGGTCGTTCGCGCCGACCACGGGCGCGGGATGGCGGCGCATGGCCATGCCGGCTTCGGCCAACCGCGCCACTGCGCTCTGGGAAGACGCGACCGTGGCGGCGGATTCCGTTGCGGCGCTCTGCTCGGCCGGAAGGCCCGGCGGATCGGATATGTAGACAAGAGCTCCCAAAGCCGCGACGACGAAGACGTACAGCAACCGCTTCATGACCATCCCCCTTGCCGTTTCGGCCGCCCCCGGCGGCGTTTCCCCTGCTATTTTTCATTGAGAAAGCCAAAACCGTGCCAAGAAAGATCAAGGCTAACCGTCCAATTTTTATGGACGTGGTCATCGAAACACCCGCACCCAGTACGTGATTCCCCAAAAAAAGGAATCACCCTCGAAGAAATACCCATATTTCAGGAATCCGCCGACGTTTCAGATAGCCGTAGCCTCGTTAGGTAAAAACCGTGCCGCCAGGGCATTCCGCGCCGTCACCAAGCAATATGCCACGGCCAAAAGCACGGTGGCCCCGGCGCAGGCCACCAACTGGCCGTGATCGACCATCATGGACCGGCACACCGAAGTCACGGCGATATATAGGATGTAGCGCAAGGGAAAATGGTAGTTTTCCTCGAAGTATTTGATGATCATGAAGACGAATTCCAGCGCCATGAAAAGGTTGTAGGTATGGACCCAGAAGGCGTGCTCGTCCCAGGATGCGGGCATCACGATGATCATACCGAGCAAAACCATCTCTCGCGCGCCGAAGACGAACAGCAAGCCCGACAACACCAGCAGCACGGCGCTGACGATCCGGCGCATGACGCCGATGCTGCCCATGGCCAACCGGAAATCGCTCGTCGCATCGAAATGTTTCATGGCCATTTCTCCCATTGCCCGGCAACGGGCCGGGCCCGTGTTTCGCTTTTCCACTCCTCCCCTCCCTAGCTTTTTTGCGAAAACGGAAAACGCCGAAACGCGGATAATTGCGCGACGGGCGGCGGCGGTGCGGCAACGGTTCGGTGATCGGGAAGAAATACGGCGGGATGGCCAAGCGACTTGCTTTCTTGCAGTCATGCAGGCAGGTTGGCTGCATGCGTCAAGACTTGCGTCCCCTGGCCGTAGCGCTTTTGACTGCGGCCCTGGCTTTTTTTCCGGAGAGCCTCATGGCCGATACGCGCGCCTTGGACAGGCCGGAGATCGCCGCGCGGCTGTTCCATCCCCGCCCGGACCGCGCCTCGGCGGGCAACTGGGAAGACGCCATGGCCGCCGCGCCGGACGGCGTCGCGCTGCACGTGCGCCTGCACCTTGCCGACAAGACGTTCCCAACGCTGCTGCTTTTTCACGGCAACGGCGAGATCGCCTCGGACTACGACGCGTTCGCGCCGCAATTCGCCGGCATCGGGCTCAATCTGGCGGTGGCGGAATTTCGCGGCTACGGCCGCTCGCGGGGCATGCCGCAGGCCGCGACGCTCGAAAGCGACGCCCTGGCGGCGTTCGATTTCGTCAAGGCGCAGCTGGCGAAGGCCCAGGCCTCGCCGCGCATCCTCGTCATGGGCCGCTCGCTCGGCAGCGCCTGTGCGCTGGCCTTGGCCGCATCGCGGCCGCAGGAAATCGACGGACTCGTCATCGAAAGCGGCTTCGCCGGAACGCTGGCGCTGTTGCGGGTGCTCGGCGTCGATGCGGGGCACTGCGGCATCACCGAGGCCGACGGCTTCGGCAACCTCGCGCACATCGGGCGCTACGGCGGGCCGACGCTCGTCATTCACGGCGCGGCGGACGACCTCATCGACCCAAGCGAGGCGCGGCAGCTTTTCGCAGCCTCCCCGGCCAGGGACAAGGAACTGCTCCTCATCCCCGGGGCCGGGCACAACGACCTGTTCCTCGTCGGCAGGCGACGCTACCTCGAGGCCCTGTCACGGCTGCCCGCCCGGGACCCGGGGCAGGCGCAGGGGACACATGTCCCGTCCCTGCCGTAACGGCGGACGCGCAGCAAAGGAGCCGCCCATGCGGACGCGCCATGCGCAGGAATCGGATTATCCCGGCATCATCGCCGTGCTCGACGCCTGGTGGGCCGAGCGCAAGATGACGGACATGCTGCCGCGCCTTTTTTTCAAGAACTTCAACGACACGAGTTTCGTCGTCGAGGAAGGGTGCGAGGTCATAGCCTTCCTGATCGGCTTCGTTTCCCAGACCGACCCGCACCAGGCCTACGTCCATTTCATGGGCGTCCATCCGCAGCACCGCCGCAAGGGACTCGCGCGTTCGCTCTACGCCCGCTTCTGCGAAGCCGTGCGCCAGCGCGGCTGCGAAGAAGTGCACCTGCTCACCTCGCCGGCGAACAAAAATTCCATCGCCTTCCACACGCACATCGGCTTCACGATCGAACCGGGCGACAAGCTCGCGGGCGCCGTCTCCGTACACAGCGATTACGACGGGCCCGGCGAAGACCGCGTCCTCTTCGTCAAACGCATCGCCCCCTAACGCCCCCCCCTTTCGGGAGGTCCAGGAGGGGGTGACCCCCTCCTGGCCGCCGGAGGCATCTTCTCTCCCCTTTCCCTCCGCTTCTAAAACACCTCCGCCTCGAACCAAAACAACGTCGTGGCCGGGTCGCGCCAGCAGCCGGGCTCCATGCCGGCCTTGCGGCAGGTCTGGTCGAGGAACGTCTCGCGGTCCCAGCCCCACTCCATGGGCACCTGCGGCAGCAGCAACCCCGAGCGACCGCCCCGGCGCACGAGCAGCCCATGGCGGCCCACGGTCACGAGCGCGGGGTCGGGGCACGGCGTCAGGGGGCTTAAAACCGAAATCTCCACCGCGACCTGCTTAAATTCCTCTTGCGACAGCGGCGGAAAACGCGGGTCGCCGAAAGCCGCGGCCTCGGCCATCTCGCCGATGGTCTCGAAAAGGGGCGCGTCGCCGACGATGTGGCCGATGCAGCCGCGGAGCCGGCCGCGCAGCGTCAGCGTGACAAAGGCCCCATGGGGTTCGCGCAGCAGATCCGAAGGCGGCTCGGGCAGGCTTGCCTTGCGCCCGGCCAGTCGCGCGGCGATGCGCAGCCGGACGAGGTCCTTGAGATACTCCTTCTCCTGATCCGTCAGAACAAACCGGAAAGCGTCCATAAGCGGCCCTCCTTGCACTGTGCCTAGGCCTTGACTTCGCGGCAGCATTCGCCGAGCAGGCCGTAGAACTCGCCGGTCATGGCCTGCATGAGAAAATGGCATTCCGTGGGAAAGGGACGCGTCGGGATGCCGTGTTCCTGCAAAAAGGTCAGGGTCTCGGGCGCGAGTCCCCGGCCATGGGCGTAGACCACGGGCAGGGACAAGCCCAACAGGGCCTCGCCTGCGGCATGGCTCCATTTACCGGGCCGGGCCTTGGCCGCACGGCGCACGGCCAGCACGGTTTGCAGGAATGCCTCCTCGCCGCAAAAGCGCAACGACGCATAGTAATGACGGCAGAAGGGATAGCGCCCCAGGTAGTCCCGGAAGATCACCTGTTCGCGGAATTCCTTGTACCACTCCGAAAATCGGCCCGACAGCCGGGCCGCTTCGGCATGGGCCGTGACGAAGGAGCCGAACCGGGTCACGGACGCCTCGGCCAGGACGAGGCGTCCCACCTCCCCGGGCGCGGCGTCGCGGCAAAAATAAATGGCCGGGATGCCGCCCACGGAATGGCCGACGAGGATGAGCGGCGACGGCCGCAGGCCATACTCGGCGGTCAGGTGGTCGATGACGGCGCGCAGCCGCGCGGCGCTGGCCTCCATGGAATAGTCGCGGCTGCCTGCCGGGCTTGCGCCATGCCCGGCCATGTCCCAGGTCACGATGCTCGCCCCGTCCAGGTAGCGCGTCTCGAAGGCCTCCTCGAAGGCCAGGTGGGAATCGCCCAGGCCATGCAGGCAAACCACGGCCGGCGCGCGACCCAGGGCGATCCTGGCCCGCACGAACACCATGCCGTCACCGGTCGGCACGAGGATGTCGCGGACTTCCCCGTCGCCGCGCCTGCCCGTCGCAACAAATTTCACCATCATCTTGACCGCAACCTCTCGCTCCTTGTAACCCTATCCATAATCGTCGGCATCCGCCAGCAGCATCGGAGCAGTCCTCTGCGGGCATGCACACCCTTTACAACAGGCAGGCTCCCTTCATGAAACTCACGATCTCCGCCAGACTGGGCCTGGGCTTCGGACTGGTGCTCGCGGCAATGGCCACGGGCACGCTGCTGCTCTCCTCCTCCCTAAGCGCGGTGCGCCAGCAGGCGGCGCGCATCCACGACGAGACGCTGCCCCTGGCCGACGTGGCGGCGCGCATGCAGTTCGCGTCCGTGGACGTGCAGCAGTTCCTCACCGATGTTTCGGCAACCGGCGAGGAGGACGGCTTCGGCGAGGCCGAAGAGGCAGCCAAGGGTTTTCAAGAGGGCGTGGCCAAATTCAAGGAGATCGCCCGCGCGCGCGGCGACGACGCCCTGCGGCGCGAGACCGAGGCCATCGCCTCGGATTTCGAGGCCATGTACGCGGTCGGGGTGCGCATGGCCAAGGCCTACATCAAGGACGGCCGCGAGGCGGGAAACGTGCTGATGGAAGATTTCGACGCCCGCACCACGGCCCTGGCCAAACGTATCAATCCGCTCAAGGAAAAACAGTTCGCGGCCACGGACGCCCAGGTCGCGACCGTTGTCGCCTCCCTGGCCTCGGACCTGCATCTGCAATACCTCCTGCTGGCCATCTCCCTGGTCATCGGCGCAGGCACGGCCTGGCTCGTCTCGCGCAGTATCCTGCGCCAGCTCGGCGGTGAACCCGAAACCGTGGCCGACATCGCCCGGGAAGTGGCGGCCGGACGCTTCGAAAACGTCCAGGCGGTCTGCAGCTCCCTGCGCCACGACTGCGGCGTCATGGCCGTCATGGTCGAGATGGCCGAAAAACTCCGCGGCCTTTTCCACGACATCGAGGCGGAAAAACAGGCGGCCGAGACCAAGAGCACCGAAGCCGAACAAAGCCGCCGCGAGGCCGTAGAGGCCACCGCCCGGGCCGAACGGGCAAGGCTCGAAGGCATGGCCGAGGCCGCCACGCAGCTCGAGGATCTCGCCGACGTGGTGGCCCGGGCCGGCAACGCCCTGACCGACCGCGTGGCGATGGTTTCCGATGGCGCGGGCCGGCAGCGCGACCGTACCGCTTCCACGGCCACGGCCATGGAAGAGCTGAGCGCCACGGTGGTCGAAGTAGCGCAAAACGCCGGGCGCGCCGCCGCAAGCGCACAGGCCGCCCGCGAAGGCGCGCACGAGGGGCTTGCGGCCACGAACGAGGTGACGCGTTCCATCGACCGCGTGCGGGAGCTTTCCGAAGGGCTCAAGGCGGGCCTCGACGCCCTGGGCGAGCGGGCCAAGGGCATCGGGGCCATCATGGGCGTCATTTCCGACATCGCGGACCAGACCAACCTGCTTGCCTTAAACGCCGCCATCGAAGCGGCCCGGGCGGGCGACGCCGGACGCGGCTTCGCCGTGGTCGCCGACGAGGTCAGAAAGCTCGCCGAAAAGACCATGCAGGCCACGGGAGAGGTGGCCACGGTCGTCACCGCCATCGACGGGGCCGTGCGGGAAAACGTGGCCGGCATGGACAAGGCCGTGGCCGCCGTGGCCGCGACCACGGAACTGGCCGGCAAATCGGGACAGTCCCTGCGCCAGATCGTGGCCATGGCCGAGAAAACCACGGAAGAAATCGGCCTCATCGCCACGGCCACGGACCAGCAGACCGCGGCGTCCGACGAAATCAACCGCGCCCTGGCCGACATCAGCCTCGTGTCCGAGGAAACGGCCCAGGGCATGGACGACGCCAAGGAAGAGCTGGACCGGCTTTCGCAGTCCGCGGCGAGCCTGGCCTCGTTGATCGACGGCCTGCGCCGGCAGACGCCCCAGGCCCTGCCCCGCTGAACCGGCTCCTTCCCGTTTCCGAAAAAAAGCCCGGACCGCGTGCGGCGGCCCGGGCTTTTCATTGTCGGAGAAGATGGCAAACGGATCAGTGCACGCCGCGCTCGTTGAAAAAGGAGCTGTATTTCTTGTCCGTGCCCTTGATGTGGCCGACCAGCCAGTTCTTGAGGAAATTCATGACCTCCGTGGTCAGGGCGGCCCGGTTGGCGCGGAAATCGTTGCCGAAGGCGATGACTTGGTCCACGAACTTCTCGTGCTCTTTACGGTGGTTGAGGTAGCCGGGATACTTGTGTTTCTCCATGAGCTTTTCCTCGAAGCCGAAGTGCTCCACCGCGTATTCTTCCAGTTCGCGCAGGATCGCCTCCACCTGCCCCTTGCCCTTGCCCGTACGCATGGCCTCGTGGAGGTCGCAGATCATCTGCACGAGCTTTTTGTGCTGTTCGTCGATGTCGCCGATGTTCACGGCCAGGGACTGGTCCCATTGCAGGATGCCGCTGCCGATGGAACAGGCCGAGGAGCCGCCGTCCGCGGCAGCCGGCTTGGCCGCGGCGGGCTTTGCGGCAGGCAGCGCCTTGGACGGGGCCGGACGGGACGCGGCCGGCAGGGGCTTGGCCTTGGGCCTCGCGTGCGCCGCGGCCGGAAGCGATTTGGCCGCCGGACGCGCGGACGGCAAGGGCTGCCTGGGCGCGGCGGCCACGGCGCGCGGCGCGGAGGAAACGCGGCGCGCGGTCCCCTGCTCCCCGGTCATGCGGCGGATGACGTCGTCGAGTTCCTCGGCCAGGGACGACAGCGCGGACAGGGCGGCCGTGGCGGTCTCCATGCCCGAGGCGGTGTCCTCGGCGATGCGGTTGACCTCTTCCACCGCCCGATTGATCTCCTCGGAGGTGGCGGACTGCTCTTCCGAGGCCGTGGCGATGGATTCGACCTGAGAGGCCGTGGCCTCGACGATGCCGACGATCTCGTCCATGAACCGGCCGGAGGACGCGGCGGCCTGCGTGCTCTCCTCGATGCCGGCGGCGGCGGATTCCACGGCGGCGATGTTCTCCCGGGCCTGGCCCTGGATGGAGGCCACGGCGTCGCCGACCTCCTTGGTCGCGGTCATGGTCTTCTCGGCGAGTTTACGCACCTCGTCGGCGACCACGGCGAAGCCGCGCCCGGCATCGCCGGCGCGCGCCGCCTCGATGGCGGCGTTGAGCGCGAGCAGGTTGGTCTGGTCCGCGATGTCGGAAATGACGTTCATGATATGGCCGATGTTGTCGGCCTTCTGCCCGAGCAGCGTCATGGACTCCCGGAGTTCCAGGATGCGCTGGCGGATGTTCTCGATGGAGGCGACGGCCGAACGCACGCCTTCGGCCCCGGTGACGGCCTTGGCCTTGGCCTCGTCGGCGCTGGCCGCGGCCGAGGAGGCGTTGCGGGCCACTTCGAGCACCGTGGCGTTCATCTCTTCCATGGCCGTGGCGGTCTCGATCATGCGGTCGCGCTGATGCCGCGCGCCGCCGGCCACCTGCTCGGCCTGGGCCAGCAGGCTGCCCGAGGAGTCCATCATGGATTCGGAGACGCTGCGGGCCTTGCCGGCGGCATCGTGCAGGGTGGCGAGCAGTTCGTTGGTGCGGGCCTCCTGCGCCTTGGTGGCTTCCAGGGCATGGTCGGCATCGGCGGCGTGCTGTTCGGCTTCGATGCCCTTTTGGCGGGCCTCGTTCATGATCGTTTCCAGGCTTTTCACCATGCGGGCCATGGCTTCGCGCAGTTCGGCGAGTTCGGGCGGGAAAAAGCCCGTCGCCGTGGCGTGGAGATCGCCGCCGGCAACGGCCGTGGCGTATCCCTGAAGCCGACGCAGGGGCTGGCGCAACGAGCGGCCGAGGGCGACAAGCACTACGAGGAAGATCACGGCCCCCAGGGCCATGCCCGAGGCCTGGATGGTCATGAGCGTCGTGACGGAATCCTCGGTAGTGTCCTGCAGCCGCGCCACGGCCTTGTCCTGGGCGGCGACGGCGTCTTCCGCGGCGACGAGAAGCTTGTCGGACGTACTGCCGTCTCCCTTGGTCAACAGCGCTTCCACTTCGGCGACGAAGGGCGTGATCTTCGCCCTGACCGCTTCGAGCATGGCCGCCGTTTGCGCGTCGGGTGTCGGGATGACGAAAGATTTGCCGTTCTGGTACTTCCCGCCCCGGGTCAGCAGGGTCTGCACGGATTCAAAGGCGCTCAGGCGCTTGCGAATGTCTTCCGCCAGGGCGGTCGGCTTGTTGCCGTTTTGGACTTGGTGGGCATACGCCAGGGCGTCCCTGGCGATCTTTTGCACTTGCATCCGCTGGCGACCGGCCAGATTGATGACCAGGCCGTCCGTTCTCTGACCGGACGTGATCGTCCAGGTAGCGGCGAACATGACGCAACTCAAAAGGAACATGAGGCCGAGGGAGCACAATATCTGCAACCGAATGCTCATACGCGAACTCCTTGGCCCGGCGGGGAAAAACCTCCCGCAACGCATCGCCGGGGCCCTGCCGTTCCAGCACGAGCCCCGGTGGGAAGTCAATGTACATTTTTGCTATCGGAAAAGTGCGCTTCCGGCGGAAAGGAGGGCTTCGAGCTGGGAATCGCGCAATGCCAGGCGCTTGCGCAGCCGGACGATTTCCTCGCCCGGGTCGAAAAGCGGATAGTCGCTGCCGAAAAGGATGCGCTCGCGCGGATGGGCGGCGACGATGCGCGAGAGCGTGTCGTCGTCGATGAAAGCGAGCGTGCTCGACGTGTCGATGTAGACGTCCTTGCCGGCCAGATGCTCGAGCACGTATTGCCAGTGCAGGTAGCCGCCCATGTGCGCGGCGATGACCGTAAGATGCGGGAAATCGCGCAGGATGGCCGCGACCTTGGCCGGACAGGAGTTGTTCTCCTCGGGCGGCAGCCGGTCGCCCACGTGCAACATGACCGTGAAGCGCCCGGAAAGCGCCTCGAAGATGGGCCAGAGGCGATGGTCGTCCAGGCGGAAGCCCTGGAAGTCGGCATGGAACTTGATGCCCTTGATGCCGTTGCGCCACAGACGGTCGAGTTCGCGCTCGAAATCCGGGAAATCCGGATGCAGCGTGCCGAAGGAAACGACGCGGGGGTTTTCGCGGTGGATGCGAATGGCCCAGTTGTTGGCCGGCACCACCTGCGCCGGGGCCGTGGCCGCGTTGTGGACCACCACCTTGTCGAGGCCGGCGGCGGTCGCCCGTGCGAGCAGGTCGTCGATCTGGCCCGTGCCCACGGGATGGATGCCGTAATGCCCTTCGAGCTGGGCCAGGACCTTGTCCGCGATCTTCGGATGATAGGCGTGCGTATGGATGTCGATGAACATGATGCGTGCGGGGAAGGGGGTAAGGTTAGACGGAAAAAAGCCCGCGCAGCCAGTCCGGGACGGCCGTGGGCCGCCCCTCGGGCGTCGTGCAGGCGTGCAGGGTTTCGCCGGCGGCCAGCAGCGTGCCGTCCTGCGGCGGGCCGTAAAGCTGGTAGGCGAAGCTGATCGAGGCGCGGCCCCAGGCGCTGACGGCCGTGCGCACCACCACTTCGTCGTCGTAATGCGCCGGGCGCAAATAGCGCACGGCCAAATCGCGCACGGGCAGCCACACGCCGCGCGCTTCCACCTCGGCGTAGCTCATGCCGCGCTCGCGGATAAAATGCCCGCGCCCCCGCTCGAACCAGTGCGGATAGTGCCCGTAATAGGCGTAGCCCATGCGGTCGGTCTCGCCGTAGGAGACCGTCAGCCGCAAGCGGGAGTCGGGCGAGGGAAAATCCTCGGGTTTGAGGAAAAGCGCCATGTGCCGGACCTAGTTGCCGCCCTTTTCGGCCCAGGCGGCGGCCCTTGGCAACAGTTCATGCCCCGGGGCGACGACAAGGCCGGTTTTCGCAGCCTCCCGTTCGCTGAAGGCGGCCGCGCCCGAAGGGGTTACGCCCTGCTTCCAGAAAAGAAAAGGCACGGGATCGGCGGTATGCGTGCGGATGGCGATCGGCGTGGGGTGGTCGCAGGCGATGAGGAAGGCCGCGTCGTCCCCGAGCGCCGCGACCATGGGCGCGACCACTTGCGCGTCGAACCGGGCCACGGCCTCGGTCTTGTCCGCCGCATTGCCGCCGTGGCCGCACTCGTCCGGGGCTTCGACGTGGACGAAGACAAAATCGCCGTCTTTCAGAAATTCGAGCGCCGCCGCCACCTTGCCCGCGTAGTTGGTGTCCAGGAGTCCCGTGGCCCCGGGCACGTCCAGAACGGCCATGCCTGCGGCCCGGCCCAGGCCCTTGACCAGGTCTACGGCCGAAACCACCGCGCCGCGCAGCCCGAAGGTCGCGGCGAAATCGGGAAGCGTCAGCGCCCTGCCCTGGCCCCAGGGCCAGACCGCATTGGCCTTGCTCGTGTTGCCGTGTCCGGCGAATACGGCCGCGGCCCGGCGCACGAAGTCCCACAAGGCCGGCGCGCGACGAAACTGCGCCATGTCCTGCGCGATGCCCTGGTCGGTGATGTCGTGGGGCGGACGCACGGCGAGCGCGGCCTCGGCCCTCTCCGCCGCGCCCCGGGCCACGAGCAGGTGGCGGTACTGCACGCCCGGAAAAAGCGCATAGCCCTCGGGCAGGCATTCCCGCTCCAGGTTTTTCACGAGCTTCGTGGACACTTCCGTGGCGATATGCCCGGCGGAATAGTCGCGCATGATCCCATCGTCGGAAAATTCGCTCACCGTCACGGTGTTGAGCCGGAAAACCACGTCGTCGCCGGCCAGGGCGAGCCCCATGGCCGCGGCCTCGATGGGGCCGCGCCCGGTGTGGTGGGCGGCCGGATCAAACCCGAGCAGGGACATGTTGGCCACGTCGGAACCGGGGGCCATGCCCTGCGGCACGGTGCGGCAAAGCCCGACCATGCCCTCCCGGGCCAGACGGTCCATGACGGGCGTTGCCGCCGCCTCCATGGGCGTGCGCCCGCCAAGGCCCTCGATCGGCAGATCGCCCATGCCGTCGGCGATGAGGAAGATGAGCTTGGACATAAGTAAAAGATGCCTCCGGCGGCCAGAGAGAAACTTTTTGAAAAAAGTTTCTCTCTGGACTCTCTTCAAAAACTTTTAACGGGGGGAGAGAGTGGGACTCTCCGGGCGTTGTCGGTGGAATAGGCGTATTCCATATGATCGGCTGTGGCTTGCGCCACGGGCTCGCCGAAAAAGCGGGCGACGAGGCGCAGGCCGAGGTCGATGCCGGCGCTGATGCCGGCGCTCGTCAGGACCGTGCCGTCCTCCACCACGTGCGCGTCGGCAACGACCGTGACGCCTGGGTAGGAGGCGCGCATCCAGTCAAGGGACCGCCAATGCGTGGTCGCGCGCCGGCCCTCGAGCAGCCCGGCCTTGCCGAGCAGCATGGACCCCGTGCACACGCCGGCGACTACCCCGGCCTTGCGCCCCGTCTCTCCGATCCAGGCGACGAGGGCCGCGTCATCAAGCGCCGCGCGTACGCCCCAGCCGCCCGGCACAAGCAGCACATCCGGCACGGGACAGTCGGCGCGCGTCACGTCGGGCAAGAATCGCGGGCCGTTGGCGCAACCCACGGGATCAAGCGTCGCCGCGACAAGGCGCGGGGCAAAGGGCGAGGGTTCCTCGCGCCGCCGGGATTCGTCGAGGCGGCAGGCGGAAAGCGCCTCGTAGGGGCCGCAGAAATCGAGCAGTTCCACATCCGGAAAGACCAGAATGGCCACATCGATCCTTTTCCCGTCCATACTTCCCGCTTTCCCGTAAAAAAACCGGCTTGCGCCGGCCCTCGCCTCCCCCCTATCGGGGTAATCCAGGAGGGGCCCTCGGCCCCTCCTGGCCGCCGGAGGCATTCTTTGTTTTTCCCTGTCCCTACAACACCCTGAAATGCACGGTCCCCGGTTTGATGAACGCCATGTCGGCGGCGTCGTCGAGCACGCCGCGGATGGCGCGTTCCGGGGCCTCGTGGGTGAGGAAGACGATGGGCACATAGCCGTCCTCGGGCTCGCCCTTCTGCACGGCCTGGCGGATGCTGACGCCATGCACGCCCATGGACTTGGAAATGGCGGCCATGACCCCGGGCTGGTCCTTGACCGTGAAATGGATGTAGTGCGGGCACACGGCGTCGTCGAGGTCGAGGACCTCGGCGTCGGGCAGGGGTTCGGTGACGAAGCCGGTGTTGTTGGGCGTCATGCCGGCGCGGGACAGGGCCATGATGTCGGCCAGCACGGCGCTGCCCGTGGGCAGGTCGCCCGCGCCCCGGCCGTGCAGGAGGATCGAGCCCGCGGCGTCGCCTTCCACGCGCACGGCGTTGTAGGGTCCCTTGACGCTTGCCAGCAGGAAATCCTTGTGCACGAGCATGGGGCACACGCCGGCCACGAGCTTGCCGCCGGCCTCGTGGACCTGGCCGATCAACTTGATGACGTAGCCGAATTCGTCGGCAAAGCGGATGTCCTCGGGCGTCACGCGGGTGATGCCTTCCACGAACAGGCGCGACAGCGGCAGGTTCTGGCCGTAGGCCAGACGGATGAGCAGGATGAGCTTGTGCGCGGCGTCCAGGCCTTCGATGTCGAGGGTCGGGTCGGCTTCGGCGTAGCCCAGTTCCTGGGCCTTGCGCAATGCGTCGGCAAAGGGCAGGCCCTTGTCGCTCATGCTGCTGAGAATGTAGTTGGCCGTGCCGTTCAAGATGCCGATGATGCTCTTGATGCGGTTGCCGGCCAGGGATTCCTTGAGCGTTTCGACAATGGGGATGGCCCCGGCGCAGCTGGCCTCGTAGTAGAGCCCCAGGCCCTTTTGCGCGGCCAGGGTGAAGAGTTCCGGCCCGCGCTCCGCGAGCAGGGCCTTGTTGGCCGTGACCACGTGCTTGCCGGCGCAAAGCGCCTTGTGGATGAGCGCAAAGGCCGCGTCGATGCCGCCCATCAGCTCGACCACGATGTCGATTTCGGGGTCGGCGACCAGGGCGTCGGGATCGGCCGTCAGGGCGACACCCTCGGGCAGGGCCACGGCGCGCGGCTTGGAGACGTCGCGCACCAGCACCTTTTTGAGCGCAAGACCGCGCCCGAGACGCCGCCTGATCCAGTCGGCGTTTCGCTCCAGAATGGTCACGAGGCCGGATCCGACCGTGCCGAATCCGGCCAAACCGATACGAACGGGAGCGTCGCTTACGGCGTTCATCCGGAAAGCACCTTTTTAATGCCACGCATGGCCTGGTTGATGCGGTGGCGGTTTTCCACCAGGGCGAAACGGACGTGGTCGTCGCCGAAGTGGCCGAAGCCCAGTCCGGGCGAGACGGCGACGCCGGCTTCGCGCAGGAGCAGCTTGGAGAACTCCACGGACTTGAGGTGGGCGAAGGGCTCGGGAATCTTGGCCCAAACGAACATGGTGGCCTTGGGCGCGGGCACGTCCCAGCCGGCCCGGGCGAGGCCCTCGATGAGCGCGTCGCGGCGGTCCTGGTGGACGTCCATGATCTCGCGCACGCACTCCTGGGGGCCGTTTAAGGCCACAGTCGCGGCGATCTGGATGGGCTGGAAGATGCCGTAGTCCAGATAGCTCTTGATGCGCGTCAGAGCGTGCACCATCTCCGGGTTGCCGCAGCAGAACCCCACGCGCCAGCCGGCCATGGAGTAGCTTTTGGTCAGCGAGAAGAACTCCACGCCCACGTCCTTGGCGCCCTTGGCCTGCAAGAAGCTCGGCGGCTGGTAGCCGTCGAAGCCGAAGTCGGCGTAGGCGAAGTCGTGGATCACCATGATGTCGTGTTCCTTGGCGAAATCCACGATGCGCTGGAAGAAGGCGACATCGACCGTAGCCGTGGTCGGGTTGTGCGGGAAGGAGATGATGAGGAGTTTGGGCTGCGGCCAAGTCTGTTTGGTGGCCGCGAGCAGGTCCTCGATGAAATCGCGGTCGCAGCTGATGGGGATGCGCCTCACGTCCGCCCCGGCGATGATGCAGGAATAGGGGTGGATGGGATAGGACGGGTCCGTGGCGAAGACGACGTCGCCGGGCGAAAGCATGACCAGGGCCAAGTGGGCCAAGCCTTCCTTGGCGCCCATGGTGACGACGGCCTCGGTTTCGGGATCGATGTCCACGTCGAAGCGGCGCTTGTACCATCCGGAGATGGCGTTGCGCAGGCCTTTGATGCCCCGGGATGCCGAATAGCGGTGGTTGACGGCCTTTTGCGCGGCTTCAACGAGTTTTTCGACGATATGGGGGGGCGTGGGCAGGTCCGGGTTGCCCATACCGAGGTCGATGACGTCTTCGTTGCGTCGCCGCATCTGCATTTTCAGCTCGTTTACGGTGGCGAAGACGTATGGCGGAAGGCGCTCCATACGCGCAAACTTTTTCATGCCCTGGACTCCTTTTGAGGGGGCTTGCGGATGCCGAATGAGGAACATAGCCGGGGGGCTGGCGCTCTGTAAAGGGCTTAAGTGCAAGGATGTGCACGTCATGGCAGAATTTTTCTTGACCGGGGAAGGGCAAATGTTTATCAAGCCGTGTTGCGGAGAGGTGGCCGAGCTGGCCGAAGGCGCTCGCCTGCTAAGCGGGTAACGGGGCTTAAACCCTGTTCGAGGGTTCAAATCCCTCCCTCTCCGCCAGTCGCCTACATTCCCGGGCTTCGAAAGAGGCCCGGGTTTTTCTTTTATAGCGGGTTTTCCACCAAGGCCCTCGTACTTCGTTGGGATTGTCTCCTTGTCTACTTGCTCCCCGTTAAAGCGTGAGCACTCTGTCTGGACATTCCTCCAGCACTACCACCTAAGTTGGCGAAACTGTCCGGTCGCTGACGCAACGCCCGGCGATACGAACGGTCAGGGGGTCGGTGGCATTTGGTTCGTCATCGATCCCCAGTCCTTTTCGCCGAAGCAGTAGGCGATCGGGACGCGGCGACGCAACAACCGGCCCGCTTGTA
>JAEWPX010000145.1 GCA_023399375.1 Pseudomonadota bacterium | reverse complement strand
GAATTTTCCCTGCCGAACCTGCCGCGAAAGCGGCGGCAGCGGCAGGGAAAATTCCGGCCCCATCTTCGCTCCGCCTGCCCCCTCCCGGTGCCCGAAATCCTTCCCGCGCCACGACGCCGGACGGGGGGGACCGGGGGGAGCGACTCCCCCCGGTGGGGTCCGGGGCAAAGCCCCGGCAGGGTCCGGGACAGCGTCCCGGCCGCCGGAGGCATCTCCCCTCCCCTTAATGCGAGGCGTAGTACGCTTGGGCGAAGGTCGCGCCGGCTTCGGCGATGAGCGCGCCAAGGTCGTTGGCTTCGAGCGTGTCCCAGCCGATGAAGCCGACCGTGGCCCCCTGGGGCAGACCCGAGGGCGCGTCCGGGCAGGTGGGCGGAATAAGCGCGCCGGAGCTGATGGCGGCGGTTTCCGGGCCGGTGAAGAACTCGACGAGGGGCCTGAGCTTCGTCAGGGCCGTTTCCTTGACCATGACGAAGAGCGGCGAGACGAGCCCGCCCTCCTCGGGCCAGACGAGATGCACGTCGTCGCGTCGCGGCGCGGCGGTGGCGAAGAAGTAGGGCATGACGCCGATGGGCGGCGGGTTGGTCCCCGGCGCGGGGCGGAAGATCTGGGACGGGTGGGTGTCGCAGACCATGGCCCGGCCAAGGGCGGCCACGGCTTCGGAGCCGTGGCGCAGGCGGATGTTGAGCAGGAGCGTGGAGTCGCCGGCGGTTTCCGGCGGCCCGCACAGGCCGATCTTGCCGGCGTAGGCCGGATCGAGCAGGTCGTCGAAGGAGCGCGGCACGGGCAGGCCGCCCAGGCGCGAGGCGACCACGGCGATGACGAGCGGGTTGACGCCGTAGATGCGGCACACGCCGCGCGGGTCGGCAAGACGGGCGTCGGCCAGGGCCGGGTGCATGGCCTGGGGCAGTTTCGCGAGCAGACCGCCGTCGGCGAAGCGGTCGCGGAAGCTCCTCGACAAAAAGCCGTTGAGCCCGGCGGAGACGATCAGGTCCGGCACTTCCGCGGCGCTTTCGAGGCCCGAAGCCAGGTCGTTGAGCGTGTGCTTGCCGCAGCTGTCCATGAAGATGCGCGGCCAGGGGAAATCCGGCCCCAGGCGCTCCTTGAGGTTCTCGAGGGCGATACCCATGGGGGCCTTAAGCGGGCAGGGAAGGCTCAAGAACATGCGCGGTCCGGTGCCGTCGGCGCGGTAGCCGTCGCAGAATAGCGGCACCATGCCTGTTACGGGGCCGGCCCCTGCCATGGCCCGGGCGAGGGCCTCGGCGGTGAGGCCGTGCATGGAAAGCAGTGTGCCAAGCGTCAGAAACGGCGCGGCCGAGGCCAGGAATTCGGCGTCGGTCACGGCGGCGACGCCCATGCCGGCGAGCACGTCGCGCCCGGCCGGATGGCGGGCCAGGAAGCGCGTGACCGGCCAGTCGAGGGAACCCGGTTCCATCAATACGTCTCCTTTGGCGCAGCGACCGTGCGACCCCGGCGCAGATCCTCGCGGGCCCGGGACAGCACGGCGTCGAGCGCGGCCAGTTCCTCAAGGGCCTGGCGCTCGGCCGGCGAGGTTTCGAGCACATGGGCCACGGCCCCGCCGGAAAAGACCAGCCGCCGCGTCGCGAGCAGCGCGAGCAGCGGGTCGTGGGTGGCGACGAAGACGATCTTACCGCTGCCGGTAAGAAGCGAAATGGCCCGCTGCCGGTCGATGCCGGCGTTTTCGATCTCGTCCACGAGCACCACGGGCGAGGCGCACAGCCGCGCCACGTCGGCGATCATGAGCGCCCTGCTCTGGCCGCCGGACAGGGCGGTCAGGGGCGTCGCCGCCTCGAAGGGTTCGCCGGCGAGCTCGTTGGCCAGGGCGACCACCTCGGCGGCGGCCCCGGCGACGTCTGCGAGCAGACGGCTTTCGGCGTGGGCCTCAAGAAATGGCCCCACGGCCATGTCCATGACGAAATGCATGTTCTGGGACAGCTGGGCCACGAGCCGGCCGGACAGGGACAGGCGGCGCGCGGCGTCGGCGGGCGCGCCATCGAGGAGCACGCGCCGGCCGGTGGGGGTGTCGGCGTCGGCCAGCCACTCGACGTCGGCGAGAAAGCGGCTCTTTCCCGAGCCCGTGGGCCCGACCAGGGCGACCACGTCGCCGGGAACGAGGGTGAGGTCCAGGGTTTCGGGCCGGCCGCGCTTGTCCGTGCCGCCGCGCACGGCCAGGGACGTTACCGTTGGCGGGGCGGCGTCGATGCGGCAAAGGGCGGTAAGAAACCTGGCGAAATGCGCGGACAGCTCCTCGCGGGAGCAGCCCGTTTCGGTCAGCGCCTCCTCGCCGAGGGCGGCGAAATAGGCTTCGGGCGTCGTTTCCGGCGCGGGCGCGGGCAGGCCCTGCACGGCGAAGAAGTCGCGGCTGGCCGCGAGCTCGCGCCAGATTTCCTTGAACGGCCGGGCCATGTCCCGACTCTCCCCGGTCACGGGGCCACCTCGGCGAAATCCATCTTACGCACGTTGCCCATCTGGTGGTCCGCGCCCACGCGGCGCTGGCCCAGGCAGTAGGAGCAGACGGCGGCGGGCATGGTGAAACGCAGGCTCGCGCCGTCAAGAGTCGGGGTCTCGGGCGCGGCGGCGAGGACGTGGGCCAGGGCGTCGGCTCCCTGGCCGGTCAGGCCGCTGACGAAAAGCACGGTGGCCCGGGGATTGACGCGGCGCACGCGGAAGGCGAACACCTCGCGCTCGGCCTGGGAGACCACGTCGCCCTTGGTCACGGCCACGACGTCGGCCAGGCGCAGCATGGGGCCGATCTTGGCCGGCGTGTCCACGCCCGACAGGCTGTCCACGACGCACACGGCGAGCACGCCTTCGATGTGCGGCGCGCAGCGGTTGCACAGCCCCGCGCTCTCCACGGCCAGGATGGAAAGCCCCCGGCGCACGCCCCAGGCATGGGCGTCGGCGGCGTTGCAGACGTAGAAGTGGTCCGGGCACAGCGCGCCGGAAAGGCCCACGGCGGCGGGGACGCCGGCCGCGGCAAAGGCCTCGCGGTCGCGGCTGGCCAGGCAGTCGAACTTGACCACGCCCAGGCGCTGGCCGCGCGCGGCCAGGATGGAGGCGGTCTTCAGCAAAACGGCGGTCTTGCCGGACGAGGGCGGTCCGGCCACGGTGACGCATTTCATGGGGGGGGAATCGTCTCCTTGCGGGTTTGCCTACCTGAACCGGTCGTCGGAAATGCAGGTGCCCGCGTTTTCGGCCTTGGCGTCGAACCAGCCGATGCGGCCGGCCTGCCAGACGTCGAAATGCGGCACGTAGGGCTTGATGTCGAGCACCGGGGTGCCGTCGAGGACGTCGACGTTGCGCAGGCGCACGGTGGTCTCGGTCACGCCCACGAGTTCCAGCACGGACAGGCCGATGGGATTGGGGCGCTTGGGCGAGCGGGTGGCGAAGATGCCGTGGTCGGCGTTGTCGAGAAACGGGCGCACGATCAGGTCGTAGCCCGTGACCCGGTGCAGGTGGTAGAGCAGGAAAACGTGGGAAAAGCCTTCGAGGTCGCGCAGGCCGCCGGCGAAATCCGGATGCACCTCCACGTGGCCCTCGACGCCGAGCGCGCCGACGGGCTGGATGGGCATGCCTTTGATGTCGCGAAACGGCGACCGCAAGATGCCGATGGAGCGGTAGGCGATGCCTTCTTCGGGCTGGTCGTTCACGGCGGTTCCTTACGGGCGGCGGGCCCGTCCCTTGTGAAATCAAGAATCGGGCCAATACGGACGCCCCGGAATTGCTGGATTCCCGGCGTGACGGACGGTCGGCCCGGACAATTCCGTTTTATAGCGATACAAAGTTGTCGCACTCACAGCAACTCCATAGAAACACACGAAAAATTCACTTGGCGTGACGCTTCGCGCCAAGCAAGCGCAAAGCACTACGGAACGCTCCGGAAAGACAGGGTTTTCACCCGGGAGAGCGAGGGAAGCGGACTAGATTCCGGCGCTTGCGGGACAGCGCGACGGCAGGGCGTCGGCGTGCAGGACCATGTCGCGTGCCATTTCCTTGGCCGCGAGCAGGGCCATGTCGGCCAGGCGCAGGAAATCCGCGCCGTCGTCGTCCGCGCCGCCCAGGTGGCTGGACAGGCCGATGGTGACGGTCAGCGGCGCGGCAAGTCCCAGGCAGCCCCAATCATGGCCGGCTACGGTACGGCGCAGGCGTTCGGCCACCGAGGCGGCGCGCTCGGGCGAAGCCCCGGACAGCAACACGCAGAATTCGTCGCCGCCGATGCGGGCGACCACGTCGCCGCCGCGCAGTTCCCGGGCGATGATCCGTGCGAGGAGCCGCAGGGCCTCGTCGCCACGGGCATGGCCATGGCGGTCATTGACGGCCTTGAAGTGATCGATGTCCACCAGGGCGAGGCTCGTCCAGGACTGGGCGCAGGCGGCCTCGCGCAGTTCGCGGGCGAACGCGGCCTCGAAGCCGCGGCGGTTTTGCAGGCCGGTCAGCGGGTCGAGGTCGGCCAACTGGCGCACCTCCTGCTCGGCGCGGTCGCGGTGCAGCAGCACAAAGCCCAGGGTGCAGGCGATCAGGCCCGGCACGGAAAGAAACATGGCCACGTCTTGCGCCATGCCCGGCGCAAAAGGGTCCGGCTGCGGCAGGGAGGAGAAAAAGACGGCCAGCCCCCGCAAGAGAAAGGAACAGCCGGCAAGGAGGTAGCCCACGGCGAGCATGAGGATGATATGGGTCCGAAACTCCCGCACCCGCTGCCAGACCGTGGCGGCGATGGTCCAGGTCAGGCCGGCGTAGAGCGCCCCGAGCAGCAAGGCCCTGGGTTTGACCGCCTGATCCAGGGTCAGCGTCAGGAACACCGCCGCGGCCAGCGGCGCGCCGTACAGCCATTGCGGCCGCCTGTTGCCGAAAAACCGATCGAAAGAGGCCCAATAGCAAATCCAGGACAGGGCAAACAGGGCGTTGGACGCCATGAGGACGCCACCACCGGACGCAGGTCCACGCAGGGCGAAGAACGGCACGGACAGGATATTGGCCGCAAGGCCGGCGATCCACAACCGCGCGCCCCGGGCCCGCTTGTCGGCAAAGGCCACGGCCAGCAGCACGGCGACGCAGAACTGGCTGCTGCAATATATCACCGCAGCGGTGCGGAAGTCGAGGTTTTGCATTGCCGACTTCGTATACGGAATCGTTGTCCGAAGCAAACTTTTCCTGCGGCGTTGCACCGACATCACAAACGCTGTGCCGTTTCCTGCGACGGCGTACTCGCCAGGAACGTTGTCATTATGCCATTATCTCAAAACAAGGACAAAATGCTACACTCCTTCTTTTCGCGCACGCTGCGAAGACATTGCATGGCATTGCGTGGAATGCCCCTGAACGTCGCGGTGTCCGTTCGCCGGCCGCGCGCGACCCGCAACGTCCCCGCCCGGCCCGCAGCAGAGGGTAGCGACGCAAAAAGCCGCCGCACCGTGGGCGCGGTTCCCACGATGCGGCGGCAGGGGGAGGGCAAAAAGCCCTGTACGCGGCCCCGCGAGACGCCCTGCGCCTTTCGGGGAGCTGCGGCTAGTAGCGGTAGTGGTCGGGCTTGTAGGGGCCGGTCGCGTCGATATTGAGGTAGGCGGCCTGGGCCGGGGTCAGGGTCTCGAGCTTGGCCCCCAGGCGCGCCAGATGCAGGCGGGCCACTTCCTCGTCCAGCAGCTTGGGCAGCGTGTAGACGCCGATCGCGTACGGCTTGGTCGCCAGTTCGATCTGCGCCAGGGCCTGGTTGGTGAAGGAGTTGGACATGACGAAGCTCGGGTGGCCGGTGGCGCAGCCGAGGTTGACGAGCCTGCCCTCGGCCAGCATCAGGATGGCGTTGCCCGAAGCCATGGTCCACTTGTCCACGAGCGGCTTGATCTGGTCCTTCTTGCAGGTGGGCGTGTTCTCCAGGTAGGCCACGTTGATCTCGGAGTCGAAGTGGCCGATGTTGCAGACGATAGCCCCGTCCTTCATCTTTTCCATGTGCGCGCCGGTGACGACGTCGCAGCAGCCCGTGGCCGTGACGAAGATGTCGCCCTGGGAGCAGGCCGCTTCCATGGTCGTGACTTCAAAGCCTTCCATGGCCGCCTGCAGGGCGCAGATGGGGTCGATTTCGGTGACGAGCACGCGCGCGCCGAAGCCGCGCATGGACTGGGCGCAGCCCTTGCCCACGTCGCCGTAGCCGGCCACGACCACGACCTTGCCGGCGACCATCACGTCCGTGGCCCGCTTGATGCCGTCGGCCAGGGATTCGCGGCAGCCGTAGAGGTTGTCGAACTTGGATTTGGTCACGGAGTCGTTGACGTTGATCGCCGGGAAGAGCAGCTCGCCATTCTGCATCATCTGGTAAAGACGGTGCACGCCGGTGGTGGTCTCCTCGGAGACGCCGCGGATCTTTGCGGCCATGCGCTCGAAGCGGCCGGCGTCGGCGGCCACGACCGCCTTGATGCGGTCCATGATGATGGCCATTTCCTTGTTGTCCGCCGGGGCGTTCAGCACCTTGGCGTCCTTTGCGCATTTCACGCCGTGGTGGACGAACAGGGTGGCGTCGCCGCCGTCGTCGACGATGAGGTCCGGTCCCGTGCCGTCGGGCCAGGTCAGCGCCATCTCGGTGCACCACCAGTAGTCCTCCAGGGTCTCGCCCTTCCAGGCGAAGACCGCAGCCAGGCCGTCGGCGGCGATGGCCGCGGCGGCGTGGTCCTGGGTGGAGTAGATGTTGCACGAGGCCCAGCGCAGGTCCGCGCCCAGGGCGTGCAGGCATTTGATCAGCATGGCCGTCTGGATGGTCATGTGCAGCGAGCCGGTGACGCGCAGGCCGGCCAGGGGCTTTTGCGGGCCGTACTTTTCGATCACGGCCATAAGGCCGGGCATTTCGCCCTCGGACAGCTGCATTTCCTTGCGGCCCCAATCGGCCTGGGACATGTCGGCGACCTTGTAGGGAAGGTGCAAATCAAGCGGCGTGACGCTCATGGGGTTCTCCTTGGCGGACGGGTTGGCGGGGCACGGCCACGGCACGCGCGGCGACGAGCCCCCGGTTGACGGGATGTTCGGACCAGTCCGCCAGGGCAAACCCGGCGCGGTCCAGCCATTCGGAAAGCTTTTCGCGGGAAAATCCCAGCCAGCGGTCGCCGAAGCGGCGGCGCATGGCCTCGTCCTCGTGGGCGGCGAAATCGATGACCACGAGCCGGCCCGCGTCGGCGAGCACGCGCCGGGCCTCGGCCAGAGCGGCGGCGGGATCGGGCAGGTGGTGCAGGGTGAGGCAGACGACCAGGAAATCGGCTTCGCCGTCGGCCATGGGCAGGTGTTCGAGCTCGCCCATGCGTACGCCGACGGGCAGCCCGGCCGTGCGCCGCTCGGCCAGGGCGAGCATGGAGGGCGAGCTGTCGACGCCGATGACGGCGGCGGCGCGCTCGGCCAGCACCGGCAGCAGTTCGCCCGGTCCGCAGCCGAGGTCCGCGGCCAGGGCGACCGTTTCGGGCATGACCGCGCGCACGAGGTCGGCCGGGTCGAGGTCGCCGAGCACCTCGCGGCGAAGCGTCGCCCAATCCGGGGCGATGGCGTTGAAAAAGCGCCGCGTCTCCTGGCGGCGCTCGCGCAGCACCGCGGCCACGGCCGTCAGGTCGGCCTCGGGGCCGGCCGCGGCAAGCCAGGGCGCAAGGGCGGCGAGCAAGGCGGCCGGCTCCCCGCCCGCGGCGGCGCTGTAGAAGGTCCAGGCCCCTTCGCGGTGGCTTGTAAGCAGCCCGCAGCCGACCAGGATGGCGAGGTGCCTGGAAACGCGGGACTGGCCCATGCCGAGCACGGCCACGATCTCGCCCACGGACAGCTCGTGTCGGGCGAGGATGCGCACCAGGCGCAGCCGCGTTTCGTCGGCCAGGGCCTTGAACCAGGGCAGGGGTGAAGATGCGTCTTTCAGCATATCAAGATATCCTGATATGCTGACTTATGGATTTGCGGGCGCCCCGTCAAGGGGAATCCGCGATTCGCGCAATCTAGCTGCGCATGTCCTCGATCAGGCGCATGAGGTCTCCGGCCTGGCCGGCCAGGTCGGAGACCGAGCCGGCGGCCTCGTCCATGCCGAGCGCCGTCTCCTCGGCCACTTCGCCGATGGTGGACACGGCGCGGTTGATCTCGTCGTGGGCGCTGGCCTGCGCCTTGGCCGAAGCCGCGATCTCGCGTACGGAGCGGGCCGCGTCCTCGCAGCGCGAGACGATGGCCGCAAGCGTATTCCCGGAGCGCGACACCAGCCCGTCGGCCTCGACCACGGCCTGCGTCGCCTTGGCCGCCTTGCCCGCGCTGTCGTCCACGGCCGCCAGCACCGCATGCACGGACTGCGACACTTCCTTGGTCGCGGTCATGGTCTTTTCCGCGAGTTTGCGCACCTCGTCGGCGACCACGGCGAAACCGCGGCCGGCCTCGCCGGCGCGCGCGGCCTCGATGGCGGCATTGAGCGCAAGCAGGTTCGTCTGGTCGGCGATGTCGGAGATGACCGCGATAATGCCGCCGATGGACGCCGCCTTGCCGCCCAGGGCGTCCATGCTGGAGCGCAGTTCGCCCGAGATACCGCTCACCTGGCCGATGGCCTGGGCCGTGCGCTCCACGGCCTCCCGGCCGGCCCGGGCCTCGGCCATGGCCGCCTCGGCGCCGGCGGCCGCGCCCTCGGCTCCGGACGCCACGGCGTCCAGGGCCTCGTTGAGGCTCTCGAACGCGGCGGCGGTCTCCTGCAACTGAGCCGTCTGCGCCATGGCCCCGTTGGACACGGCCGCCACGCGCCCGGACAACTCCTCGGCATTGGCCGCCACATGGCGGGCGATGGCCTCGGCCTCGCCGGCGACATGGCGCAGCATCTCGTTGCGCGAGACGATGAGCGCCTCCTTGGATTTGACGTCGGTCAGGTCCACGACCAGGGCGAACGCGCCGATAAGCCCCTCGTCCAGATCGTAGAGCGGGGCCGTGTCCACGCGCACATGGCGCTGCGTCCCCGCGCCTTCGTCGAGCAGGAATTCCACGTCCAGCCGGCAGGCATGGTCGGTCAGGCAGGCGGTCAGTTCGCCGACGATGGGGGCGGATCTGCCGAAAATCCGCACCACGGGCTTGCCGAGCAGGGCCTTGTAGTCGTCGCCGAGACCGAGCAGGCGCAAAAGCGGCGGGTTGACGAAGGTGACGCGGCCCTCGGTGTCGACCACGAGACAGGGCAGGGTCACGGCCTTGAGGATGCTCGAGGAAAAACCGAGCTTGTTCTTGATTTCGCCGACCATCATGCACAGGCCCGAGCGCAGGGCCTCCATCTCGCCCTTGAGGCGTTTGGGCGGCTTGGCCGCGAATTCGCCGCGCGTCACGGCGGCGAGGTAGCCGAGGACGCCGGCCAGGGGCTTGAGGATTTCCTTGCGCAAAAAGAGCGTGACCGCAACGAGCACGAGCGCCGCAGTAATGCCGGCCACGAGCAGCGACACCCGGCGCAGCCCGTGCGCGGCGGCGTAGGCCTCGGCCGCGGGCGTGCGGGCCAGCAGCGCAAACGTCACGCCCCCGAACCTGACCGGCCCAAACGCCGTCAGCGTCTCCCCGGACGGGCCGTCCTCGGCGAGGTTGCCCGTTTCGCCGCCAAGGGCCCGGGAAACGGACGCGCCCGCTGGCTTTTCCGCCTCGGTTCCTTCGGCGGCCGCGGCCGCCACGCGCACGCCGCCGTCGCCGCCGACCAGAAAGAAATCCCGGGACACGCCCGTGCCCTCGCCCTGGCGCATGATGCGCGCGAGCTCCTCCTTGGGCACGCGCAAAATCGCCGCCGCCTCGATCATGGTGCCGGTGTGGTTTTTGACCGGCGCGGCCACGAAGGCGACCTCCTCGCCGCCCATGGGCGGATAGGGCGCGAAATCGGCGAACGCCACCTCGCCCTTCATGGCCGCGCGCCAGGCGGCGGCCAGGCTGGAGTTCTTGAGCGGCCCCTCCTTCACGTCCTCACCGACCTCCTTGCCCGAGGCCGCGCCGAAAAGCACCCTGCCGTCGTCGGCCACGAGCAGCGCGTCGCCGAAGCCGAGCACCTTGGTAAAGGGACCGAAGGCCGGACCGACATATTCGTGCAGGTCCTTGTAGTCCGGGGTGTTCACGTCCGCCTTCTGGCCGGGCTTGGTGCCCATGAAATAGTCCCGCGTCATGCCGACGGCGTTGTAGACCTCCTTGACCGAGGCCATGATGGCCGCCTCGCGCAGCCAGGTGGCGGCCGCCGCCTCCAGAGCCTCGCGGCGGCTGTCGCGGGCCGCGGCCAAACCGCCGAAGGCCTGCTCGCCGAGGATGCCCGACGCCTGGCGCACGCTGACGACGCCGGTGACGGCCAACGGCAGGATGCTGATGGCCAGACAGAACACGATCAGTTTGTATTTGAGCGTCATGATACGTCCCGGACACTGCGTGGGAAAGACAGGTTGCGCCACCCGGATCGAGCGTGGCGTGTCTCTGCTACTTTCGTCCCGGAACAGGAAGATGGAGACTTTGTGTCATTTTCGAGACGCCCGGAAGTCCCTGGACGTGCATGCGCCAGGGGCATGCGACAGGCGGTGCGGGATGACGCGCGCCCTTTGCGCCTTCGATTGTGACGTATGCGCGCCAATGGGCGAACACATGCCAGCATCGGGCGCAGCCGCCTCCGGGCCGTAACCTGTCGCGACGCGACAGCGACGAGGCCTGAAGCTGCGGCGCAGCCGCAAGGGTCGTATTTCGCCGCAGCCGATCGCCTCCGGAGGCTCCCGCGTGCACAAAACAATCGCCGCCGTACCGCACCGTTTGCGGCGGCCGCCCAAAGCAAGCCGCCGGGCCGGGGCGCGCCTGCTCATGGCGGTCCTCCTCGCCCTGGCCGCCGTACAGGGCGTCAGCGTCGCCGCGCTGCAACTGCCGTTCAACGGCTGGGACGAGCTTCCCCATATCGCCGTGGCCTATTACGTCCACAAGACCGGACACATGCCGACCCCGCGCACGCCCATGCCACGCGAGCTGGTCCCCTTCATCACGGCCCATCCCCATCCCACGACGTCGCTTTGCATGCTGCGCGGCATCGACGCCAGGCCCTACCCCGGCGCGTCCCCGGCCTGCGGCGCGGAACCGAAAAAACGCTTCGACCTCTTTCTCTACCAGGCCCAGCACGGCCCGCTCTTCTACCATCTGGCGGCGCTTTTTTGTCCCGGGCCGGACCCCGGGAAAATGCTCGCCTGGGTCGATGCGGTCAGGCTTATAAACGTCGCCCTGCTCGTTTGCACCCTGGCCTTGTGGCGGCTGACCCTCGGCCGCCTGCTGCCGGACACCGGCCCGCTGCGCTGGCTACCAGACGGCGTGCTGCTGCTTTTGGCCAGCTTTTCCTACGTCACCTACGATTTCGCGCGCTTCGCCAACGACGGGCTGGCGCTTTTTTGCGGCAGCGCCGTCCTGGCCGCCTACGTCTTCTGGATCAAGCCGTGCGGCGCGCTCGCCGTGCGCGCCTGTTGGCGGCCGGCGCTTCTCGGCGGGCTTGCCGGGCTCGCCGTCCTGGCCAAGGCCACGGCCCTGCCGCTGGTCCCGGTCCTCGCCGTGCTGCTGGCCCTGCCGGCCCTGCGCCGGGGCCTGCCGCTCGGCGAGCGCCTGGCGGCACTGGCCGCGCCGGGAGCGTTCATCCTCGGCTACGCGGCCGTAGCCGGGACCTACCACCTGCCCTATCTGCTGCGCTACGGCCAGCTGACCGGCATGCAGGAGGCCATCTACACCTCGCGCCGGGGTTTCGGGTTCCTCGATCTGCTGGGCGCGGCCGGCCGCCTGGGTTACGGCGTTTTCCGCAACCCCCTGACCTACAACGCCACGGTGTTTCTGGGCGGCTGGTCCAATCTCCAGTCCCCCGACTGGCAGAACCTCGCCTTCAAGACGGGTCTTGCCGGCTGCGTCCTGGCCCTGGCGGCGGCGCTTTGCTCGCGCGGCAACCGTCGTCTCGCCGCCGCCCTCGCGCGACGCGCCCCGGAGTTGCCGCTTTTGTGGATCTGCTGCGCCCTGGCCCTGCTCTTCCATGCACTGCACTCCGCCCTGGCCTGGGGTTTCCCCACGACCGGAGCCTGGTACGCCATGGCCGCGTTGCCGGCGCTTTTTACGGGAATGCTGGTCGGGCCGGCGCTGCTTGGCCGGCTGGCCGGGGCGCAGGCCGTGCTGTACCTGGCCGTGCTCTTCCATTGGGGCACGATTTCCGGCAGCTACGGCAGCCTGCTCGTGCAGGAGACGGGCACGGCCGACCTCGGCCGGGGCGCGGCCATCGTCGCCGCGCACCACGCGATCCTGCCGACGGCGGGCGTCGGCATGCTGGTCGCCCAGTTCGCGCTTGCGGCCCTGGCGCTCGCCCTGACGGTCCAGGAAGCGCTCGCCGCGCCGGATCAGGCCGGCTGCCTGCGGCTGGTACGCACGGACGCGGCATGCCGCACTGCAGTCGCCACGGACGCCGGCCTGTCGAAACACGCCGCCACCTGACCGGCGGCGTCGCCTCAGGCGAGTTTTGCCTCGAGCTCTTCCCAGCGTGCGTAAAGCGCCTCCACGGCGGCCTCGGCGGCCTGAAACGCCTGCAAGCGGAGGGAAAGCTCGTGTCCGTCGCTGGCCACGGCCGGATCCTCGAGCGCGCCTCGGGCCGCTTCCAGGGCGGCCTCGGCCCGGGCGATGGCTTCTTCCATGCCGTCGTATTCGCGCTGCTCCTTGAAGCTCAGCTTCTTCGACGCGCTTTGCGGCCGCGGCTTGACCTTCTGCGGCTTGTCCGCCTTCTCCGCCCGGGCCTGCTCCTTGCGCCGGGCCGCATACTCCGCTTCCCATTGGGCGTAGTCGGCGTAGACCGCCGCGCCGCCCACGCCGTCGAGCCCGAGGAGCACCGTGGAGACGCGGTCCAGAAGCGAACGGTCGTGGGTGATGAGCACCACCGCGCCGGGAAATTCCAGCAGGCTCTCTTCGAGCATCTCCAGGGTCGGGATGTCCAGGTCGTTGGTGGGTTCGTCGAGCAGGAGCACGTCGGCCGGGCGCAGCATGAGCCGGGCGATGAGCACCCGCGCCTGCTCGCCGCCGGAAAGCAGGCCCACGGGCAGGTCGAGCTGTTCCGGACGCAGGGCGAAGCGCCTGGCCCATGTGACCACGTGCACGGGCTGGCCCCGGTAGATGACGCTGTCGCTGTCCGGGGCGAAGGCGTGGCGCAGGATTTGCTCCTTGTCCAGTTGCTCGCGCTTCTGGTCGAAGACCACGAGCTCGAGCCCCGGGGCGCAGGAAACCTTGCCGGCGTCCGGGCGTTCGAGCCCGGCCAGGACGCGCAACAACGTGGACTTGCCCGAGCCGTTGGGGCCGGTCAGGCCCAGACGCACGCCCGGAGAAAGCACGATGTCGAGATGTTGAAAAAGCGGCCGGCCGTCATAGGCCTTGGCCAGATTCTCGGCCACGACCAATCGTTTGGTCTGGCGGCCCGAGGCCGAGAAATCGATGCCCGCGCGCACGGTCTCGCGGTTTCGCGCCCGGGTCGCGGCCAGTTCGCCGAAGAGTTCGCCCGCGGCCTCGATGCGCGCCTTGGCCTTGGTGGCCCGGGCCTTGGGGCCGCGCCGCAGCCACTCGATCTCGCGCCGGGCCTTGTTGGCGAGCGTCTGCTCCAGCGCGCCCTGGCTTTCGAGGAACGCCTCCCGGGCCTCGAGCAGCGCGCTGTAGGGACCGTCCACGCTCAAAAAACCGCGTGGATAGGCCGCCGCAAGTTCCACGGTGCGGCGGCAGACATTTTCCAGGAAGAAACGATCGTGGCTGACCACGACGAACGCGAAGGGCGCGCCGGACAGGAAGCGCTCGAGCCAGAGGATCGATTCCAGGTCCAGGTGGTTGGTGGGTTCGTCGAGGAGCAGCACATCGGGTTCTGTCACCAGGGCCCGGGCGATGGAAAGGCGCTTGCGCCAACCGCCCGATAGCGCGTCCGCGGCGACCTCCGGCTCCTCGAAACCCAGACGGCCGAGCGTCACGGCCACGCGTCGCAACTGTTCCGCATCCGCAGCCGGCCGGCCGAACGCGGCCACGGCCGCCTCGGTCACGACGCCCAAGGCCGTGGCCCCGGGCGCGAAGGCATCCTGTTGCGCCACATAGGCCAGCCGCGCACCCTGGCGCAGGGTACGCTCCCCGGCGTCCGGCGATTCGAGGCCGGCCAGAATCTTGAGCAGAGTGGATTTGCCGGAGCCGTTGGGACCGATGAGGCCCACGCGCTCCTGGTCGGAAACGGTCAGGGAAATGTCGGTAAAAAGCCGGCGCACGCCAAAGGATTTGGCGACGCCGCGCAAGGTGACGCATGTGCCCATGGCCGGATGCGGTAGCCCATGGGCGACCCGGCGTCAAACCCGGCCGGGCGCATCCCCGTCTTTCGGGTTTACCGCTTCCTGCGCTTCGGGGGCCACCGCGACGCGGTTGCGCCCTTCCTGCTTGGCCCGATACAGGGCTGCGTCGGCGCGGGCGAGCAGGGTCGACGGCTGGGTATCGCCGCTGTAGACGGCCAGACCGAAGCTCGCCGTCACCGCGACCCCGTCCGTCCCCCAGACGAGCCCCAATTCCAGACGCAAGTGCTCGGCCAGCACCATGGCTTGTCGCAGGTCCGTTTCCGGGCAGACCACGACAAATTCCTCGCCGCCCCAGCGTCCGATAAGATCCGTCTCCCGCGTGCACCCCGCGAGGACGTCGGCCGTGCGTACGAGCACGAGGTCGCCCGTGGCATGGCCGAAGGCGTCGTTGACGTCCTTGAAGTGGTCCAGGTCGATCATGAGCACGGAAAAAACGGAACCGTAGCGCTTGGCGCGCCTGATTTCGGCCTCGAGAACGTGGTCGAGCTTGCGGCGATTGCAAAGTCCCGTCAGGCGGTCGGTCAGGGAGAGCGTGGCCAGTTCCTGATTCTTGGCGTCGAGTTCGCGATTTTTTTGCGCAAGCTCCCGCGTGCGCAGACGCACCTTGTCTTCCAGGGTGTCCACCATTTCCTTGAGCCGCGCCGTCATGGCATTGAACGCGCCGGCCAAGACCCCGAGTTCGTCGCTGCTGCCGTTTTGCAGGAACACGTCGAGATGGCCGGCCCGCACGGCCTCGGCATGGCGGGTCATGGTTTCGATCTTGCTCGTGATGGACGCGTGGAGCAGCCGGGCGGCGACGGCAAGGCAGGCCAGCCCGAGAAGGGCCGTTGCGACCAGGATGCCTGCGGCCAAGCGGCCGGCCCACACGCTGCGCGTCCTGGCCCTGGCCACTTCCGATGCGGACAGTTGCTTGAGCTCCTCGGCGATGGGGTCCACAGCCCTGGATTGCAGCCAGAAATCATGGACGTTGCTCTGCATGTCCTTGACGGTTTCGAGAATGTTGTCGGCCAGTCCGGCGTATGTGTCGAGCAGGCCCAGGACATCGGCCTGACGAGCCGACGCCACTGATTTGTTCGCTGCGACAAGGCGTTTGAGTTCCGCAGCCTTGTTGAGGGCGCTTTGCATGAACGGCCGCTGCCTCGTGATCTCGTAGCGCTTTTCCAGGATGTCCATCTCGCGCAAGAGAATCGTGGCGTCGGAGGAGCCTTGCAAGGCATCGCCGAGCTGGTCCATCAAGCCGGCAAGTCGCGGCAGTTGTCCGTCGCCAGGGTTGTACAGACTGGCGTACAGGCCGGTTTCGTAGAGCAACACCTGGGAATAGCGACGCGCCGTGGACGTGAAAAGCGTCAGGTCCACATTGCGCCGGGCAATCGCACTCCCTGGGGGCGCAGCGGCGATGAGGCGGCGCAGGTCCTCGCAAACGGCAATCAGCCGCGCCGCTTCGGCCAAAGCCGGCTGGCAGAAACGCTCCCGGGCGGCCTCGAAATCCAGTTCCGGCCCGAGCAGGAGATAATCACGGTACAGGCGTCGCGATTTTTCGAGCTTTCCCTCCATTTCGAGGATTTTCGCCCGAATCTCCATGTTGTCCTGAATGTTGTTCTCGGCGCTGCGCATGACGAGAAGCCCGACGCAAGCCGCAGCTCCGGACAGGCTGAACATGGTGAACAACACGCCGAACACGAGCCACAGTTTGGACGTTATGCCCAGTCGCTCCCAGGATCGCGACACGCTACCGGTCATGATCTTTTTGCGGCTCATAGGTATAGACGACATTTTTCAACAATCCATCCACTCCCTTGGCGGGATCGTCCAGGCGCAAGACATTAAAACGCGGGTTCGCGCAGTCGCCATAGGCATCGCAGCTCAGGAGGCCTGTCACGCCCGGATAGTCCGTCGTGGCGGCCAGCGCATCGCGCAGGGCTTGGCGTCCGATGACGCAGTTGCCGTCCTTGTCGCACTTGGCGGCAGTCGTGAGGGCATCAAGGAGAATGCCTGCGGCGTCATAGGCGTTGAGGGAGTAGGATGTGGGCGGCGCTTCACCATAGCGCTCGCGGTAGCGTGTCTGGAATTTCGTGACCGCCTCGCCGGGCTCCGGCGGCGTGGGCCCGACGAAATACATGCCCTTGGCTGCGTCGCCGACGGCGTCGATGAAGCTCTGGTCGATCAGAGAGCCGTCGCTCATGAACGTCACGCCGGCAAGGGCGGGATTGGCCCGTGCCGCAAGCAATACGCCGTTGCCCTCGGGCTGGAAGAGCGGAAAGAAAAGCAGGTCCGCGCCGGATGACGCCACGGCTTCCAGCACGGGCCGCATGTCGGCGTCGCCCTTGTCCACGGCCGCAAACAGGACCGCCGAACCGCCTATGCGCGTAAACTCTTGTCGAAAGCCCTCGGCCAGCCCCCGGGTATAGATGTCGCCGTCATGGATGATGGCAGCCTTGCGGCCGCCAAGGGCCGTATAGGCATACCGGGCGGCGGCCGGGCCGGAATGCTCTTCGTTGGGCGCTGTGCGGAAATAGCCTGGCCGCCATTTTGGGGCGGGTTTGCCGTCCATGGCGGTGAGGAAGGGGGCGCTGTTGTTGCCCGAGATCATAGAAAGGCCGGCGGCGCTCATGACCTGGGACGCGGCTGCGGCGTCGCCGGAACAGGTGGTGCCGAAAATGGCGACCACGCCCGGATCGGAGACGATGCGCAACGCCGCGTTGGCGCCGCCTTCGGGACGGCAGCCCGTATCCTCGACAATCAGCTTCACCGGATGGCCGAAAAGCCTGTCGCCGCGTTGCGCCAACGCCAGCTCCAGGCCGCGCATCTGTTCGGAACCCAGCACCGCGACCTTGCCGCTGAGCGCCTGGATGACGCCCAGGCGCACGGAAGCCCCGGCTGCGACATCCACACAGCCTAACGCGTCATTGCACTCGAATGTACGCTTTTCCCCAAACGGTCCGGCGATCAGGGCTGCCACGACTAGCCCCAGGATCGTAGCTACCGCAAGCATCGCGATGCGCATGAACGGATAAACTCCCGACTGGGCATATTGGCGCCCATATTTGGCACAAATCCAACACAAGCTTATCGATAATCATCATGCCCTCTGTCAACAACAATTTTGCAGATCATCTGTGAAAAGAGCGATGATTTTCTGTTGGCTGGTGGCAGAGCAAAGCCTGAATCTTCACAACTGTCGCATGTTGCTGCGCGGATGCCTTGCTGTCGCAACAAGAGGATTGTCGCTCAGTTTCCGCGTAACCATGGTTTCGTTCTCACTTAGGGCTATTGACAAAGGGACCGCCAGATGAAGGATAAATAAAAATTCAAGCACCGCAAACTACTTTTCACAAAAGAGAGCACAGTCTTTCTGTTAATATAGAAATCATTAGCTGAAGAAAATTTTATGAGGATATTCCCTTCCGCCAACTAGCACTGTTATTTTTAAAAGAGACTTATTCGATTTAAAAATATATATCTATTCTTGTTTGTGCATACGCAATATGCATTGAATTTGAATTATTTGTACGACAATCAATTCAAGTCGCAAATCCCTTCTCCTTGACAAACGCATAGGCTGTCCAATTTAGAAAATAATATTCTTGGCATATGCAATGCTTTCCCTGCACCGGGGGAAAAATTATGTACAAGGAGAATACAATGTTAAAACATATGTCGCGCATCGTGCTTCTTCTCCTGGGTATCCTGGCTGTGGGCGTAGTGTCCGCATCGGCTCAGGGACAATCGATCAAAACCATGCAAAAAAACGGACTCGGGGAGTATCTTGCCGACAGCAAGGGGATGACGCTGTATTATTTCGCCAAGGATTCCCCCGGGAACTCCGTTTGCACGGGGGATTGCCTCACCAAATGGCCGCCGCTTCTGGCCGTCGGGGAGACGACCGTCGCGTCCGGGCTCAACGCCAGAGACTTTGGCGAACTGGAAACGCCCGACGGCAAGCAGGTGACCTTCCGCGGCTATCCCTTGTACCGATTCTTCAAGGACGCAACGCCCGGCGATACGAACGGTCAGGGGGTCGGTGGCATTTGGTTCGTCATCGATCCCCAGTCCTTTTCGCCGAAGCAGTAGGCGATCGGGACGCGGCGACGCAACAACCGGCCCGCTTGTA
>JAEWPX010000136.1 GCA_023399375.1 Pseudomonadota bacterium | reverse complement strand
GGCGCAGCCGGAGCGTCGGCGGCAGCGGACCGGTCGTGGCCGGGCAGTACGAGGCGCGGCGCGCCGGATTTGGGGTCGCGCGGGGCATCGGCTGGCACGGGCAGCGTCACGGCGTCGCCCGGGCGCGGCGCGCGGCCGTCCGGGGCCTGGAGCACCACGAGCCCCTCGGGCGAGCAGCCGTAGACCGCCGCCCCCGGGGCGTCGGCCAGGGAAAAGGCTCCGGAGACGACGCGCACCGTGTTGGCGGCAAAGGCCGGCGGCTGCTTGGCCGCCAGGAGAAAGGACAGGCTGAGGCGCGTCTTGCCCAGCCGCAGGCGCTCGGACAAGGCGGCAAGCCACCCCGGCGCGCCGGCCGGGGACATGGTGAAGTGGCACCAGGCCCGGGTGTGGGCGGCGAGAAGCGAACATTCCTCGCCGTGGGGGCAGGGCGCGTCGAGGCCAAGGCCCATCTCCAGAAAGGCTTCGCGCAGGCCCAGCAGACAGCGCCAGCCCAGGCGCGTCCCCGGTTCGACGATGAGCGCCCGGCCGCCCGGGACCAGAGCGTCGGCCACCTGCCCGGCGAGCCGTCCCATACGCGCGTCGAGGGGCTCGCGCGCGCCACCGCCGAGTTCGTTGGCCAGGTTGACCAGGGCCACGAGGGACGCGTCATCGGTCAGGCCCTGCCAGTATTCGCCGCGCACGAGGCGCACGCGCCAGGGGGCGTCCGGCGCGGCCGGATCGAAGCCGGCGAGCCGGCGGAAAAGGCCGAGCCCCAAGTCGAGCGCCCGGCGCGAACGGTCCACGCAGAGAAACCGCAGGCGTCTTTTCCTCAGGTCCGGACGCGACAGCCACAGCGCCTGCAAAAAGGTCAGCGGCCCGGCCCCGAGGTCGCACACGAGGCCGTCGTCCGGGATTTCGAGGGGCAGCGCAGGCAAAAGCCGCGACAGGCGCAGAAGGTTCCAGGGCAGGAAGTACCAGGCATAGGCGGCCAGGGTGCGCGGCTCGCTCAGGTATCCGGGCTTGGGCCCCCCTTCGCGCTCGGCGGTCAGGGAAAGGGACAGGTCGCGCACGGCGCGGGGCATGGCCCGCTCCATGCCGGGCGAAAGCGCGAGCTCCCGGCGCAACAGCTCCGGGTAGGCCGCCAGGGCGGCCGCGACGTCCGGGGCAAGCGGCGGAAAGAGGCGGCGGGCCGGCGCAGCGGCCGGTCGGGAATCAGGGCACATAGGCGAACACCATCCTGGAAATGAAGGACTCCCCGGCGTCCGACGTCTCTGCGGCGTCGGAAACGAGAGGCACGATCGTCGTGGCCGCAGACAACGCCCCGGCCTCGGCCCGGGCCTCGGGGGCGCACAGAAAAAGCGCCGCGCCCTCGAGCGAGAGGTTGCCGGCGACCTGGATCCGCGCCGCGACGCCGGGCGGGAAGAAGCCCAGGGTCTCCAGCGCTTCGGCCGAAACCCTGGCTCCGAAGGCCCCGGCCAGATACACCGCGTCGAGGGCGGCCGTGGCGAGGCCTGCGGCGCGCAGCAAGGCGGCGACAGCCATGTTGCAGGCCGCCTTGACCTTGAGCAGCTCTTCCACGTCCGAAGCGGAGAAGCGGCAGCCGGCAACCGGAAAAAAGGCCTCGCCCTCCTCCCGGCCGACCAGCCGGCGCAGACGCTCGCCGAGCGGGGTCGGGGCCGCGTTTTGGGCGAAACGGCCGTCCGCGTCAAGCACGCCCTGCCCGCGCAGGATAGCGGCCAGACGCAGGTAGCCCGGGCCGGCGATGCCGCGCGCTGCGCCGGAGGCATCCTCGCCGTCGAACAGCACGGGCGTGACGCCGGCCGGGGTCAGGTCGAAGGAGACGGCCACGCCCGGCCCGGCCAGGGCGCCGTGGGAGAGCCCCACGCCCTCGAGCGCCGGCCCCAGGGGCGCGCTTGCGGCCAGGAACCGGTTCGGGGCCAGGGCCAGGACCATTTCGGCGTTGGTGCCGAGGTCGGCCAGCAAAAAGGGATAGGCCGGGCTGCGACGCAACAGCGCCGTCAGGCCGGCGCTTACGTCCGCGCCGACGAAGGGCCCGAGCAGCGGCGGGATGTAGGCCGGCGGCAGGCCGCGTCCGAGGGGAACGGTCTCGCCGCCGGCCCAGGCCAGGCCGTAGGGCGCGCGAGCGAGCCCGGACAGGGGCTTGCCGCACAGGATCGAGACCATGGCCGGATTGCCGGCCACGCACAGCCCGGTGAGGCGTGGCCCGGCCTTTGCGGCCAGCGCCGTAAGGACGTCGAGCAAAAGCCTGCGCAGGTAGTCCCCGCCGCCCGGGGTCAAAGCGAAGGCCAGGCGCGACACCACATCCCCACCCGCGCCGAGCTGCGGGTTGACCCCGCGCCCCTCGGCCACGGCGCGGCCGTCCGCGCGGTCGAGAATGCGCCAGGCCAGGCCCGTGGTGCCGCAATCAACGGCGAGCCCCAGTTCGCCGCTCGCCGCCGCGTCCCCGGCCGCGAAATCGCCGCGGTCATAGGCCGGCGACGGCCCGGGATCGGCCACTTCGAGATGTTCGCCGCCCACGGCCGGGCGCAGGCAGGCGAGCCGCCAGCCCGCGCCCACGGCCTCGCGGCCCAGGCGGCGCAGCTCCGCGGGCAACGGCTGCGGCGCATCGGCGAGGTAGCGTACGCGGCAGCGGCCGCAGCGCCCGAGCCCGGCGCAAAGCGGCGCGCCGACGAAAAAGCCGGCCCGGAACAGGGCCCTCGCCAGCGTATCGCCGGAGGCGACGGGGACGCGACGTACCCCTTGCGGCAGCGCCACGGAAAGGTGTATCTCCATGCCGTGCATGGTTCCCCATTCCCCGGGGGAAGGCAATCCCCGAGGGCCAGCCCGCCACATCGTTACGTTTCAAATTATTAAATTGTAAAATCAGCCTTGACGCTTATTTTTTATTCTTTTAAAGAAGGCCTAACTTCCGTGGAAAAGCGGGTAATTGAAGCAGAGAATTCGCGTTCGTCAACGCGATGTGGGCTGTTTTGGTGCCAATCCCCACGGATGGATCGTCTCTTCCGTACCGTGGAAGCGGCCCCGGCCAGCAAACTCCAGCAAGGAGGAACAATTTTGACCGACGCGCACGCACACGCCTTCCGCAAGCTCAAACCGGTAGTATTCGTCGCCCTGCTCGCCCTTCTGGCGGCCGGCTGTACCCCGAAACAAAAAACCTACTCCTACAAATTCGAAGATTACCAGGGCTTCAACGCCACCAACGACTTCCTCTCCAGCAGCTCTGCCCCCGAAGAACGGCTCAAGGCGGACGCCGAACAAAACCTCCTCTCCGGCAATCTTTTCGACCAGGGCAGCGCTCCCAGCCACGCCCCCAAGGTCGCGTCCTCCACGGACCGGGTCCTGAGCGAAAATCTTTTCGAACTGGCTGCGGTGCAGCGCAAAGGCAGCATTTACGACCGCATGCTGCGCACCGCCCACACCCAGATCGGCACCCGCTATCGCTCCGGCGGCTGCGATCCCAACAGCGGCTTCGACTGCTCGGGATTCACCACGTGGGTCTTCAACCGCTACGGCATCCACCTGCCCCGCTCCTCGCGCGAGCAGTACCAAGTGGGCAAGATGGTGGCCAAAACCAGCCTGCGCAAGGGCGACCTCGTCTTCTTCCGCTCCAAGCGCGGCATCAACCACGTCGGCATCTACCTGGAAAACGGCAAGTTCATTCACAGCGCCAGCAACGGCAAGACTGTGACCATCAGCCATCTCGACGAAGACTACTGGAGAACGCATTATGCCGGAGGCCGCCGGGTTTTCTAACCCGACCGGCCGTGCGACGTCGCTAGGAACAAACAAAGCGGGTTTCCCCGAAACGGGGAGCCCGCTTTTTCGTCTGGCGCGGCGCACGGCGTTTTTTGCCCTGACGGCATGGCTTCTGGCCTTGGCCGGGGTCTCCCTTGCCGCCCCCTCCCCGGCCGCCGGCAAGGCCCCTGCCTTTCTCGAAGCCGAACTCGCGGCCGTCGCCGACCCGGCCCTGCGCGGGGAACTCGTCGCCGTGGCCGCGGATTTCGCCGCCGCCGTCACGGACAAGACCCTGGCCCGGTTCGGCCGCAAACACGCACGACGCCGCACCGACCTGCTCGCCGCGCCGCCCCGGGAATACCGCGACCGCATCCGCGCCGACGCCCTGACCAGGCTGCTCGGGGCGGGCATGGACCCGGCGCTCGACCAGTATTTCGTCTACGCCGACCGCAACCCCGCGACGCAAATCCTCTTTCTGGCCTATTACGACGCGGCGAACCGCCATGTTATCCTGCTCGGCACGGATTTCATCTCCTCGGGCAAGTTGCGCCCGGGCGACGACTCGTTCCTCACGCCGCTTGGCGCGTTCGAGCATCTGCCCGACAACTGGGGCTACCGCGCCGAGGGCACGAAAAACGCCAAGGGCTGGCGCGGGCTCGGGGCCAAAGGCAGCCGGGTCTGGGATTTCGGCTACCAGCAGGCCCCGCGGCAGTTCCGCCAGGGCGTCTACGACAGCCAGATGCGCCTGCTCATGCACGCAACCGACCCGGACAACGGCGAGCCGCGCCTGGGCGGGCCGGACTCCAAGGGCTGCGTGCGGGTGTCGGCCGCAGCCAACGCCTTCATCGACCGCCGTTCCATCCTCGACCGCCACTACGAAAAAATCGCGGCCGAGGAAAAAGACCGCGACATGTGGCTCTTGCGCGCCGACCGCACCCCCGTCTCCCACCCGGGCAGCTACCTAGTGGTCGGCGATTCGGCCATTTTAAGCGCGGCGCGCGCCGCGCCGCAAACGGCCCCTACGCCGCAATGACCGCGCCGGGCTCCGGCAGCGACGCCCGCAAGCCGCAGTCCCGAAGCATCCGGTGAATCTCCTCGCCCCGCTCCCGGCGCAGTTCGCGGCGCACGTGGACCACGGCGAGCGTCGCGGCCCCGGCTTCGCGGGCAAAGGCGACCGCCTCCTCCACCGAACCATGCCCCGGCACGCCGGCGCGGATGCCGTAGGCCTCCTGGACCACCACGCCGCAGCCCTTGGCCAATTCCCGGCACGCCGCGGTCGGCGCTCCGTCGCCGCTGTAGTAGAGCGCCTTTTCGCCGACGCCGAGGCGCAGGGCCAGACACGGCGCGCCATGCCCGGCCAGGGCCGCCTGCGCCGGGAAACCGGCCAGGAAAAAGGCCTCGCCCGGGGAAACGCTTTTCGGCTCCAAGGCGAAGCGGAGCTTGGCGCGCAGGTTCGGATAGGCCATGTCCAGCACCGCGCCGAGCTTCCCTTCCGTTCCCGGACCGCCGCAAACGCCGAGAGGGCGCGTGCGCCCGGACTCGTGCAGCCGCGCCAGAAGATAGGGCAGGCCGAAATAATGGTCGCCGTGGAAATGGGAAATCCACACCGCGTCCGGCCCGGACTCCCGGTCCGCCAAGGCGATGCCCGGGCAGGCGAAAAAGGCCGCCGCCGCGGTGAAGCCGCAATCGAGCAATACGCTCGCGCGCCCCGTCGGGCTGCGCCCTGCAACGATCAGGCTCGTATTGGGCAAGGTTTCGTCAAAAGCCTCGCCCACGCCGACAAAGGTTACGCGCACGGCCGTCCCCCTTCTTGCCTATTCTCGGGTTTTGCGACAAATTCCAGGCTCGTAGCACGATACTCCATCTTCAAGCGCAAGGAGTGGCCATGCAGCGGCGCGTCACGCAGATCGAAAGCATTCGGGTGCTGGCCATGGCCGGCATCTTCTTCTACCACCTGTGGACCGTGCTGCCCGAAGGCGGCGCGCAAAACCCCTTTGGGCCCCTGCTCGGCGACATCATGAGTCAGGGCTACCTCGGCGTGGTGGTGTTCAACGCCATCACGGGCTTCGTGCTGACCCTGCCCCACGCCGACCCCGGCGGCAAGCCGCCCCTGGCCTTTTTCGACTTCTTCCGCCGCCGCTTCGGGCGCATCGTGCCCCAGTACTACATTTCCCTGGCCCTGTGGAGCCTCGTCGCGCTCGTGGCCGGGACCATGCCCTTCGCGGCCCTCGGTGCCTGCGTCGGCGAAAAGATCTTCTTCGTCCAGACCTTCGACCCGGCCCGGTTCTTCTGCCTGGTGCCGGCGCTGTGGTGGATGGGGCTGCTCGCCCAGTTCTACCTCGCCTTTCCCCTGCTGCTGCGGCTTTTCCGCGCCGTCGGCCCGCGCCGCGCCGCCATCGCCTGCCTGTGCGCCTCCTGGGGACTGTGGCTCGTGCTGGCGCTTGCGGCCAAGGTGAACCACACGGCCGCGCTCTTCGACTACATGTTCTACTTCAATCTGCCCTACCGGCTGCCGGAATTCGCCCTGGGCATGGCCTTCGCCATGGCCTGGAAGGCGCGCGCCGCCTCGGGCGAAGGCGTCGAACCGGCCACGGGCGTGCCGACGTCCTGGCGCATGGCCTTCGCCGCCCTGGCCTATCTCTCCCTGCCCCTGGCCATTCTCTTCAAAAACGCCCTGCCCATGCCCTTTGCCCACATCCTGCTGACGGCGGCCTGCGTGGGCGTGGCCGGCATGCTCTTTTCCTGGCCGCGCATGGCCACGTGGGGCGCAAAGCCGGCCGTGGCCGCTGCGGCCGCCGCATCCTACAGCTTCTATCTGCTGCACCAGCCGCTGCTCGGCTACGGCGCGGACGCGCTGCGCGTGCACATGCCCCCGTTTGTGGGTATGATCGTCTTGTGCTGCGTGAGCCTGCCGCTCTCGGCCGCGCTCGCGCGCTGGCAGGACAGGCTGGTGGCGTATCTGGAATCGCGGGGCAAGACGCGCGAGGGGCGCTAGGCGCTAGAAGGGACCGGAGGCGAAAACCTGCACGTACTGCGGCACGGGAGGATTTCCGCTGGTGGGGCCGAAACTGGCCACGAGCTCCAGGGAGCCCATATCCAGCACATAGGACTGATAGGTGGGATAATCGTTCGTGGCGCGGTAGATGGCTCCCGAACTTTTCGCGATGCCGTCCGTGCCGGCGTAGGAAACGATGTCCTGGACATCGCGCATATCGAGCATGTCGTGCGCCGCCAGCTTGGACTCGAACAGGGTTTCGTAGCTGGCAAACCGCTTTTCGTTGGCCGCCGCCCCGGTAAAATCGTCCGTCGTCCCCGGCAGCATGAAGGAATTCACGGCCACGAGGGTGTCCGGATACGCCCAGGTCGTGCCGTCGCGCAGGACCGAATCGTCAAAGCGCAGCCCCTTGGCTTCGGGATGCTCCAGGTCGTTCTCCAGGACGACGGCGGTGTTTTCATCGGCGAGAAATCCGATGTAGGAATGGGTGTTTTGCTGGTTGAGGAGATAAGAGGCCACGCCGTCCAGCGTGTCGCAGTGTTCCAGCGCATAGCGCATGTCGGCAAGATAGGAAGTGGCCCCTTCCGTCGGAAAATATCCCCGCTGCATGTCGCTGTCGAGCACGGCCCCGGAGATGTGCTTTTCACTGAAAGCCGAGACGGGAAACAGCTGGCCGAGAATCCCGATCCCCGCGATGTCGTAGGTCGCATCGGCATTGGCATACAACTGCACGTTGTGCAGCTCCGAGACGCCGGGCATGTCGTACCAATCCAGATTGCGCCCGACAAGCGTCGCTCCCGTGGCCGAGGCGTCGGCAGTGACGGCCGTCGCCGAGCAGCTGCCCGGATCGATGACGTCATGCACGACTTCGAACACCAGCAGTTCATTGGCCGACAAAAAACCGTCGCCCAGCTTGTCGATGGGATAATTGAAAACGGTCGTCATGCCGAGAAGCTCTTGAACATAGGCCTGCGGCATGTCCGCAATGAGGTTCTTCGCCTGTGAAACGAGCGTTTCGAGCTGCGGATGATCCGGTGCAGCTTCCTCGGAGAGAAGCAGAAAATTGTCGATGATCGCGCCATAGGTCGGCTTGATAGCAACGATCGCTTGCGCGTACGCCTGCCCCACCTCAAAATGCGTGCCGCCTGTGAAGTCGAGCGTCGTCTTATAGTAAAGACCTTCGACATCCTCAATCGTGACAAGCGAAGAATCTTGAGACATGGGTTCCCTCCAGATCGCTTGCAGCATCTCCAACAGGCAACGATATAACTTCCTTGCGCCATTTGACAACGAAAAGCAAGAACAAAGGGGAGGATGGGAGAAACCATGCGTCCGAAGGACGCACACAAAAAGAGAATTTGCGTAAAATCAGGATGCTGGCAGCGCGGCAATGCGGACCCTACGAACGAGGCGCCGCGTAAGCGGCGGCGTCCACAGCCCCCTGCCCCTCTCGTCGAGGAGGCTCCGGGAGGGGATCATTCCCTCCCGGCCGCCGGAGGCATCTTCCCTCTTCTCCCCGGCTTCCCCTCTCGCACGCCCGTCGTCAGACGTCGCGCATGGACGCGGCCTCGGCCGCGCGTGCCTTGGCGGGCGCGGCGGCGTCGCGGGGGTATTCACGGCCGAAGAGCTTGCGGTAGAGCTTGCGCCCCTCCTCGAAACCGGGGCTGATGGCCAGGGCTTTGTCCACGCTGACCTTGGCCCGTTCCGTGTCGCCCATGAAGTAATAGGCCTTGGACATGTTGAAATGGATGTTCTCGTCGTCCGGGGTCAGGGACAGGGCCTGCTCGTAGGCGTGCAGCGCCCCGGCAAGGTCGCCGCTCTTGCGCAGCTTGACGCCCAGGGAGTTGAAGGGGTTGGGCGTGTTGGCGTCGTACTTCAGGATCTCGATGAAAAGTTCCTTGGTTTCTTCCATGTGGTTGAACTGCGCATGGATTTCGGCCGCCTTCTGCAGGTAGCGCTTGAACTCGTCCAGCTCGCCCTTGCCCTTGTAGGCGTCGGCCAGGCCCTTGTAGGCCTCGGCGAAGAGGTCGTTGATCTTGATGGCCTTCTTGAACGCGATGATGGCCTGGCCGTACTTCTGGCGTACGAGGCAGCGACAGCCCATGTCATAGTACTTCTGGGCCATGTTCTGTTCGGAGATGATCTCCTCGAAGGCCTCGATGGCGTCGTCGAAGTTGCCCATGGCCACCATTTCCCGGGCGTCCTCGATCTGTTGGCGCTCGATCTCGGTCACGCGCTCCACCTGGCAGCCGCGCAGAACGTGCTTGGCGAAGGTCTCCTCGGAATAGGGGCGCAGGATGTAGCCGGCACAGCCCACGGCGATGGCGTCGAGCACCTTGTCCCGCTGGCTCTGGGCCGTGACCATGACGATGGGCACGTCCTTGAGGCGCAGGTCGCGGCGGCTCAGGCGCAGAAACTGGATGCCCTCCATGTCCTCGAGCTGGCTGTCGAGGAGCACCACGTCCACGCGATTGGCGACGAGGAATTCCATGGCCTTCTCGCCCGAGGCGAACTGCTCCACGCGCCTGGGCCGGAAGGAGGCCAGGGTACGCCGGTCGCGGCGGGCGTTTTCCTCGTTCTTGCTGACGATGACCACGGTGTCGAACAGGATGGGGGAAAAATCCATGGCGCGCCTCGTTGTCCGGTCAGGAGGCCCCGGGGGCATAGCGGTCGTGGTACCACGCGTCGAAATCGCGCATGGCGGGGGTGTCGGGAAGCTGGTCGAAAAGCTCCCGGACATGGCCGCGCCGGAAAAAGAGCCGCACGGTACGCGCGTGGGACATGTCGTTGACCCAGCTCAGCAGCAGCAGAACGAAGTCGTTGACCGTCTCCATGGCGTTGTAGTCGCCGATGCGTCCGGCCCGGATGTCGGCGACGATGGCCGGGTTGTAGCGCTCCGGCGCGTCGGGCAGGCCGAGGACCACCACGTCGTCCTTCTCGCCCGGCGTTCGAAAATGTTCGAGCATGATGCGCACGATGTCGATCTTGTCGGCATCGCGCACGATGCGCGAAAGCACGAGGGCCTCGGCGTCGCCGCCGCGCAGGAGCGTCCCTGGGAGCGAGCGGCGGTTGTGCGCCACGACGGCCATGCGCACCAGACGGCGGTCCCGTGCGTCGAGGCCGTCCAGGCCGCCGCCCAGGCGCAGGGCGATGGTTCCGAGAACCGCGTGGTTGGCGCTTTTTGCGTCGCGAAACGTCTTCCAGCGCCGGTACTGGGGAAAGCGCCCCGTATCGTGGACGAGCCCGGCCACGGTGGCCAGGTCGGCCAGGCGCGGCGAAAGCCCGAGTTCGCGGGCCTGCTCGCGGGCCTCGGCCATAACCAGCAGGCAATGTCGCCGCTTGAGCTCCAGCCGGGTCACATCCCGGGGATCGCCCATGTCCCCCTGGCGGACGAAGTCCTCGAACCAGTCAAGGGTCCGCGCGATCATGGTTCGCGCCGCCCGTCGCCCTCCCGGTCGTCCGGAGCGCCGCGGCGCGCCGGGTCTTCGGGATCGGGCTCGTCGAACTCCTTGTCGCGAAGCGGCCCGCCCGGCCCGAACAGGTAACGCAAAAGCCAAGCCATGCCGCCGAGGATGGCGAGGATGAAAAGCCCCTTGAGCACCACGGACAGCAGGCCCTCCTCCAGGCCGGGGCCGAACGGCCAAGTCTCGTGCCAACGCGGCGCAACGTTGCTCGCGGCGAAAAAGACGTAATCGAGTCCCAAACCCATGTATTCGCTCCGTGACGCGCGGCGTGCGCAAACTCTTTTTTTACGCGCCTTCCCGCCCCGTGGCAAGCCGTGCGCCGGCTTCCCGGCCGACGCATTGCCTTTTCCCGCCGTTGGGCCTAGAAAAATCCTATCGGGGATGCGCGGCAGGGCCGCCTCCCCGACGCCCGCCACGCGGGACACGGCGACCCAAGCGTTCCAGGGAGGCATTGATGCGTGTGCTCGTAGTCGAGGACGACTTCACCAGTCGCAAGATCCTCCAGAAAATTCTCGGCCCCTACGGCGAAGTGGACATCGCGGTCAACGGACTCGAGGCCGTCCAGGCCTTCACCCAGTCCCTGGACGACGCCAACCCCTACGACCTGGTCTGCATGGACATCATGATGCCGGAAATGGACGGGCAGACGGCCCTGCGCTCCATCCGCGCCATCGAAAAGGAGCGCGGCATCCTGCCGGCCAACGAAGCCAAGGTCATCATGACCACGGCGCTCGACGACCCGAAAAACGTGGTGGAGGCCTATTACAAAGGCGGGGCCACCTCCTACGTGCCCAAGCCCATCGACAAGCACATGCTGCTGCACCTGCTCAAGAATCTCGGCCTCATCGAATAATCGCGCCCGCCCGGCGCCAAAAGACGAAGCCCCGGACCGCGCGCGGTCCGGGGCTTCGCGTTTATGGAGGAGCGCGGGGTTTACGCTTCCTTCTTGATCTTGGACTTGCTCATGGAGAGCCCGATCCCGTTGAAGATGTCGAAGATGGCGAAGCCGTACCACATGGTGTAGACGACGTAGAACACCAGCAGGCCGGTGACCGTGGGAATCTTGGTCATGATGCTCTCGGCCGGGATACCGTAGAAGTTGTAAGCCGGCTCGATGGCCTTCTGGTTCACCGTGTTGAGCATGTTGGCCTCTTCGATCATCTTGGCCCGCTGCAAGGGCTTGATCATGGCCGTAAACGTCGTCCACCAGCCCTTCATGGCCTTCTTGCCGTCCATGCCGTAGAAGGCCTGGAGCTGGGTGTCCTGATCCTTGTACAATTCGTCCGCGCCTTCGAGGACCTTGGCCAGCATGGCCCCCAGGTCGCCGCTCACGGCCACGGTTTCGCCCTTGGGCTCGGCCGTGCCGCCGACCTTGCCGATGAGCGTCTGAGCCAGCTTGGCGTCTTCGGGAGTCTTGAACTTCACCTCCACGCTGATCTGCTTGCCCTCGTACTGCTTGGCTTCGGCGGCCACCTTGGGGATGAAGTAGGACGAGCCCTTGGACAGCTTGTTGAAAAGGTCGTCGGAGAAGTGCAGGCCATTGACCCCGCCCGGGAAGATCGGGCTGAAGATCAGGAAGAACACCACGGCGAACGACCCCAGCAGCACAAAGCCCTTGATGAAGAGTTTCTTGTCCGTGACGAGCATGCCGTTACCCCTCCTGGCGCAGGGCGCCGATATTGACGATGAACTTGCCGATGACCCAGGCGCCGAAGATGGCCACCACGATCCAGAACACGATGTTGCCCACGAACTCGATGCCGGACACCAGTTCCTTGGACATGTTGATGTACTCGAGCTCCACGAACTTCTTGGGCAGCGTCGCGGCGCGGTTGATGAAGCCGGCGATGATGGACATGGCGTAGAAGCCGCGGATGTGGATGCCCTTGACCACCTTGGTGGTCAGCGCGCCGACCTGGATGCCGAGGAGCGAACCGAGCAGCATGCCCATGGCCAGGGTGTAGAACACATAGCCATAGATGGCGTACTGGGCGATGGCGCCGAGGCCCGCGGTGAAGATGATCTGGAGGATGTCCGTGCCGACCGTGGTCATGGAGGACACGCCGAAGACGTAAACGAACATGGGGAAGGTGACGAAGCCGCCGCCCACGCCCATGAGCGCGGCCAGGATGCCGACGATCATGCCGCCCGCGGCCACGATCCAGCCGGAGATGCGCTTGCCGCCGGGGACGAAGTCCTCGTCGAAGGTGATCATGGGGGCGACGTTGAGGTTTTGCAGTTTGAGCGCCATGCCGGTGGTGCCGGCCGGGCCGCCGTGGCTGCCGCCGTGGGCGTCGCCGGAGTCCTTGCGGCTGGCCTTGAGGTAGTCGAACAGGGCGTAGAAGCCGAGGAAGCCGAGCAGGACCGCATAGATGGTGCTGATGAAGAACTCGGAGAGCAACGGGTCCTTGTTGTAGAGGCCCTTGTTGATGGCGCCGCCGACAAAGGTGCCCGCGCCCGAGCCGACCAGGAAGGCGACGGCCAGCTTGACCGAGACGTTGCCGAGCTTTTTATGCACGGCCGTGCCCATGATGGCCTTGGCGAAGATGTGGAAAAGGTCGGTGCCGACGGCCAGGATGCCCTTGACGCCCGCAGCCATGAGCGCCGGGGTGATGATGAAGCCGCCGCCCGCGCCGATGCAGCCCGTGATCAGGCCCGCGGCCAAACCCACGGCGATGGAGACGAGAAAAATCTGGGTGGTGTAGAACGCCGGCCCGTACGCCGTCTTGCTGCCGATGAAGTCTCCCGCCTCGACAAAGGACACCGCCAGGATGGGCAGGGCCAGAATCATGAGGAAAAGGAGCTTTTTCCTGTTCTTGATGATGGACGTGGACACTTCCAGGTCCCACTGGGCGTGCGCGACCGACGCCGCTTTCAGGAACTCAAAAACTTGCCTGCCGAACCCCATTTTCACTTCCTCCATGTTTGCGTAGCGCTTCCCCGGCCCGACCGCACGGCGTCGCGCCGCGCCGGTCCGAACCCCTTTCCCCTTGCCGCCCCTGTCCCTTCAGCCGTTGCCGTCCCGAGGCCGCAACACTTCGCGCACCGTGCTTTTTAAGCGCTCGAAGTCGCCGCCCTTCTCCACCCGGGCCACGCCGCCCTGCCCCGCCTCGAAACCGGCGAAGCCGTGCAGCACCACGGGCACCTGGGGAAAGGCCCGCTCCAGTTGCGACACAAGGGCCGAGCCGTCGGGACCGCCCATCTCGGCGTCGAGCACGAGAATGTCCACCTTCTCCGCCAGGGACAGGTGCGACAGGACTTCGGCGCCGGAGCCCGCCGTCAACACGGCGTAGCCCTCGCGTCCGAATTCCCGGCGCAGAAGCTCCCGGATGTTGGCGTTTCTCTCGGCGATGACCAGCGTTGCCCTTGGACGATCCACCACGGTCTCCTGACAAGGTTTGGTCTTGCCATCGCAACTCCCGTGCCAGGAAACCGCGCCGGCAACGCCTGAGCAACACGCGGATATCTCATGGGAAAAAATGAACTTGCAAGAAAACCCGACACCTCCAAGCCAGCAGGGGGTGTCAGCATTTTTTACAGGACGTAAAAACGGGAAGGCGTCGGCGGGGAATCAGTCGGCTTGACGCACGCGGGACTCGATGCGCAGGCCGTATTTCTCGATCTTGGCCAGAAGCGTGGGGCGCGAGAGCCCGAGCAGGCGCGCGGCCTGGCTGCGGTTGCCGCCCGTGGCCGTCAGGGCCTCGCGGATAACCTGCTGGCCGAAACGGTCCATCAGGTCCTCGAACAGGCTTTCCCGGCCCGAGGCCAGCTCGCGGCGAATAAGAAGCGACACGCTTTCCTCAGGATCGCCGCCGGTGGCGGCCCCGTTGCGCATCGGCTCGTCCAGGGCCTTTTTCACTTCGTCGAGGCCAAGCGGCGCGCCGAGGTTGAAGATCAGCGCCTTTTTGACCGTGTTGCCCAGTTCCCGGACATTGCCCGGCCAGGGCTGGGCCTTCAGGAACTCCACGGCGGCCTCGGATGCGCCCGGGTCGGGCTGGCCCATGTCGCGGGAGAAGCGGTCGAGGAAGTAGCGCACGAGCAGCGGGATGTCGCCGGGGCGCTCGCGCAGGGGCGGCAACGACAGCGTCACCACCTTCAGGCGGTAGTAGAGGTCTTCGCGGAAAAGCCCCTGGCGCACGGCGTCTTCGAGGTCGCGGTTGGTGGCGGCGATGATGCGCACGTCCACGGGAATGACCTGACGCCCGCCCAGACGCTCCACGTTGCGTTCCTGGAGCAGGCGCAGCAGCTTGGCCTGGATGGTCAGCGGCATGTCGCCGATCTCGTCGAGAAAGACCGTGCCGTGGTTGGCCTGCTCGATCTTGCCCACCTTGCGCCCGGCCGCGCCGGTGAACGCACCCTTTTCGTAGCCGAACAGCTCGGATTCGAGCAGGGACTCGGGGATGGCCACGCAGTTGATGACCAGAAACGGCTTTCCGGCGCGCTGGGAGTGCTGGTAGAGCGCCCGGGCCACGAGCTCCTTGCCGGTGCCGGATTCGCCGCGCACGAGCACGGTGGCGTCCGTCGGAGCCGCGCGGCCGATGGCCTTGTAGAGTTCCTGCATGGCCGGGCTTTTGCCGATGATGGCTTCGGCCGCGGCCGCCGCGCCCTCCTCGCCCACGGCCACCCGGGCGCGCATGGCCCGGCCGGCGGCCACGGCCTTGTCGATCAGGCGCAGGGTCTCGGGGATGTCGAAGGGCTTCAGAATATAGTCGTAGGCCCCCATCTTGGTGGCCTCGATGGCGATGTCCGTGGTGCCGAAGGCGGTCATGATGATCACGGGCAGGCGCGGCTCGATCTCGCGCATGGCGGCGTAGGCCTCGAGCCCCGAAATGCCGGGCATGCGCACATCCATGACCACCACGTCGGGCAGGGCTTCGCGCACCGCGGCGATGCCGGCTTCGCCCGAGGAGGCGGTGCGCACGTCGTAGCCCTCGGCGACGAGCAGCCGCTCGAAGCTCATGCGCAGCTGATGGTCGTCGTCCACGATCAGGACCTGTGCCATCCCCGCTCCCCTTCGCACGGAAAAACCATGGTGAACGTCGTCCCGTCGCCGGGCGGGGACTGGATGGTGATCCAGCCGCCGTGTTCCTCGACGATGCGCTTGACGATGGGCAGCCCCAGGCCCGATCCCTCGCCCTTGGTGGTGAAAAACGGCTGGAACACGCTCTCGAACAGGGCCGGGTCCACGCCCGGGCCGCTGTCCGTCACGCGCAGCGCCACGATGCGGCCGTGCGGTTCGAGCACGCCCGTTTCCTCGCGGATGCGCAGCCGCCCGCCCTCGACCATGGCCTCGCAGGCGTTGAGCACGAGGTTGACGAGAGCCTCCTTGAGCTGGTCGGGGTCGGCGTTTATTTCCGGCAAGGCCCTGGCCCGCTCCACGGTCACTTCCACGTTGTAGGATTCCAGACGGTGCTTCAGCAGGTTGAGCGTGGTATCGACCACGGCCGAAAGGCTCACGGGCTGGGCCGTGAGCTTGGGCGGCCGGGCGAATTCCAGGAAATTGCGCACGATGGTGTCGATGTGGCCGATCTCCTCGGCGATGACCTCGAAATCCTCCTTCTGGGAGGGATCGAGCTTGAGGCCGCGCTCCAGGGAGAAAAGCCGCATCTTGACCGAGGTCAGGGGGTTGCGGATGGTATGGGCCACGCCCGCGGCCAGCCGGCCGGCCATGGCCAGCTTCTCGGACTGCATGAGGTGGCCCCGGCTCTGCTCCAGGTCCATCTGCGCCTTGTCCACGTCCTTCTCCAGGTCGTGGAACTTCTGGCCGATGGCCTTGACCTCGTCGGAAAATCCGGCCAGCGGCTCCTTGCCCCGATCGCCCCGGGCCAGGCGGCGGATGGGGTCGAGGATCTGCCCGACCAGGACGTAGGCCAGGAAAAAGCCCAAGGTGGCGTTGATGAGCACGCCGATCACGGCCACGCCCATGACCATGTTCGTGCGCTCGATGTACACCTCGCCCGTCTCGCGCATGCGCGCCCGGAAGAATTCCTTGAAGCGGTCGCACAGCTCGCGGACGCCGTCAAAATCGTCGCGCACGGCCCAGTGCTGGCCCTTGGCCGCCTCCACCCGCCCCTGCTGGTAGAGGCTGATGACATTGTCCTTGGCCGCGGCGTATTCCTTGTACGCGGCGTCGATGCCGTCGAGCAGGGCCACGGCCTCGGGCGCGTCCACCTGCTGGCGCATGCGCTCAAGCCACAGCGCGAAGGCGCGGCGGCTCTCGTCGAGCTTGACGAGCCAGGTCGGGTCCTGGCTCAGATAGTAGTAGGTGGCGTAGCCCTTCTGGTTGAGCAGGGCATTTTCCAGCTCGTGGGCGGCGGTCAGGGCGGCGAGGTCCTTGTCCGCCGTGGCCGTGTAGAGGTCGCGGGCCATGGCCGCGTACCAGACCATGATCACGGGCCCGGCCATGTTGACGCACAAAAGCCCCCCGAGCAGCA
>JAEWPX010000132.1 GCA_023399375.1 Pseudomonadota bacterium | reverse complement strand
GGAGGGGCAAGGGCCCCTCCTGGACCACCCCGAAAGGGGGGAGGATGTAGGAAATCCCGGTGCGAGCCGGGATTTTTTTGTTGACGCGTCAGTCGATGCGGAAGTGGCAACCGAGCGAACGGCGGTTCTGCATGGCCGCGATGGTGATGGTGTAGGCGGCCTGACAGCCGTGGAACAGGTCCACGATGGCCTTGGAAAGCGGCGTTTCGCGATAGAAGTCGTGCAGGTGCTTGTTGAGCTCGCGCAAGTCTTCGAAGGCGCGCTTGAGGCGCGAGGACGAGCGGTTGATGCCCACGTAGTTCCACATGGTATTGCGGATGGTGGCCCAGTCCTGGGCAACGAGCGCCGGGTCCTCGTTCTGGTTGGAGCCCGGGCTCACCCAGTCCGGGATGCTGTCCACGAGCCGGCGGCCGAGCGTGACCTTGTGCCCCGCCCGCTTGCCGATGTCCTGGCCCACGCTGTAGCCCCACAGTAGGCATTCGAGAAGCGACGTGCTCGCCAGGCGGTTGGCCCCGTGGATGCCGGTGCAGGCGCACTCCCCTGCGGCGTAGAGCCGTTCCAGGGTCGTGCGGCCGGCGTTGTCCGTGAGCACGCCGCCGCAGAAATAGTGCGCCGCCGGTACCACCGGAATGGGCTGCTTCGTGACGTCGATGCCGAGATCGAGGCAGCCCTTGCACACCGTGGGGAAGTGTTCCGCCACGTTTTTCACGTAGTTGGCCACGTCGAGGTAGACGCAGTCGTGGTCGGTCTTGAGCATCTCGGCCAGGATGGCCCGGGTCACGATGTCACGCGGGGCGAGGTCCGCGCGGGGGTCGTAGCGCGTCATGAACGGCTCGCCCCGGTCGTTGACCAGCCGCGCCCCTTCGCCGCGCAGGGCCTCGGTAATCAGCAACCGGCGGTCGGCGCGGTGGAAAAGCGTGGTCGGGTGGAACTGCACGTACTCCACGTTCATGACCTTGGCGAAGGCGCGCGAGGCCATGGCCAGGGCCGAGCCGATGGAGGAACGGGTGTTGGAGGTGTGCAGGAAGAGCCTGCCGCAACCGCCCGTGGCGAGCACGGTGAAGTCGGCCAGGATCGTTTCCACCTGTCCCGAGACCTCGTTTAAGACGTAGGCCCCCAGGCACTGGTTGAGCAGCTGGTACTTGAATTCGAGCAACGTGGCGTGGTGATGGGAGGTGAGCAGGTCCACGGCCGTGCGCTTGACCAGGATCTTGATGTTCGGGTGGGCCTTGACCGCGGCCATGAGCCCTTCCATGATGGCGCGCCCGGTGCGGTCGGCCATGTGCAGGATGCGCGACACGCTGTGGCCGCCCTCCTTGCCCAGGTGCCAGCCGGAGCCGTCGCCCTTGCGGTCGAAGGGCAGTTGCAGGCGGTCGATGAGCATTTCCTGGACCACCTGCGGGCCGCGTTTGGCCAGGTACTTGACGGCGCGGGGCGAATTGTAGCGCCAGCCGCAGGTGAACATGTCGCGTTCGAGCAGTTGCGGCGAGTCGTCCGGGCCGCGAAAGACGATGCCCCCCTGGGCCAGGGCGCTGTTGCCGTCGTCGAGGTCGTCGCCGGAGGTGAGCAGGATCACTTCCAGGCCGTGATCGGCAAGCGTCAGCGCGGCCGTGAGGCCGGCCAGTCCCGAGCCCACGACCAGGGCGTTTGCGTGCATGCGGTAGACCATCGCGCGTTCTCCCTTTCCGGCCGTATCAGGCCGAAACTTCAAGCATCTTGGCCACCGCCGCCGTGGCCGGTCCGCGCACGTCTTCGGGCACGGTCACGGGTGCGGCGGTGTCCAAAGTCTCGAGCTTGGCCAGCAGGTTCTCTTCCGTGCCCTTGGCCATGTTGGAGCAGCCGGACACGCAAAGCGGACGGATGGTCTTTTCGCCCTGGTAGCGCCGGGCGAGCCGTGAAACGAGATTGATTTCCGTGCCGATGACGATCTCGGCCCCGGCCGGGGCCTCAGCCACGTACTTGATGATAAACGAGGTGGATCCGGCGGCGTCCGCGGCCTGCACGGTCTCGGGGGCGCACTCGGGATGGACCACCACCTTGACGCCCGGGTGCGCGGCGCGCGCGGCCGCGATGTCGCGGGCTTTGAAGCGCGAATGGATGACGCACTGCCCGGGCCAAAAAAGCACTTCGGCCTTGCCCGCGGCTTCGAGGTCCAGGCGCTCCCCGCCGCCGCGCACGTCGAGGATGCAGCGTTTTTCCACGGGCACGCCCAGGGCGTCGCAGGTGTTTTGCCCGAGCATCTTGTCGGGCAAAAAGAGCACGCCGCGTCCCTGGTCGAGCGCCCAGCGGAGCATCTTGCCGGCGTTGGCCGAGGTGCACACCGACCCGCCCCGCGCCCCGACCACGGCTTTGACCGCGGCGGAGGAGTTGACGTAGGTCAGCGGCAACACGTCGCGTCCGGCCGCGGCAAGGCAATCGAGCACCGTATCGACGAGGGCGGCCGGAGCCATCTCGGACATGACGCAAGCGGCGTCCGGCGAGGGAATGTGCACCCGCTGCCCGGGTTTCGCCAGCATGGCCGCGGTCTCGGCCATGAAAAACACGCCGCAAAAAACGATGTCCTTGGCCGAAAGCCCGGCCACCTTGCGGGAAAGCTCCAGGGAGTCGCCCAGGATGTCGGCGTGGGCGACCACGGCGTCGCGCTGGTAGTGGTGCGCGAGGATGGCCAGGGACTCGCCGCGGGCGCGGCGAATGTCCGTGATGCGCTGCGTGACGGATGCGTCGTTCATGGGGCTGTGGTCTCCTTGAGCAGCATGCTGAAATCGGCACTCGGCGCGGAATGGGTGATGCGCCCCACGGACACGAAATCCGCGCCCAGAGTCGCGATGGAGGCAAGCGCCGCGAGGTCCACCCCGCCGCTGACCTCCGTCTCGATGCCCTGCGGCACCATGGAAAGCGCCTTGCGCATGGTCTCCATGTCCATATTGTCGAGCATGATCCGTGCCGGCCGCTCGGCCACGGCCTGCCCGACCTCCTCCAGGGTGCGGCATTCGATTTCCACGGGCGGCATCTTGTCCATCTTTCCCTGGTAGGCTTTGCGCAAGGCGGCCATGGCCTGCGGGATGCCGCCGGCCCGGTCGATGTGGTTGTCCTTGAACATGAGCATTTCCGCCAGGTTTTTGCGGTGGTTGACGCCGCCGCCGACGAGCACGGCATATTTCTCGGGATAGCGCAGCCCGGGCAGGGTCTTGCGCGTGTCGAGCAGCCGGGTCCTGCCGCCGCCGAGGGCGGCTGTGGCCTGGCGGACCCGGTTGGCGATGCCGGAGAGATGGCAGAGAAAATTGAGCATGACCCGTTCGGCCTTGAGCAGCGTCACGGCCGGGCCGGTGATGGCGGCGACGACCGTGCGGTCCGGCACGGCGTCGCCGTCGGCGGCGAAAAAGGCGACCTCGCAGCGCGCGGCGTCGCCCATGCGCTCAAGCACCAGCGGCAGGATGGGCAGCCCGGCCACGAGGGTGTCCTCCTTGGCCACGATGCGCGCGGCCAGCCGGTCGTCCGGGGCGAAAACGGCCTGGGAGGTGAGGTCCGGCCCGTCCTCCTCCAGGGCGAGGTCGATGGCCCGGATCAGGTATTCCCGGGCGGGTCCGGTGAAAAAGGCCTCGAAGCGGGGGTCGTTCATGGCGTCACGCGTCCGGGTATGGCCCCGGCCGGAAGCGTGTCGCATCCGGCGCCGGGACGTGTGGGGAAAGGCGGGCGGCGCGGCGCGCCGGGACGCTTTCCGAACAAGGCGTCCGGCGTCGTGCCGGACCACGCCTGAAAAAGTAGCTTTTTTGCAACACCCCGGCAAGACCGGGCGCTGGCGACTTTTGTCCGGCCCCGCAAGGCCTTCCGTCGTTGCAAAACGCGCGAGAGGCCGTCCCGGCTCATCCGGGCCGGCGTATCTTTTTGACCCGGCAGGACTCCGGCAGCGGTCAATATTCCCGCCCGGGGCGGATCAGGACCGTCCCTTGCGCAGCCGGGCCAGCCTGGCGGCCAGACGCGGCTCCAGGCCCTGGTCCTTGGCCGTGTAATACTGCCGGCCGGCCAGTTCCTCGGGCATGTACTCCTGGTCCACCCAGGCGTCGGGATAGGCGTGGGGATACTTGTAGCCCTTGCCGAAGCCCCACTCCCGTTGCAGACGCGTGGACGGATTGCGCAGGTGCAGGGGCACGGGCTTGACTCCGGACTGCATGATGTCCTTTTTCGCGGCGAGGTAGGCGGCGTAGCTGCTGTTGCTCTTGGGAGCCAGCGCCAGATAGACGACCGTCTGCGCCAGGGGGATGAACCCTTCGGGCATGCCGATCTTCTCCACTGCCTCGGCCGCGGACACGGCCAGGGGCAGGGCCATGGGATCGGCCAGGCCCACGTCCTCCGAGGCCGAGATCATGAGCCGGCGGCAGCAAAAGCGCGGATCCTCGCCGGATTCCAGCAGACAGGCGAGATAGTAGAGCGCGGCGTCCGGGTCGCTGCCCCGGATGGACTTGATCATGGCCGAGGCCAGTTCGTAGTGCGAGTCGCCGTCGCGGTCGCCCCGGGCCAGGGCCTCGGGCAGCTGTTTCTTGAGTTCTTCGGGCGCGCGCATCGCCTCAGGCAGGGCGGCGGCGAATTCCACGAGATTGAGAAGCGTCCTGCCGTCGCCCGAGGATAGCATGGCCATGACTTCCAGGCTTTCCGGGGCGAGGTCCATGCCCGCCTCCTTGGCACCGCGCTCGGCGAGGATGAGGAGTTCGGCGTGGGACAAGGGCCGCAGCCGGAACACGTGCAGCCGCGACAGGAGTTGGCGCGTCACGGAAAAGGACGGGTTTTCCGTGGTGGTGGCTAAAAGCACGATCTCGCCGGTTTCGAGCAGCGGCAGGAAGAAATCCTGCTGCGCCTTGGAAAAGCGGTGCAGCTCGTCGAGAATGA
>JAEWPX010000108.1 GCA_023399375.1 Pseudomonadota bacterium | reverse complement strand
GGCCAGGAGGGGCCCTCGGCCCCTCCTGGCCGCCGGAGGCATCTTTTCCCCATCTTTTCTCTCTCCGCTTAACGCCTCGGCCCCCCAAACAGGGCGCCCAGGACGCCGCGGGCGATCTGGCGGCCGATCTGCGTGCCGATGGAGCGCAGGGCGCTTTGGGCCATGCCGATGACGAGCTTTTCGGCCTGGGACGGTTTTTCCTTTTGGGGCGCGGCTTGCGTTTCCCGGGCCTCGGCGCGGGACTTGAGCATCTCGAAGGCCGAATCCCGGTCGATGGCCTGCTCGTAGTGCCCGTAAAGGGGCGAGGCGCGTACCATGGCCTCGCGTTCGGCGTCGCTTAGGGGCAGCATGCGGCTTGCCGGCGGCACGACCAGGGCGCGCTGCACCACGCTTGGCTCACCGCGCGCGTCGAGGCAGGAGACCAGCGCCTCGCCGACGCCGAGCGCCGTCAGCGCCGCCTTGGCGTCGAGCTTCGGATTGGGCCGGAACGTGTCGGCCGCGGCGGCCACGGTCTTCTGGTCGCGCGGGGAAAAGGCGCGCAGCGCATGCTGCACGCGGTTGCCGAGCTGGCCGAGCACCGTATCGGGCAGGTCCAGGGGCGACTGGGTGACGAAATAGACGCCTACGCCCTTGGAGCGGATGAGGCGCACGGTGAGTTCGATTTTTTCCAGCAGCGCGGCCGGGGCGTCGTCGAAGAGCAGATGCGCCTCGTCGAAGAAAAAGACGAGCTTGGGCTTGTCCGGGTCGCCCACCTCGGGCAGGCGCTCGAAAAGCTCGGCCAGGAGCCACAGGAGCATGACGGCGTAGACCTTGGGCGAGGCGAAGAGCGTGCGCGCGCAGAGGATGTTGACCACACCCCGTCCCGAGGCGTCGGTCTGGAGCAGATCGTCGGGATCGAGGGCCGGTTCGCCGAAAAAGGCCTCGCCGCCCTGGCCTTCCAGGGAAAGAAGCGCCCGCTGGATGGCCCCGACCGAGGCCGCGGAGACGTTGCCGTAGCGCGTGCGGTACGTTGCCGCGTTGTCGCCGACATACGCGGTCATGGCGCGCAGGTCCTTGAGGTCGAGCAGCAGCATGCCCGCGTCGTCGGCCACGCGGAAGACGATTTCGAGCACCCCGGCCTGGGTGTCGTTGAGCCCGAGCAGGCGCGAAAAAAGCAGCGGCCCGAGCTCCGAGACCGTGGCCCGAAGCGGATGCCCTTCCCGGCCGAACACATCCCAGAAGGCCACGGGGCAGGCGCTTGGGGCAAGAGTCAGGCCGAGCTCCTTCGCCCGGGCCGCGATCTTGGGATTGTCGCCCCCCGGCGCGGCCATGCCCGACAGGTCGCCTTTGACGTCGGCCAGGAAAACCGGAACACCCATGGCGGAAAACGCCTCGGCCAGCACGCGCAGCGTGACGGTCTTGCCCGTGCCCGTGGCCCCGGCGACCAGCCCGTGGCGGTTGGCCATGGCCGGCAGTAGCAGGCAGTCCGTATCGCCCCGGGCGACGAGGATCGGTTGTGCGGTTGTTGTCATGGCGCATCCTTTTTTCTAAGACTTGTCTGAAGTTGCCACATCACGCAGGTCCGAATCCCGGCGGGGCGCATGCGGCGCATCCGATTCCGGGGCCGGTCCCCAACCCGAGCAACGGAGGGTTCCTATGATCCGCTTTCGCACTGCGCTTGTCGCCTGCCTCGCCTGCTGCATCCTGGTTGCCGTACCGGCGCTGGCCAGGGAGCACAAGGAAAAGAAGGAAAAGGACGTCCCCGACGTCACCGGCGTCTGGAAAGGAGCCTCGGACTCCGTGGCCATGGGCAAACTCGGCCATACCGATGCGTCCGACGCGCCGAAATTCCTGCACGTGGACTGGACGCTGACTATCGACAAGCAGGACGGCCCGAATTTCTCCGGCACCAAAGCTTCGGCCAAGGCCAAGGAAACCGTGGTTGGCGTGCTCGACGGCCACAAGATCTACATGGCCGACGACGACGGCACGTACATCGGCCAGGTGACCGGCAAGAACACCATGGTCGTCAAATACCTCGAAGCGGGCAAGGATTCCAAAGTCGCTTCCATCACCCATTATCGTCGGGATGCCGCGCCCGAAGCGGGCAAGTAGAAATGAAGGGGAGATGCCTCCGGCGGCCAGGAGGGGCCAAGGGCCCCTCCTGGACCACCCCGAAAGGGGGATGTGGGGAATATCCGCGTGCTGTCGATGCGGCATGATAATGTGCTGCAACCATTAAGGGAGTCCAGAGGGCGACAGCCCTTTGGCCGCCGGAGGCGTTTCCCCTGACGTTCCCTTTTGTCCCTTCGCTCTTCGCGGGTGCAGGGTGCCGTCGCCGAAGACGGCGTCGTAGCGGGCCGTGTCGCCGGGATGGGAATCGTAGCAGTCCGAGGCGGTCACGGGACGCCCGGCGGCGAGCAGTTCGCTGACCGTCACGAAGCGGTAGCCCTTCCTGGAAAGTTCCGTCAGCAGCCGCGGCAGGGCCTCGCCCGTGCCGTGGCCGTTGCCGTTGGCGTGGCCGATGACGATGTCGCCGGGGCGGATGCGCGCGAGCACCGTGTCCACGATGCGCGCGGGCGTGGACGCGGGGTCCGGATCGCCCGTGGTCAGGCTCCATTGCACGGCCTTGATGCCCATGGCGGCAAGCAGCGACAGGGCCTCGGGGCGGCAGCGGCCGTACGGGAAGCGGAAGACCGTGGGCACGGCCGGGATGGCGGCGAGTGCCGCCTGCGAGACGCCTTTTTCCTGGGCCAGACGCACAAGCTTTTCCCGCAGCAGGGCGTATTCGGCTTGCGCCCAGACGATTTCCCGGCGCATGGCCGCATCGTCCAGGCGGCCGAAGTTGCCGTGGGTCCAGGCGTGGCTGCCGACTTCGAAGAGCGGATCGGCCATGAGCTCCATGGCCCGTTTGGGGTGGGAACGCATCCATTTGCCGCCCGCGAAAAAGGTGGCCTTGGCCCCGGCCGCGCGCAAGGCTTCCACCACCGCCCCGTCGTAGCCGGAAACCTGGTCGGCCAGCTCGCACAAGTCGAAGGTCAGGGCGACGAGCTTTTCCCCGTGCGTATCCACGCGCCGGATGGAGCCGGCCAGGGCCGGCAGCAGGGGCGGCAGTTCCGGGGACGCGACGGTTTCTGGCGGCGAACGGTCCGGGGCGGTCACGCGGCCGGATTTCTTTTCCGCCGGATCGACACGCCGGGTCGCGGCGTCGACGACGGCGTCGAACACGGCGCGCGAACCGCATAATCCCGCGCTGGGCGCGAGGCTCGCGGCAAGACATAGTGCAACCAGGGCGGCGTAGCGCATGGCGTCATCCTTTTGCCGGATATGGCAGGGCGACAATGCCATCCGCGCAGGCGTGCTTGCAAGGGAGCAGGGGCGCCTCGAAACGAAAACGCCGGCCAGGCCCCGAGGCAGCGGGACATGGCCGGCGCTGGCGTATGGCGAACCGAGTCCTGCCGCGGAGAAGCTAGTCCGTGACGAGCATCACGCTCGAGGCCTTGACCATGGCCTTGACCGCTTCGCCTTCCTTGAGGCCCATGTCTTCGACGGAGTGTTTGGTGATGACCGAGGTGATGGCCACGCCCGGCGCGATCTCGATGACCACTTCGCTGCTGACCATGCCGTTGGTGATGGATTTGATCTTGCCGGGGATGATGTTTCTCGCGCTGACTTTCATGGGCGTCTCCTGGTTGGAGGTTGGAGGAATACGCAACCGTACCCGCCAGGATTCTTTCAGGTCAATGCTGTCAGAATTTTTGTTGTGCTGTCACGGAATTGCATGGTCGCATGTGAGTATGCGCAGGCGCAACAATGCTGTTGCGTTTGGGGGCGCGGCGTTACGCCGCTGCGACAGGGGACGGGCGTCCCGGACAGCGCCTTCCGCGTTGGTTGGGCGGGTGGAACGGGCACGCAAGAGGCGGCCGGCGGCGACTGTCCTTGCCGCTTCCCGGGGCGATCCGGGGAGCGGCGAAGAGGCGGGGGAACGCGGCGCGAATTGCCCGTCGTGCCCAGGTGTGGCCAGGGAGGACGAGCGTGACGTTACGGCGCTAACGGCCGGAAGCGGCTGCCTTCTTGTGGGTCTTGGACTTGGACCGGGAAGAGGATTTGCCGGACTTTTCCGCCGTGGCCTTGGTCTTGCCCTTGGCGTGGCGGGAGGACTTCACTTTGGCGTCGTGGGCGTCGATGCGGGCGGAAGCGCCGCGTTTGGCGCTGATCTTGGAGCGGTGGTCGGAGTCGGCCACGCGCAGGACCTTGGTGTGGTGCCGGCCGGATTTGCCGTGTCTGATCTTCGCCGGGACGGGGGTGTCGTCGTCGGGGGCCGGGCGGTCGGTGGCGGCGAGCATGGTGCTGACTGCGCCGGAGAAGGAGGCGTTCAGGATGCGTTCGGTTTCGCGGTTGCGCACCTGCTTGGTGCGCCCGCCGAGGATCACAGCGATGATGCGGGTGCCGCCGCGCTTGGCCGTGGCGATGATGTTGTAGCCGCTCGAACCCACGTAGCCGGTCTTGATGCCGTCCACGCCCTCGCACACGCCGAGCAGGCGGTTGGTGTTGCCGTGGACCGCGCCGCAATGGTTGATCTCCGTGGTGGAGTGGTAGCGCAGGGCCTGCGGATAGTGGCGCAGGTAGCTGGTGGCAAGTTTCATGAGGTCGCGGGCGGTGGTCAGCTGCCCCGGGGCGGGCAGGCCGTTGGGGGTCTTGAAGGTGGTGCTGGTCATGCCCAGTTCGCGGGCCTTGCGGTTCATGCGGTCGACCCACTGCGGCACGCCGCCGAAGTGCTCGGCCACGGCCACGGCGGCGTCGTTGCCCGAAGCCACGGCCATGCCGCGCATGAGTTCGTCGAGGGTCACGACTTCGCCGGCGCGCAGGTTCATGGTGGACCCGCCCGTGGCGTCGGCGCGGCGGCTCACTTTCACCTTGTCGGAAAAGCTGGCCTGGCCGGAGGAGACGAGATCGAAGACCAGGTACATGGTCATGACCTTGGTCACCGAGGCCGGGGCGATGCGTTTGTCCTCGTCCTGGCTGTAGAGCACGCGGCCGGAGCCGTATTCGGTCACCATGGCCGCCTTGACGGCCAGTTTCCCGGAATTCTTGGCCGGCAGGGCCGTTTTGGGCCCGAGCAGGCACAGGACGATAGCCAGAAACAATACGCGTCGCATGCGTTCTCCCCGTTTGAAAAAGTGATACGAAACCCGTGGCGAAAAAAGCGTCCCCCAACGCGCGCCTAGGGCAGCATGATCCATGCCACAAGCCGGTACAACTCCCGGCTCAGGCTGGCAATATTCCGGTATTGCACTGGAAATTGAGAAGGTGCCCCCCTGTGCGGGAAGCAGGGGCCGGAGGCGCTCCCCCAGCGCTCCCGCCTCGTTTCACAGAATGAAACGAGGCGTTTGATAAACGTAAACAGGATTGGGGGCAAGGATGATCCTGTCAGGATTGCCGCATTTTAAGGAAATGCCGGGATGCGGGGCAGCCGGTCCGGGGCGCGGCGACCGTGCGGCGCGCGCCCCGGCGGGAGGGGATCAGAAGCCGTAAATGGCTTGCGCCTTGGCTTTGAGGTGGCGGATGAGCGGCCCCGCCGTGGGCGTCTGGCCCGTGGCCGCGGCGACGAGGTCGCGGGGGCGCAGCAACCGGCCTTTTTCGTGGATGTTGGTCCGCAGCCAGGAAAGAAGGGGGGCGAAATCGCCCCGCGCCATGGCCGCGTCGAGTCCGGGCAGGGCGGCGCGCGCCGCCTCGAACAGGCAGGCTGCGTAGACGTTGCCCAGGCTGTAGGTGGGAAAATAGCCGAACGCACCCGTGGCCCAGTGCACGTCCTGCAGGCAGCCGGCGGCGTCGTTTGGCGGAACGATGCCGAGAATGTCCCGGGATTTTTCGTTCCAAGCCCCGGGCAGGTCGGCCACGGCTAGGTCACCGCGCACAAGGGCCAGCTCCAGCTCGAAGCGCAGCACGATGTGCGGGTTGTAGGTCGTCTCGTCGGCGTCCACGCGGATGAGCCCCGGCCGGATCGCGCCCACGGCGGCGAAGACGTCTCGGGGCGCGCGCCCGGCCAACTCCGGAAAATGTTTCGCGGCCAGGGGCAGCACGTGCTCCCAGAAGGGCAGCGAGCGGGCGACCTGGTTTTCCCACAACCGCGACTGGGATTCGTGCACGGCCAGGGAGACGTATTCGGCCATGGGCGTGCCGTGGCGGGCGTCGCCGCAGTCGTGGCCCAGGCTGTAGAGGCTGTGCCCGGTCTCGTGCACGGCCCCGAACAGGGCCTTGGTGAAGTCCGTCGCGTCGTAGCGCACGGTGATGCGCGCATCCTGCGGGCCGATCAGGGTGGAAAAGGGATGTGCCGAGACGTCCAGGCGCGAGGCCTCGGGCGGCAGGCCGAGCAGGCGCGTGATTTCGCCGAGAAAGGCCTGCTGCGCCGCGAGGGGGTAGGGGCCTTGCGGCAGGTCGCGGGGCTGTGGGGCTTCCTTGGCCTTTGCGATGAGCTCGCGGCTGGCGTCGCGCAGTTCGGCCAGAATCGGGGCGACGGCGGCCACCGTTTCGCCGGGCTCGAAGCCGTCGAGCAGGGCGTCGTAGGCTTGCGTGGCGTAGCCGAGGGCTTCGGCCTTGCGTCTCGAAAGTTCAAGCAGTTCTTGAAGGTACGGCGTGAACGCTTTGAAATCGTTTTCTTTCCGTGCGACTTCCCAGGCTCGCTGTCCGGCGCTCGCGGCCTGGGCCAGGGCCACGGCCAGTTCCTCGGGAATCTTGACGGACAGGTCGTAGTCGCGTCGCCATTCGCGGAGGTTGGCCGCCTCGGGCGTGGTCGCGTCGCGCGTCAGGGGCGAGCCTTCGCAGGCGGCGAGCCATTCGCCGATGCGCGGGTCCGTGGCGCGGCGGTGGAGCACGGCGGTCAGCGCTCCGATCTGCGCGGCCCGGCCCGGATGGGCGGCCGGGGGGAGCATGACCTGCTGGTCCCAGGAAAGCAGGCTCAGGGCCGAGGCGAGGTCGGCGCTTTCCCGGCCGTGTGCGACGAGGCTGGCGTAGGCTTCACGCGCGTTCACGGCTTTTTGCTCCGGGGCGCGGGCTTGGCCGCCTTGGCCGCCTTGGCGTGCGCGGCCATCATGGGTTCGTAGATGGGTTGGTAGAAAAGGCTGACGTCGCCGCCGTTTTCCGAGGGATGGAAGGCGCAGTAGATGTTGACGTCGCCGAGCATCCAGGCGTGGTAGTATTTCTCCGGCGTCTCTTGGGTCGGTGGGCCGAAGGCGCCCGTGAGCCCGGCCAGGGCCTTCTTGTAGGCGGCCATGCCGTCGAAATTGATCCAGACGTGGTAGAAGCGTCCCTGATAGAATTCGTAGAAGGCTTCGCGCACGGGCGCGCCGAAGACGTCCTTGGGTCCCTTCGGCCAGACGTAGGTGATCACGTCCCCGGCTTCCGCGTCGTACACGGCAAGACCGGGCTGGGATTGGGGCGTATCGCCGAAGGTCAGTCCGCCGAAACCGGTGGGGCGGCCGGAAGCCGCGGCGGCGTCGGCCGGTGCGGGCGCGGACGAGGCAGGCGGCGCGGCCTGCGCCGTCGCGGGCAAGGGCGGCATCGGGATCGGCGCGGCCTGGGGCTGCGCCGGTTCGCCTGCCGTTATCGGCGGTGTGGTCTGGGCGGGAACCTGCTGCGCCGGGGGCGGCGCGGCAGGCGTCCGGTTGATGGGCGTTCCCTGCCCTGCCGTTTCTGGCAGTGGCTTGCCCATGACCACGCGGAAGCCTTGTTGCTGCCCGGGCTGTGGCGGTGGTGCGGACGTCGCGGCCTTGCCGGCGGCGGCTTTTCCGGTCGCGGGCGGCGCGGTTTTGGTCGCGGGAGCGCAGGCGGCGAGGGCGACGGCGAGACACAGGGCCGGGACGGTGCAAAAGCGCATGAAGGGCATGAAAAACTCCGGACGCGAAACAGGCGTTGTTCCATGCTAGCCAAAGCGCGCTGGAAAGGGAAGGGTCGCGCCGGAGCGGAAAGGCTTCTGGACGATGGAAGGCGCGGGTCGTATGGAAACCGGTGAACAATCCCGGGAAGATGTCACAGCGCGTGCTAGGCCGCCTGTGGCCGGCGGAACCGGCTGAAAAGCAAGCGCCTCTTCGCTGCATCGACCGAAAACATGCGACGCGTCCGCACCGCGTACGACGCCGGCGCAAAAGGAGCACCTTTCATGAAAATCATCGACTACAAGGATGTTTCGCCCCGGGAACTGACCGCGGCCACCATGCACGGCGTCACCGGCCGCGTGCTCATCGGCAAGGCCGACGGCGCGGACCATTTCTGCATGCGCATGATCGAGGTCGCCCCCGGCGGCGTCATCCCGCGTCACAAGCACCCGTGGGAGCACCAGCAGTTTTTCCACAGCGGCCAGGGCCGATTGCTGCGCGACGGCAACTGGGTGGATGTCGGCCCCGGAAGCGTCGCATACATTCCGCCCGACGCAGAGCACAGCATCGAAAACACGGGCGGCGAACCGCTGCTGCTCATCTGCCTCGTGCCCGATTTCGCCCCGGAGCTGTAGGCCGTCTACGGCGCGGTGAAGCCGAGACGCGCAAAGACCGCGCGCGCCTCGGGGCTCTCCAGGTATTCGAGAAAGGCGGCAGCGCCCTTGGGATCGGGCGCGCCTGTCGCCACGGCCGCGTTGTAGGTCACGGGTGGGGAGGTGGGCAGCACGGCGGCGCTCGCCACGGCGTCCCCGGCGATGGCCGCGTCCGTGGCGTAGACGAAGCCGGCGTCGCATTCCCCGGCCGCAAGCGCTGCCAGCACGTGGCGCACGGACGGGTAGTAGACGATCTTGGAGGTCAGGGCGAACCACATGGCCCGCTCCTGCAACACGCGCTTGGCGTAGCGCCCGGCCGGCACGGATTCGGGATTGCCGACGCCGATGCGCCGCACGCCGCCGCGCGCAAGGGAGTCGAGCCCGTCGACATGGGCCGGATTGCCGGCCGGCACCGCCAGGACCAGGGCGTTGCCGGCAACGATGCGCCGTGTGGCGGGATCGACGCGCCGCCGGTCCACGGCCGCGTCCATGGTCGCGGCGTCGGCGCTTATGAACACGTCGCAAGGCTGGCCGTTTTGCATATATTGCAACAGGGTGCCCGAGGCGGCGAACGACGGCGCGAGGAGCATGCCCGGGTGGCTGCGTTCGAACGCGGCGCGCATGGCCTCGACGGCGTTGGTGAGGCTCGCTGCGGCGAAGACCGCGATTTCGCCGGCCCTGGCCGGCACGGACAGGGCGAGGGAGAGCAGGAAGGCGGCGGCCAAGCGTTTCATAAGCGGTTCCTTGTGCGGGGATGCGCTGAAAATAGCCGCAACGGCGCACAAAAGCAAAGGTCGCCATCCCGGTCGGCGCGGTCCGGGTTGTGAAAAAGCGTCCGGAGATGTAAGGCCAGCGCATCGTCCGCTGTTGGCGCGAGAATAGTCCTCTTTCCCGGGCTGTCTCGTGTTCCGGGAAAAAATACAACGCATCCGGAGAACCGCATGGAGTGCCGCATCAACCTGCCCGAATCGGAGATGCCCCGGCAGTGGTACAACGCCCTGCCCGACCTGCCGACCCCCCTGGCTCCGCCGCTCGATCCCCAGACCCAGAAGCCCGTGTCCCCGGAGCAGCTCGAGGTCATTTTCCCCAAGGCCGTCATCGAGCAGGAACTTTCGCCCGTGCGCTGGCTCGACATCCCCGAGCCCGTCCTCGACATCTACCGGCTCTTCCGCCCCACGCCCCTGGTGCGCGCGCGCAAGCTCGAACAGGCGCTCGGCGTCAAGTGCAAGATCTTTTATAAAAACGAGTCCGTCTCCCCGGCCGGCTCGCACAAGCCCAATACCGCCATCCCGCAAGCCTACTACAACAAGCAGGAAGGCGTGCGCCGCATCGCGACCGAAACCGGCGCGGGGCAGTGGGGCACGGCCCTGTCCTTCGCCTGCTCCCAGCTCGGCCTCGACTGCACCGTCTACATGGTCAAGGTGAGCTACAACCAGAAGCCCTACCGCCGCATTCTCATTAACGCCTACGGCGGCGAGATATTCCCCTCGCCCTCGGAGAACACGCAGACCGGCCGGGCCATGCTCGCTTCCGATCCCGACTGCGCCGGCTCCCTGGGGCTCGCCATCTCCGAGGCCGTGGAGGACGCCGCCACCCACGACGACACCAAGTACGCGCTCGGCAGCGTACTCAACCACGTGCTGCACCACCAGACCATCATCGGCCTCGAAGTGGAAAAGCAGCTGGCCATGATAGGTGAAAAGCCCGACTACCTCGTCGGCTGCGTCGGCGGGGGCAGCAACTTCGCCGGGCTCGTGCTGCCGTTTCTGCCGCGAAAGCTCGCCGGGGAAAACATCCGCTTCATCGCCGTGGAGCCCAAGGCCTGCCCCACGCTCACGCGCGGCCAGTTCCGCTACGACTACGGCGACGTGGCCAAACTCACGCCGCTGCTCAAGATGCACACCCTGGGCCACGCCTTCATGCCTGCCCCCATTCACGCCGGCGGCTTGCGCTACCACGGCGGCGCGCCCATCGTGTGCAACCTGGCCAACGAAGGCCTCGTCGACGCCACGGCCTACTTCCAGACCGAGTGCTTCGAAGCGGCACGGCTCTTTCTGCGTACCGAGGGCTTCCTGCCCGCGCCGGAAACCTCCCACGCCATCAAGGGGGCCATCGAAACGGCCAAGCGGGCCAAGCCCGGCGAGAACGTGGTCTTTTTGTATTCCGGCCACGGCCTGCTCGACCTCGCCTCCTACGACGCCTTCTTTCAGGGCAAGCTCACGGACTTCGCCTACCCCGAAGCCAGCATCACCGAGGCCCTCAAGGATTGCCCGAATGTTGAATAAATAATGAGAAGATGCCTCCGGCGGCCAGGAGGGGCAACTGCCCCTCCTGGACCTCCCGAAAGGGGGGACAGCATAGCCTTGCGAAGGGCGTCGCAAGGCAGGCATTGTAAAAACCACGGGCCCGGCCAGGAATTCCTGGCCGGGCCCGCGGCGTTTTGCCGCCCAGGCGAGCGGACATAGCAGTCGCAGGAGAGAGGACCCGCGCCGACCGTGTGTGTGCGAACGCAGGTATCTTAATCGGTGCTGATGATCACGCTGAAGGCTTTGAAGAAAAACCAGACGATGTCGCCTTCCTTGATGTCGAGCGATTCCACGGATTCGGCGGTGATCAGCGCGCACATGGGCGTGCCGCCGTCGAGCATGCCCATGATCTCGACGGCCACGCCGTCGCCGCGGATGCCCGTGACCCTGCCGGGAAAGCAGTTGCGGGCGCTGGTGCGGGCCTTGTGCTCGTCCTTGCCGAGCAGCACCCAGGGAGCCTTGACCAGGGCCGTGACCTGGCCGCCTTCGGTGAGCCCCAGGCGCTCGAAGCTCTCATTGGTGATGACGGCCACGACCTCGAAGCCGTTTTGGACCGCAAGGGAAATTTCCGTGAGCAGGGGACTTTTGCGCACGCTGCTGACGGTGCCGAAGAAGGTGTTGCGGGCGCTGGTTTTCACACGACTCTCCTTGATGACACAGTGGTTGAGGATGCGCTGGCAGTCCTGCTCGGAAAAGGAGCAGTAGATGGAAGTGAGCACCAGACTCGAGTGGCCGAGCATGACCTGCACCACGGGCAGGGGCACGCCGCCGCGCAGCAGTTCCACGGCCCGGGAGTGGCGCAACGACGTCGGGCTGACGCGTCCGGGCGGCAGGCCGGCCTTTACGGCCTGCTCGTAGAGCTTGCGGCGCACGAAGCCGGGATCGAGGCGGAACAGTTCGCCGCGCATGTGCCTGTTGGCGGGGCTGGCCGCGAACCGGCGCACTTCCTCCAGAAAGGGTTTGGGCACGATGACCTTGCGGGTCGCCTCTTCGGGCTTGCCCCCGCCGAGGGTCACCGTGGATTGCCCCATGTCGATGTCGGTGTTCTCGTTGAGCGAGAGCACCTCCCCGAGCTTGCCGCCGCTGTGACGCAGCATCAGGTAGACCAGGCGCATGCGCTCCCTGGCCCGCCGGATGGGCGACGTGCGCGCCGCGTCGCGCCAAGCGTCGAAAGCGGCGGAAAGGCGTTCGATCTGTTCCGTGTCCAAGTGGCGGATTTCGTGGGGAACCTTGAACATCGCCGCCTGGCACGGGCCCATGCCCGGATGGTGCCGCCGCAACGGCCTGTCGCCTTTCTGGGACAGCAGCGCTTCGGCATGTTCGAGCAGGCGCTCCAGCGAGGGAGCGTCGAGACGGGCTATCCTGTCCAGGAGATTTTCTTCGGAAGCACTCATGCTACGAGTCAGTAGCGAAATGCTGTTGTGTTGTAAAGAATATAAATAGTATATCACGAATAGTATCGCTGGCGTGACACTGTTGTCTTTTACGGCGTAATTACGGTATGCCTTGGACAGTGTATTGATTATCACGTAAATTTTAATATGCGTGATTGTGAGTAGCGTCGAAAAAGACTGCCTCGCGCCGCGTTTTCCATTTCGGCGCGGCGTGACACGGTTTGCGGCGCAACGCGTCCCTTCGGCTGCCGGGGGAGGCGCGTGCGGGGGAGGACGGCGTATGGCCACATTCGTTTGCGTACACGGCGCGTTCCAGGGCGGCTGGGTGTTCAGGAACATGGCGGGAGCCCTCGCCACCCTGGGGCACGCGGTCCACGCGCCCACGTTCTCGGGCTGCGGACACCACCGTACGGTACGCGTCAAGGGACTCGGACTTTCCGTGTATGTGGACGAACTCGCAGCCTACCTGGAGCTGTTCGACCTGCAGGACGTCATCCTCGTGGCCCACAGCTATTCGGGCATCGTGTGCGCGGCGGCCATGCCGCGCCTTGCGCCTCGCGTGGCGGCCACGGTCTCCCTCGAGGGCATCATTCCCAAACCCGGTTTGTCCTTCGCCGACCTCGGCGGCGAGCCGTTCGCGGCCATGCTCGAAGCGCGCCGCCTGGACGGCGGGCTGGTCTCCCCCTGGCAGGCCGCCATGTTCGGCGTGGCCGGCGCGCCCGACGAGGACTGGTTCATGTCACGCCTGGCCCCCTTCCCCATGGCCGCCTTCACCGACCCCGTACCGGAAGGCGAACTGGTTTTCCCGGCGAAAAAGCACTACGTGCGCTGCCTGGAAAACCCCAATCCCATGCTCGTGGCCATGGCCGAACGCGCCAGAGGGCTCGGGTTCACGATGCACGAACTCAAAAGCGGTCACTGTCCGCAGATCACCGTGCCGGTGGATGCGGCGCGGCTGCTTGCCGCCATCGCCGAGAACGGGGCCGGCGCGGCATGATCCTTGCGGCGCGCCTCAAAAAAAAGCTCCCCCATTTCACCCTGGATGTGGAGTTTTCCTGTCCGGCCGGCAAGCTCCTGGCCGTGACCGGGCCGTCTGGCTCGGGCAAGACCACGGTGCTGCGCATGCTGGCGGGGCTGGACGACCCCGACACGGGCCGCATCGCCCTGGGCGACGAGGTCTGGCGCGACACCGCCTCCGGCGTGCGCGTCAGCGCCAGGCGGCGCGGCGTGGGTCTTGTCTTCCAGGAATATTCGCTGTTTCCGCACATGACCCTGGCGCAAAACGTGGCCTACGCCACGACGAATGCGGCATTCGCCGCACATCTCCTCGAACTCTTCGGCATCGCCCACCTGGCCGCCAGCCGGCCCGGGGCCATGTCCGGCGGCGAGCGGCAGCGCGGGGCCCTGTGTCAGGCCCTGGCGCGAAGGCCCAAGGCGCTCTTGCTCGACGAACCTTTTTCCGCCCTGGACGCCGCCACGCGCGCCGCGCTTCGCGGCGAGCTGCTCGCCGTGCGCGAGCGTTTCGCCATCCCCATCGTGCACGTGACTCACGACCTTGCCGAGGCGGCGCTTCTTGGCGACGCGGTCGTGACCATCAACCGGGGGAGGCTCGATCGGGATTGGTTCGGCCGCCAGCTTGCGCTCTACCGCGAGGAGCGCGCGGCCCTGCTCGCCCGTTTCGACGACGCGCCGCCGGCCGTCGTCCTGGCCGCGGCGTCGGACGACGGCCGGCGTCCGGTGCTCCGCTCCCCGGAACCCGTCCCCAAGGAGGAACGCCCATGCGACGCATCATCCTGACGCTGACCCTCGTGCTGTGCCTGACCGGCAGCGCCCTGGCCGAAAACCTGGTGGTGGCCGCCGGCGCGGGCTACAAAAAGCTCGTCACCGATTTGGCCACGGCCTTTGAAAAGGAAAGCGGCATCAAGCCCGAACTCTCCTTCGGCAACATGGGCCAGGTGACGACGCAGGCCAAGGCCGGCGGGGTCATCGACGTGATCGTCGGCGAAAAGGGTTTCCTCGAAGGCGCGGGCCTGTCCTTCAGCGGCATCGCCCCCATCGGCAAGGGCATCCTGGTCGTGGCCTGGCCCAAGGGCAAAAAGTTCGCCGCCGCAAGCGACGTGGCCAAGCCCGAGGTCAAGCGCGTGGCCATGCCCGATCCGGAGAAAGCCATTTACGGCAAGGCCGCCAGCCAGTTCCTGGAGAAATCCGGCCTGGCCAAAATGGTGGCGGACAAGCTCCTGGTCGTCGCCACCGTGCCCCAGGTCACCACCTACATCCTCAGCGGCGAAGTTGATGCCGGCTTCGTCAACCGTACCGACGTGATGGGCCTTGGCGACAAGATCGGCGGGTTTCTGGAAGTGGATCCGTCCCAGTACGCGTCCATCGAGATCGTGGCCGGGAACCTGGCCGGCGCTCCCAATGCCGCCACGGCCAAGAAGTTCGCCGCGTTCCTCGCCAGCAAGCCGGCCAAGGACATCGCCGCCGCGCACGGGATGTAGCCTTTGCCGGGAGCATCCATCCTTGCTGCGGTCACGGACCCGGGCGTCGTCTTTTCCCTCAAGCTGACGCTTCGGGTCATGGCCGTGGCGGTGCCTGTCTTTTTCCTGCTCGGCGCGCCGCTCGGATATCTGCTTGGCCGGGGCCGGGGCCGGTTTCTCGCCGTACTGGATTTCCTGATCTCCCTGCCGCTTGTCCTGCCGCCCATGGCCGTGGGATTTTTCCTGCTGTTGTTGCTCGGGCGAAACGGTCCCTTCGGCATCCTGGCGCAGCGGGTTTTCGGCCTGGACATCGTCTTCGGTTTCGCCGGGCTGGCCCTGGCCTCCGTGGTGGCCGGCATCCCGCTCATGGTGCGGCCGGTGCAGGCCGCGGTGCGGGGCGAACTGATGCGTCTGGTCGAACTCTCGGCCGTGCTCGGCAAGTCGCCCCTGACCACCTTCGTGCGCGTGGTGCTGCCGCATTGCAAGAAAAGCATCGCCGCGGGTATGTTCCTGGCCACGGGCAGGGCGATTGGCGAAGTGGGCGTGAGCCTGCTCCTTGGCGGCGACATCATCGGGCGCACGAATACGGTCTCGCTTGAGATCTACAACTCCGTCTTTACGGGCGATTTTTTGCGCGCGGGCGTCCTGTCCGCGCTCCTGGCCGCAGTGTCCCTGGCGCTCGTGTTCGCGCTCAAGCGCACGGGGAGCGGGTAGGGGGCTTTTTTGGTCGAGAGGGAGCTTGACAATCATTCTCAATATACCTAGAAAAAGGCCATGCAAGGAGCGCGATCCATGGCCCCCCTCGAAAGCCTCGCCCACTTCCCCCCCGGCAGCCGCGTACGCGTCGAGTCCCTGTGCGATTGTCCCAAAGCCAGGGGCCGGCTTTGCGCCATGGGCATCACGCCCGGCACCGTGGTCGAGATCACGGCCGGCTGCGGCGGACCGGTCTGTCTGCGTGCGCGGGGCGCCTGCATGTCCATCGGGCACGGTCTGGCGGAAAAGGTGCTCGGACGCCTCGCCCAGCCCGTGACGGAGCCCGTTTCCCAGGTCGCCTAAGCGGCATGGACCGGATGTGACACGCAGATGCGGCGTCGCGGGTCCATTTCATTTTGTCCCCAAGGAGTCGGCATGGATCAGGAAGTTTCGACCGCGTGCATTGGCCTGCGGCGCATGCAGGTCGGCCAGCGTGCCCGCATCTGCCGGGTGGAGGCGCAGGGCGAACTCGGCAGGCGTCTGCGCGACATGGGCCTTGTGCCGGGCACCGAAGTGTCCGTGGTCGGCAGGGCGCCGCTCAAGGACCCCGTGGCCCTTCGCCTGCGCGACTTCACGCTCACGCTACGCAACAACGAGGCCGACCATATCGCCGTCACGCCGCTGTAGGGCTTTTTCGCAAGGCATGGCCTCGGCCCCCGCAAAGGGCGCCGGGGCTTTTTTGTTGCCGTCCGCCCGCTTGCTCCTGTCCGACCTGTCGGTTAAGTCCGTCGGAACCTGTCGGTTTTCCGGCATGGGAAAGGAGGCTGCCATGTCCGATGCGGGGAGCGTGGCCATCGGCCATTTCGCCAACGGCTATAATTGCTGCCAATCCGTCTTGCTGTCCCTGTGCGGACCGGCCGGGCTCGATGCGGCCCTGGCCGTGCGGCTGGCCACGGGATTCGGCGTGGGCATGGCCCGAGGCGGCGTGTGCGGCGCGGTGTCCGGGGCGGTCATGGCGCTCGGGCTTTTCGGCGGCGGAGGCGGACCGGACGGCAGGGCGGCCAAGACGGCTACCTATGCCCGGACCAAGGTTTTTTACGACCGCTTTTTCGAACGCCACGGCTCGATTCTGTGCCGCGAACTCATCGGCCTCGATCCCTCGACGCCCGAAGGGTTGGAACTGGCCAACCGCGAGCGCCGCTTCCACACGGTCTGCGTGCCCCTGGTGCGCGACGCCGCCAGGTTCGCCTGGGATATCATCGAAAGCCGGGGCTTTGTCGCCGGCTAATCGCCTCGCGTCTGGCCTTACGGTCGCAACGGGCGTATGCCGGCGCGTATGGACGCTGCGCACGCTTTCGTTTCGCCGGTGCCGCCGACCGACCAGACGCGCTGTCATGACGGGGCCGGCCGGGAGACGCCCTGCCCGGGCAGCGGCCAGGACGCCGCCTTTCCCCACGCCGCGGGACGGCTCGCGCCCCGGTTTACGGCAGTCGGCACGGGCCTTGTTCAGGATACGACCACGGGCCTCGTCTGGCCCGTAGACGCCGGCATCGCCGGATTCCCCATGCCCTGGGAAAGCGCTCTCGCCGCCGCCGCGCGCATGGCCGCCGCCGCCACCCTCGGCCGCACGGACTGGCGGCTGCCCAACCGGCGCGAACTGCGCAGCCTCGTCTCCTACGGCCAGGCCCGTCCCTCCCTGCCTGCCGGCCATCCCTTCGAAAACGTCTTCGCCGGCTGGCACTGGACCTCCACCACGGCCGCGCCCGCCCCGGCCTACGCCTGGTACGTGCATTTCGAGGGTGGCAGGATGTTCTACGGAAAAAAAGATCAGGACTGCCTGTGCTGGCCCGTGGCCGGACAGTGCCTGTTGCCGCGCACCGGCCAGGCGTGGTGCCGCGATGCGGCGGGCAATGCCACCGCTTGCGCCGGGACGGGACAGGACGGGGAGCTTTGTTCGGGAACGCCCTGGCCGACGCCGCGGTTCGTGCCGGCCCCACAGGGCCGGGACGCCGTCCTCGACCGGGTGACGGGGCTCGTCTGGGCCGGCCGCGCCGACGCGGGACCGGGTGCGGCGAACTGGGAGGAGGCGCTCGCCGTGGCCGCCCGCTACCAGGGCGGCGGTTGGCGGCTGCCGAACATCAACGAACTGGAATCCCTGGTCGATGCGGGACGCGCCGCGCCGGCGCTGCCGGCCGGGCATCCCTTCGCGGCGGTGGGAGAGGTCTACTGGTCTGCGACCACGAGCGCTTTCGATCCGGCCTGGGCCCACGCCCTCTATCTCTACAAGGGGGCGGTGGGCGTGGGCTTCAAGGCCGGTCGCGATTTCCTGGTCTGGCCCGTGGCCGGGCCCGTATCTTGAAACGGCGTTCCTAGAACCGTTCGAAATCGTCGTCCGAGGCTTCCGCGCCGAGATCCAGGGAGACGCCCTTGGCCGGCTTGCGGGGGGCGGCCGCTTTCGGCGCAACCGGCCTGTGCGCGGGCCTGGCGGCAGCCAGGGCCTTTGGCGGTGCGGCGCGGTGGCGCATGGCCATGGCGTCCAGGCGGAAGTAGGAGATGGTTTCCTGGAGCTGCAACGCCTGGCTCGAAAGTTCCTCGGCCGTGGAAGCCATTTCTTCCGAGGCGGAAGCGTTTTGCTGCACTACCTGGTCGAGCTGCTGGATGGCCCGGTTGACCTGTTCGGCCCCGGCGTTTTGTTCCACGCTCGAAGCCGCGATCTCCTGGATCAGTTCGGCCGTGCGCTGGATGTCGGGCACGATCTTGGCCAGCAGACCGCCGGCTTTTTCGGCGATTTCGACGCTGCTCGAGGACAGCTCGCTGATCTCGCCTGCGGCGTTGCCGCTGCGCTCGGCCAGCTTTCTGACCTCGGCGGCCACCACGGCGAAGCCCTTGCCGTGCTCGCCGGCGCGAGCCGCCTCGATGGCGGCGTTTAAGGCCAGCAGGTTGGTCTGGCGGGCGATTTCCTCGATGATGCCGATTTTTTCCGCGATCTGCTTCATGGCCGACACGGTCTTGGCCACGGCTTCACCGCCGCTCTGGGCGTCCTTGGCGGTGGCCAGGGCGATCTGTTCGGTCTGCTTGGCGTTGTCCGCGTTTTGGCGGATGTTGGCGGCCATTTCTTCCATGGACGAGGATATTTCCTCGACGCTGGCCGCCTGTTCGGTCGCGCCCTGGGACAGGCTCTGGGTCGTGGCCGAAAGCTCCTCGGAGCCCGAGGCCACGTTTTCCGCGCCGGACTGGACCTGGCCGACCACCTCGCGCAGCTTGGCGATCATGTGGCGCAGCGCGGCGGCGAGCGCGCCGATTTCGTCCTTTTGCTCCAGGTCGATGCGCTGGTTGAGGTCGCCCTCGGCCAGACCTTCCGCGGCCTGGACGCCGATCAGCACGGGCTTCGTGATCATGCGGGAGATGAACACGCCAAGCAGCACCGCCAGCACCACGCCGATGCCGATGCCCGACATGGACATGACCGAAGCCCGTCGCGCCTCGGTCTCGGCGTTGGTCTTGCCCTGCTGCGCCGCGGCCAGGGAGTCGGCCATCAGACGGTCGAGCAGCTCGAAACAGCGGATCTGCTTGGGACGCACGGTGACCATGGTCTCGGTGCGCATCTTGTCGCAGATGGCGGAGACGCGGGAGATCTCCTGCGACAATGTGTCGAAGTGGGCGATGGTCGTTTCCACGGCCGGCGCAATGTCCGTGCGCACGAGCGTGGCCATCTCCTCGCGCGGGGCGTTTTTTGCAGCCAGATCCTTGAGCTTGCCCACGGCGCGGTGCAATTTGTCGTGGACGCCGTGGAGTTCCGCCAGTGTTTTTTTGAAGACCGGATTGACGATGTCACGTCCTTCGCCGTCGAGCCATTTGCCGAAATTGCATTGGGTCGCGTCGTCCCCGCCCGTCAGGGGCGTGCCGTAAAAGGCCAGGGTCTGGGCGTCGGTCAGGAGTTTGTAGTGGTCGCCGCGAAATTTTTCGAATTTCTTTTCCAGGGCGTCGGGATCGTCGATATCGGTCTTGTCCCATTCCTTGGCCAGATCGAACGTATCGTTGTTGACCTTGACCCATTCCTGCCAGGCCGGCACGAATTCCCGCCAGATGCGTTCGGCTTCCGGGGATTTGGGCAGTCCCTCGTATTCTTCCCAGGCTTTGCGGTAGCTGTCACGCAGGGTGGCGATGTTGTCGTACTGCCGTTGCCGGTCCTTGGCGGAAAGGCCGGGCACGTTGAGGGTCCGTTGCGCCACGCGTACGGATTCGCCGGCAATCTTGATCAGTTGCAGGTCGCGTACGGACGGCAGGTTGACGTCCGTGACCGTGTTCAGGCTTTTCGTGAGCCCCGATATTCCCATGAGACCGACGAGGCCGACGGCCAGGGTGATGGCGGCGCAGATGAGAAATCCGCCGACCAGTTTCACTCCCAACTTTAAATTGCCCATGTTTCGCTCCCCTCAAGTCATGCACCAGGCGTTTTTCATACCGTAACTGAGGATTTCTAAAGGGGCGCAAGGGCCTTTGTCAATTTGTCGCGGTGATGCCGCGATGTTTCCCTCCGGCAGCGCGTGCCGTCAGGCCGCGGGCAGGATGTTTCCGTCGCGCATGGTGACGACCCGGGAAGCCATGGCCGCGTAGGCGGGTTCATGGGTGACCATGACTACCGTCAACCCTTCGCCGTTGAGCTCCGTGAGCAGGCGCATGATGTGCGTGCCCGTGTCGCCGTCCAGGCTGCCCGTGGGTTCGTCGGCGAAGACGATGCGCGGTTCGGTGACCAGCGCCCGGGCAATGGCCACGCGCTGGCGTTCGCCCCCGGAGAGCGCGCCGGGCAGGCGCTTGGCCTTGTCCGCAAGTCCTACCCGGTCCAGGCATTCCATGGCGCGCCTGCGGCGCGCGGCGGACACCGGGCGCAGGCCGGAAAGGAAGGGCGTCAGCACGTTTTCCCGGGCCGTCAGGTAGGGCAGCAGGTGGTGCATCTGGAAGACCATGGAGAAATCCGTGGCGCGCAGCCGGTTGCGCTCGGCTTCGGTCATGGCGGCGAGGTCGCGGCCATGGTAGCGCACGCTGCCGGCGTCCGGGGAGAGCAGGCTGGAGAGGATGTTGAGCAGGGTGGACTTGCCCGAGCCGGAACGGCCCACGACGCAAACGAACTGCCCGGGTTCGATGGCCAGTGAAACGCCGCGCAGCACGGGCGCGGCCGCATCCTTGGCGGCGTAGCTTTTGACGACGTCGTCAGCGGTCAGCATCACAGCATCCTTTCTCTATCATTTTGATTTGTTCAGCCCAGTCGGCAATCGACAGGCCTTCCCCCCTGGAAGGGGTGGTCCAGGAGGGGCCCTCGGCCCCGCCTGGCCGCCGGCGGCATTTCTTCATCCCCCTCCCCCTCC
>JAEWPX010000102.1 GCA_023399375.1 Pseudomonadota bacterium | reverse complement strand
TGGAGGCTTGACAATTCCTGCCACAAGCGTTCCCCGTGGATTGTCGCGGGACAGGTGACGGGCGGGCACGGGCATGTGGGCGTCTGGCCCGAGGTGCCGGCGGATAGCTGGTGCGGCGATTTCGCTTACAGGCAGGAGGTCTAGGCCATGAGCGCAATTAATGACCAAGCCCCCAGCAAGTCTATGGACAATGACCTTGCTGAACGCGAGGAAATGGCGGCCGACATTGATACCTTCATCGTCGAACCGCTTGCCTTGCTGGCCGGTTTATTTGCCAATGTGGAAGGCGAAGAAAATGATTCCCTCCAAGGGAAAGACGTCGACAACCTGCTTGGGCTTTTTGTACGCGGGGCGCGAGCAGAATTGGAGATACATAAAAAAGGTGGGTACAAGGTGAAGGCTCTACGGGATTTATTAGCCGGAATGGGCGTCGATCTTGACGACATCGGGGCTGAAAAAGATTCCGCCGCGAACAAGACCGAAAAGGATGCTTGCCATGGATAGCGACGCCAAGGCCCCCCTTGAAGAGCATCTCCACCGCATCTCCTCGAAGCTCATCTTTTTGAAGGACTATCTGCAAAGCACAGAAGCCCTGCCCGGACTGGTGGATGTGGTGGAAGATTTGGCGGCCGAAGCTGAGACGGCAATCGGACTGTGCGAGGCCATGGGCGATTCTGCCGAAGCCCAGGCATAACCGTACCACACAGATTTCCCCGCCCTAGGGTAGCTCCCGAAGAGCCGGAACCCTACCGGCCTGGGCGGGGATTTTATTACAGGGACAAGCTGAGGGGGCTTGGGGATGATAGAAACAGAGTTCGTCAACTTTTACGACTACTGGTTAACACAATACACTTTGCGGAATGCAAAGGTCGTTGAAGAACATACAAAAGCTCAAGCAGCTTATAAGTATTTGTGTGTTACTGGATTTTTTCAAGAAAAAAATGAGAGTGGGGATGTGTCGTCAACTGATACCGCTCTGGGGTTTAAGCTGAAACAGATATTGGCAGAAATAAAAATCACCAATACAGAAAATGAACAACTTTTTACACACGCAAAAGTCCTTGTTGATTTTGTTCAAAATTATAGTTTTTTCTTTGCGAATGAGTACGAAAAAGACTCTATGGAAGCATTTATTGAAAGCCTGCTCGGCAACATTCCTTTAACAAGGAAGCCAGGGATATACAAAATAAAGTTCAACGAATTTGAATCAATTTCTTTTCTTCGAGACGACTTGGAACAAAAAGCCAAAGCAAAACAAGATATGAATATCATTGATTTGCAAGTTGACACGTCAAAAGATTTTGAATTGGTCATGAGTGAATTTTCAAGCGTTTACTGGGAGAGAAAATATCAAGCATGTTTGTTGAAAAAATTTATTGAAATGTCATCTGGTGGAATAAATGATGATGAAAGCCACAAAATCGCAAGCGAATCTGTTGAAGATATTTATGAAAAATCGGTTAGCGCATATCACTCTATGTGGATGTATAAAGCAAAAATAAATGAAGATGCCTCTTTTAAACTTGACGACACGCCAAGAGCAATTGGGTTATGGCTTTGGGACTATATCACAAACCAATATGGAGAAAGCAAGCCGCCGCATAAAGCCTATGCCGAGGCTAGAAGGGTTTTTAAAGAGAAGTTTGACTATGTAAAGCTAGGGTATCAAGAAACAGAATCAGGAACTTATCGAAATTGGTATCATCGGACAGCGGCTTGTATAGAAGCCTGCGACGTTCTGAGCTTCAAAGGAGACGGACGGAAAAAGAAGACCAAAACCTAGTCGGCTGGTAAGCGTTTCCGAACCTCTTGCCTTTGGTCAGCGACACCAGGGTATCGAGATCTAGTGTACTAACACCCCTTCGGCATTTTCTGGTTTCTACTGGTTATCCCACCCACGGCCCATGAGTCTCGCCGCGAGGGTGGTCACTCCGAACAGGAGAATGACCAGTTGCAAGCCGACCTTTACAAGTCCGAGCGTCTCCTCCGTCTCCCCCAAGTCCTCGACCGCGTAGGCTACAAGCGCAGCCGCTTCCTTGATCTAGTGCGCCAAGGCGTGTTCCCCCGGCCGGTAAAGCTGGGGGCGCGTGCTGTGGCATGGCCTGAAAGCCAGATTGACGAACTGGTGGACCGGCTGGCGTCGGGGCGGGGGGTGTAGCCATGACCCCCAAAATGCAAAACCCCGGTGACGGCCGGGGCTTCGCGGGAAAGGTGGTTGTCTGTGACGACAAGCCCATTCTGCCCAGCCCTGCCGAAAATGGCAACGACAATTCCGCTTCGGCCCAACGGTCCCGGTTGTTGGCCGCTCTCATCAAAGGTCCCCTATCAACCCTTGAAGCTCGCAAGCGTCTTGATGTTCTGCATCCTGCCGCCCGTGTCCAGAAGCTTCGTAACAGCGGCCATATCATAGACACAATCCGGGGCACGGACATCACGCCCGAAGGATTTCCGCATCGTGTAGCCTTCTACCTCTACCGGGGGAAGGAGGACGGCGCGGAATGAGAAACATCAACGCCGCCCTCGACCTGCATGACGCCCGAATCCCCGTGGCCGGAGTGGACCAATCCGGGGCCATCCAGGTTCCCGTCTCAACCGACCGCCGCATGATCTGCGCCACCTTCAGGGATGGACAGCCGCATATCCCGGCCGCTGTCCTGGGAAACGGGTTGCTCGCCCTCCGATTCCATGGTGATGAACCCTACCGCCAAACCATAGAAAATGTCCGCGCCAAAGACGGTTCCCTGTTCGGCAAGCTGGCCGTGCTGCGGACCCCATCGGCCCGGTGGGAAACGCTGTTCCGTGTGCAAGGCGGCGCTGCGCCTGCGGGTGAAGTGCTGGCCAGGGACAAGGGTGGCAAGCCGCTGGTCGAAATCCTGGGTGCCGGTGATTTGGTCGTGTTTGGTGGCCCGGACGCGCCCGTGTGGAAACAAGGCAACCCCAAGACCATTCAGACGTTGCCGGCGGCATCGGTGGACCTGCTACTTGCGTCGGCCAAGGCCGTGGACGAGACCCCCAAGGTCGAACCGGAGCCCGTCACCGAGGCCGTCATCGACGACGCCACGCCCGAGGATGCGGAACCGATCCGGGAAGAAGTGCCACAAGCCGAGGCCCGGCAGGCTGGTCCCGATCTGGATTTATTCGAGCGCCAGTCGAAATCCTGGTCCGTAATCCCGCTGAAGCCAGGGCAGAAACGGCCCGAGGAATCCAAGTGGCAAGAATGGTGCTCGACCAAGCGCACCTTCCGCCGCGCCGACTTCCAGGGCCGCAACGCGGGCATCGCCTGTGGCCCCGCGTCTGGTGTGCTGGTCCTGGACCTGGATGACCTCGACGCTTTCAACGTCCTGGCCGAGGCCCATCGGCTGGAAATCCCCGAAACCTACACCGTTCGCACCGGGAGCGGGAAGCTGCATTTCTACTTCAAATACCCCGACGACGGCCGTGATTACGGCAACCTTACCGTGAAGCATCCAATGCGGTCGAAATACACCGTGTTCGACATGCGGGGCCTTGGTGGGCAGGTCGTGGCCGCCGGAAGCATCCATCCCGACACGGGTAAGCCCTACATCATCGAGCGCCACATGGCCGTGGCTCCCGCGCCGGCCTGGATTCTCAAGCTCTATAGTGAGGGTAAATAGATGAATATTCAGCTTGTGCAGCATGGCCTTGATCTGTCGTGCTTGTTGGACGTGCGGATGCCTGACGACGAAATGCGCGGGCTTGTGGACGATCTGAAGATCGGTGCCGATAAAAAGCGCCTCATCCTCGACGGCGTGGAAAAAGGACAACGATCCGAAGCCATCGGAGGCGTGCTCTCCGCTTTGGTCGGCGCGGGCTCTGACCCGGTGCTGATAAAATATATCTTCGACCATTTCCCGATAGGCGACAAATACCGGGAAAAAGGCGCTGCCCGGTGCCGATGGCTCGACGATGAGATCGCACGGGCCAAGGGTTTTGTTGGGTCTGGTCGGGCGAATGGAGGGAGCCGGGCCGAGGGGCAGGGAGCCCCGCGCGCCCATGTGGAAGACTGTGCTCCTGTCCACTTCGACGAGGCCACGCCGCCAGCCATCGAACCGGAGATCGTGCCGGGCATCCTCAAGGACTTCCCCCTGGCGCTGTCCGAGGCAATCCAAGTCCCCTTCGAGTTGGCCCTCATCAATGCGTTGGGGACCATGGCCGTTGCCGCCCAGCGCAAGCTGAGTGTGGCGGTCAAACGCGGTTATGCTGAACCACTCAACATCTATGCGTTGTGCCCCCTACCTCCGGGAGAAAGAAAATCCGCGACCGTGGAAGCCTGCAAGCGTCCGTTGGTGGAATGGGAGGCGTCCAAGCGCGAGGAAATGCGCGACATCATCCTCGACGCGGAATCCGAAAGGAAGACCCTCGAAAAAGCCATCGAAGCGAAACGGACCAAGGCGGCACAAGCTGCGACCGCCGAGGCCAGAAAGGACATTATCGAGGAAGTTAAAGCCATGGAGCGGGAATTGCCCGATGTGCCCATCGCCCCCAGGCTCTTGACTGACGATTTCACGCCCGAAGCCCTGGCGGAAACCATTTCCAAGCACGATGAGAGTATCGGCCTCCTGGAAGCCGAGGGCGGCATTTTTGACATCTTGGCAGGCCGTTATTCTAACGGTGTCCCGAACCTCGACGCGGTACTCAAATTCTGGTCGGGCGAGTCTTGCCGGATTGATCGCCGGAGTCGGGATTCCCTCTTCCTGGAAAACCCTCTTTTAACCATGGTGATTTCTCCACAACCGGAGATTGTCCAGGGGCTTGCTTCCCGCCCGGGATTTCGAGGCCGTGGGCTGGTCGGACGCTTCTTGTTCGTGATGCCAAAAAGCCGCTTGGGAGAGCGTGCTATCGAAACCAAGCCGGTGCCCATAGAGATCACGGAGGCATGGCGGCAGTCCGTCCATCGGATTTTGGCTCTGCCGTGGGCCGTTAATGAAAGCGGCGAGAAGACCGCTTACTGGATTGGCCTGGACCCGGCGGCCTACGCGTTGTGGGGGCAGTTCGCCGGGATGGTCGAAGCCGAACTTCGGCCGGGCGGACAGTTTGAATTCATGACCGATTGGGCCGGCAAGTTTCCGGGCCAAGCCGTGCGGCTAGCCGGATTGCTCCATGCGGCGACAACGCCCGATCCCCACAAGTGCGCCATTACGCCCGACACCATGCGGTCAGCCCTGTCCGTCGCCGCCATTCTGGCCGAGCACGCCAAGGCCGCCTTTGGGCTCATGGGGACCGACCCCGCCCAGGACTGCGCCCGCTCCATCTTGCGCTGGATCATGCGCGACCGTGTGACAGGATTTACGGCACGGGATGCGCTGCGGTGCGTCCGGGGACGATACCCGACCATGGAAAAGGTCAACGCCGGCCTGTCCATCCTGGAAGATCGCGCCTTCATTTTCGAGGCTTCGGGCGAACCCCGGAAAGGCCCTGGTCGGAAACCGAGTGCGGCCTACATCGTCAATCCCAAGACCTGGGAGGCGTAGCTATGGGCTTTGCCGCCAAGTGGGCCGCCGTGATGGGGGAGCCCCAGCCTCCGACCCCTAAGGACAAATTGGACAGAATGGACACAATCCGGGGAGGGCAACCGGAACAAGGTAGTTCTGTCCATATTGTCCATACTGTCCATAAGGGGGCTAGGCCGGCGGACTCTGAAGCCAAGGGCAATTCCGTCCATTGTGTCCATATTGTCCATAAGGACTCTACCAAGGACGCCTTGAGCACGGGGGCTTCGGCCCCCGCCTCCGGGACGGGCCTCGACTGGCTGCCCGGTCCTCCCGACGATGCCGACCCCTCTTTCAACGGCTGGTGGGCCGCATACGATCTGGCCGACGTGTGCCGCCTGTACGATGTGCGCGTGGCCCATGCCGGAGGGCGCGTCATCGCCATCTACCCGCCTGCGCTGGAACCGGAGTTGATCGCCTACGCCGGATCGCTCCTGACCGACGCCAGGGAATATCTGACCGCGAACCGGGGTAAGCTGCCGGTCCTGGACCCTGCCGAAGCCGTGGAAATCATCCTTGCCACCATGCGCCAGCACAGGGGGCTTCGGTTCTGCCGTGGCGACGGTGGGAGCCGGTGGCCGGTTTACCCGAAGGGCTGGACTGCCGGGCAGAAAGCAACGGTGCAAGCCTTGTGGTTCGCTGCTGGTGAAGCACTGGATCAAGACGCTTTCGAGGAGATAAATAATGGTTAGCTATCCCTGCCCCCGCTGTGGTGGCGATGCCGTGCGTTGTTCCTGTGATGCCCTTCCCCTGGAAGACCAGCGGCGGCTTGTAAATGCGCTGAAATACGAGTTCCAGGACGTGGACCACGCCGTCAAGGTGGCCATCGAGACTTTCGAGGCCCACAACCTGCTCCATGCGGCCGCGTTCGAGTTCGTGCTCGAAAACGGACCCGATGACGTGCGCGATGCTCTCCGGTCGGCCTTCCAAAAATGCTTCGGCGTCCAGGCCGATGCGTACGGCCCGAACGGGGAGCGGTATTTCAGCATCGAGACGGTGGCCCGAGTCCTGGGGTTGAGCGTGGAGGAGACAAAGGCCAAGGCCCTGCGCTGGCTGGGACCGGATGCGCTGAACCCGCGCGACGACATCCGCTTGGTGAATTGAGGGAACGGCATGAACAACCGTCCCCACACTGCCCCCGATCCCGAGGCCGCCGTCGAGGCCCAGGCCGTTGCCTACTTGGAATCCCTCGACCGCAAGTTGCACGCGAAGAAAAGCCAGAATCCGGGTGTGGTGCCTGATAAAACAGCGGGAAAGCAGACAGGCCGCCCTGTCGCCTTCATCGGCATCGACCCCGGCGTGACCGGCTGCGCTGCCCTCATCCATGACCATGGACATGATCTGTTCGACTGGCCCGGCGACCCGGCGCTTGTGGTCCCCAGGCTGGTGGATTGGCTGGCCCGCTTCGACGTGCGCCTCGCTGCCTTAGAAAAGGTGGGCGCGATGCCCGGTCAAGGCGTCGTCTCCATGTTCACCTTCGGCCAAAACGTCGGCACATGGCATGGCATCCTCGCTGCCCTCGGCATCCCCTACGTCTGTCCCCGACCGCAAGAGTGGCAGCGCTGGCTTGTGGACAGGAAGGCCGGCAAGGACACGAAGGCCGCATCGCTGGTCACGGCACGGCGGCTGTTCCCCGACGCGGACCTCGGCAGGAAAAAGGACCACGGCCGGGCAGATGCGCTGCTGCTGGCGTGGTGGGCAAGGCGGCAAGGAATCGGAAGTGGGTAGCCTCCCTACCCCTGTCGATGAATCAGGATAAGGGAGGGGATAACCCTGTCCCGGCCTACCTCCCAAGCGGCCATGGGTCCCATGCTGGATGTAGTACCTACTCGAAGAATTTCTGACGCTTTCTCCATGGAGGAGATCATGCCCAAGAAAACCAAGCCCCCCGTCCCCGGATATGACGGTTCCAGGAAAACCGCTTTAGAGTCGATCAGGCTGTTCTGCGTCCAGTGCATGGGCGGCCAGCGCAACCTAGTGGCGGACTGCCCGTCTACAGGCTGCATCTTTTTCAACTACCGGATGGGGGAAATTGCGGATGGCGCGTCCCGGCGGTTGCTCAAGGTCATCCGCTCCTATTGTGATGGCTGCGCCCCTGGTGGAGATGTGGCTGGCTGCACGGCTGGGAAAATATATCTGGGCTTGTCGCCGTGTCCGATCTGGCCCTTCCGGTCTGGCCGGTCGCCATACTATTCCGCCGAGGCCCGGGAGCAAAGACGGGCGCGGGCTATTTCTCTGTTCGGAACCGCCACACAGGAGGCCGATTCCTTCCCGAGAATCGACGGGAGCGCGGCGAGTGGAACAAGTGGACATCCCGCCGGATGGGGCGGGGCGTTGTGATGGAAAATTGCCCCTCGCCCTCCCGCCTGTCCCGGCTGCAAGAAAGCATCCTGGCCTTTGCCCTGGAAATGGGAGGCAGTGTCAGACGCCGGGATATTCTCATGAGTGTGTATGGATTCCCCAGGACGCGGGATTGCCTGCGGAACTACTTTTCGCCTGGGGATGTGGGGCCGAGATACAAGGCCGCGACCGTCGCCTTATCGAACTCCATCACACGATTAGAGGCGCGGGGGCTGGTGTCGCGTTGAGAAATATTGGCACCCTCGCATCCGTGTGCACTCCTCTCGTGGGCTGGCCGCTTCTGAATCTCGGAGCGTCAGCCAATATGGCAGTCTAGTCTGTTGAGAAATCCCCGACTTCAGTCAAACCCATCCAGTAACAAAGGAGAGGCGCAGGAATTCGCATAAGTTTTTTCGCAGTGGGCGTTTCACCCTCTAAACGTCCAAAATCATCAAGTGATTTTGTTACAACATAGCCCCGGGACAGATTTTTGTTTTCGACTAACTCTATTAGGCCCTTGAGGTCTTTGAGCTCTGCATGCTGGTTTCTGTATTTAACCTCGAAGGGTATTATCAATCCTTCCATTTCTGCAACTAAGTCGACTTCATGGTCTCTTTTTCCCTTCCAGTAAGTAAATCTGACGTTCTGAGTATAATATCTCGCAACAAGGTGCTTGAATACGGCTGTTTCTGTTAGCGAACCAAGTGCTACTGAATCTTCCAAAACAGCCTTCCCTTTGAGCATGACTGCTGGAGCAATCGCAGCATCAGCGAGATAAATTTTAAACTTTGCTCGAAGGATATCTTTTCCATACCCATATGGTGGAAGTCTATATATGAGATGTGCGGCTTCTAGATGTTCGATAAAGCTCTGGGCAGTGGGCCTTTTTACAGACAAATTTACACAGAGGTTAGGCATGTCCAACAGCCCACCGTCGTGCATGCATAAATATAAAAAAGTATGTTCTAGCTCAACGACGCGCCTAACGCCAAACATGGCCGTCATGTCACGCTTTAAAACTTTGTCAATTATGTCTTCCCTTAACAGTTTTTGAGCTTGCGTAATACTTTCAACCATGGCTGTTTGCGGGAATCCTCCTCGGAGCAGGTATTCGTGAAAATGGCCCACGTAAGGAATCGCCTGTTCTTTGCAAGAATAAAATTGTTTAGAATTCCACCCCTGAAGTGCAGTCAAAGAATTAATGGCAGGTAATTCTGGAAGGCTTACCTTTTTAATTTGTAAATATTCATAAAATGATAGTGTCGTAAGTTTAATAGCATGCCAACGGCCCACGCCAGATTCTTGATCCCCATTGGCTAGGGGCATTGCAGAACCTGTAAATATGATTCTGCGTTGTTTGTGGAAGTCAACTTGCAGCTTAACCCATGTGCCCCAGTCTCGTACAAACTGGACTTCGTCTAAAAACAGATATTCATAGCCAATAGCTTTGGGCTCTCGTTCTCGCCAAGCATTGACAACAGCATCGATCCCAGCCAGTTTAAGAAGAGGGTGGTCAAAAGTAGCATAAATAATATTGGCGGGTGGAACACCTTCGCTGAGAAGCTTATCTATGGCCTGCTGAAGAAGAGTCGTCTTGCCAACTTGACGCGCACCCGAGAGCAAGACGGCCCTGGGGGCAGGAGGGTTTGTGACCCATTCGTAAAGATCGCGAAACGCAGCCCGTCTCCATCCTGGCAAGTCGGGAATGCTTTCGCTCCTCCACCACGGATTGAATTGGGACAAAACGGCGATAAGGTCTTCTCTTGGTATTTCCATGTGGAAAACCTACTTGTCATCGCGATTTAATGCAAGTGTATTTTAACTAATTGCGGTTGGTTGTGCGCCTTCCTCGTTTTGGGGGTCAAAAGCACGTGGCATTTGAGGGCAAGGGGTGTCGTGGTCAATCAACCATCAGGAGGGGGCTACGGCCAGGGTTGGTGATGGGCTTGAGCGAGGCAATTCGTGTGTAGGCCGACATCGTTCCTGGCGTTGCCTTGGGACTGTGGACGGGGACGGATTTTGCCGAGAGTTTACACCAAGGTTACCCTAAAAAGCCGCGCTGCTTACAACTCGCTTACACCTGAAAAAGGGGCACTGCTGCTACGGGGGTGCTACACCTGAAAAAGGGCCGGACATCGATATGGTGGTCAGTTGGCGGTCGCCGATTATCGTCAACTCGTGACGCGGGCTTGGATCGGGGCGAGGGGTAGCCTGAAATTTTAGGGACATATTTAGGGGCATGCAATTTTTTTGAATATTTTTTCAATTTTAAATACAGATAGTTGTCTATGAAATATGTGTCTCCCCTTCGCACCAAGATTTCAGGGTTACAGCTAACAGGCTGTAACCCTTTTTCTTTTTGATTTCAGGGTTACGGCAAGGCTTCAAAAAGCCCAGTAATGGGAGTGCCCCGTCAGCTTGACGATCTCCCGGATTCCCTTGCCTTGTCGTCGGAGAATTTGGATCTCCATCCACCGTTTATCCCGTTCCGCGAGCTGGGAATGGAAGTCCGGGGCCACAGCCAGCTGGCAGAAATAGTCAATAGCTTTACGCAGAACCGGTCCACCATGCGGCCGTGTCCACACTGGTCGGGGCTTCCGCCATGGTCGGCGTCAGGACGGCGGCCGGGGGCACGGCCGGGACCGTAAATCCGGCGGGCGTGTCGGGCGTCAAGGCCACTGTGCCGTTTGCAGCCAGGGAGGCGGCCTGATTCGCGGCCCAAACGGCGTGGGGTGCCAGCAGCGCCAGCACCAGAAAAAGCAGCAAGGGGTGTTTCGGCTTCATGGGGCTTCCGTTATGGGTGCCAACGTTTCCAGGTTGTTCTTTCGATCGGTCCGGGCCCCGGAAAGACATTCCGGGGAGATAGGGGACCATCCCTTGGCGGACCCTGCCTGTTCTTGCGACGCTGCATGCCCTGTGGACACATCACACGGCTGCCGCCCATCCCGTAAGGCGATCAAGTCGGGATTCTGCTCGGATAAGTCTGTGCAATGGTGACTATAGCGTAATTTTTTTACCATACATGCTTATTGCTATAGCAAAAATGGGCTGCATAAAGATATATGGGGAAACAAAGATGGATTGTGGAGAGGCTCCCGTCGCGTCGATGCACCGACCAATCATATCGCAGAAGAAATTGTTCTGTTTTTTTTGAGACTAACTCATTGAAATAAGGATATTACGAGGCACTCTTGCCGCAAAATTGCAGTCGAAGGGCATTCCAAGGCGAAAAAGTTTCGATGCGCACTTCGCCGCACGCGCCTGCGGCAACGAGCCAGACACGACCGAACATTTCCACGCAGCCTCTTCGCGGTGTGAGGGACACACGTTCGCAGCAGACAGCGCTTTGACTCTTTGCCGCACAGATCCTTATGGCATGCTGTAGGTCTTCCCTTTAACGGACTCGCTGCAGATGCGCACCACGGCCGTAGCGGCCCGAAGACGGGAAAGAGGTGTTGCGCCCCCAGGACTTTCGCGGCGTGCCCCTCGCTCCCCACCTTTACCTGCTTGGTTAGCCAATTCCTGGCGCCCCACCCAAAGGTATTCGCGTCTTCGGCGGCCTGGACCTCGGCGTCGGCCCATGTTTGACCCAGCACTTTGACCATTTTTGCTACTTTGGCCAAATCACTGGGCTTTCTGAAGCCTTGCAGCAACCCTGAACAAAAAAATAAGGGGTTACAGTCAGTTAACTGCAACCTCTTGACAAACGGTGCCGAAGGACGGACCGAGCACTCTCGGACCTCGCTGTAAGAAATAACATATTGAAATAATTAGATTTTAAATACAATTGATAATCATTTTCTCTGGCTTAGACCTATCAGTCTGCCTCTCTTCCGGCAAGGGTAAAGTTGTCCCAACAACGATTGCTCGTTCGTGGACACGTTTGCCTTTCAGGTATGCCTGTAAAGACTTCCTGGAATAGAGAACCCGCCCGCCATCCTTGATGTAGCTTGGTCCTCCGCCACGGCAGCGCTTGGTCTTGAGAGTCGCGGCGGACGTGGAGAAAAGTGCCCACCGAGCCTGCGGCTAGATAAATTTCTTGGAAATTCCATACTCCTGCATCAGACAATAAATACGTGTCCTGGAAAGTCCGGCCATTTCACACGCGCGCTTGATGCTGCCGCCAGAACGCTCCAAGAGACATACCAAATAGTCCCTATCCGCGCGCTCGATAGCCCTGCGTCGATGTTCCTTGAATGTCGAGAACACCCCAGCCTCGGGCACCATGGAAGGGGGGGTGTCCTCCGACAGGGGGGGCACCCGCAGCGGGCCATCCTGGCGCAGCAGGGATTGTCGCGCGGCCAGCGCCCGTAGTTCCAGCGGAAGGTGCTCCAGGTGCAGCACGGGGCCCTCGGTGGCCACGCACATCCGTTCGAGGGTGTTGACCAGCTCCCGGACATTGCCCGGCCAGTCGAGGCGCTCGAAAACCTCCAGCACCTCCTGGGCGAGGCCTTTCAGCGGCATTGCATTGGCATCGCAGAGCTTGGCTATGTGAAACAAGGCCAGGGGAGAGAGGTCTTCCCGACGCTCGCGCAGGGGAGGGGTGCGGATCTCGAATGTTTTCAGCCGATACAGGAAGTCCAGGCGAAAGGAGCCTTCGGCGCACATGGCGTCGAGATCGCGGTTGGTGGCCGCGATCAACCGGAAGTTGCTCGTCTCCTCGTGCCGGCTGCCGATGGGACGGTAACGCCTTTCCTGAAGCACGCGAAGAAAGGTTTTCTGCATGGAGGGGGGCATCTCTCCCACCTCGTCCAGAAACAGCGTACCGCCATCGGCCAGTTTCACCAGGCCCACCTCGGCGGTGGTGGCCCCGGTGAAGGCACCCTGGGCATGGCCGAACAGGATGCTTTCCACCAGGGCCTTGGGCATGGCTGCGCAGTCCACCGCCACGAAACGGCTCCTGGCCTGGGGACTGTTGGCGTGAATGGCTCGGGCAACCACTTCCTTGCCGGTTCCGGTCTCGCCGAGGATGAGGACATTGGCCTTGCTGGCGGCCACCTGAGCCACGGCGGTCCGGACCTTGCCCATGGCCGGGGATTCGCCGATAAGCCCCTCGCTTCTCAGTTCGAGGGGTCTGATCGCCTCGCGGCGGCGGCGGTATTTGACGACCTGGTTCAGGGCCAGGGAATACTGGTCCAGGGTTGCGGACTTCTCGATGTAGCTCCAGGCACCGTTGGTGATGGCCAGTTCGGCCCCGTCTGGATCGCCATACCCCGTGATGATGATGATTTCCGGGGAAGACGGACCGGCGGCGATGTCACCGATCCGATCCAGGCCGTTGCCATCGGGGAGGAACACGTCGAGGAAGACACAGTCGAAGGCTTCGTCGGATAAGCATTGCATGCCTTCCGCCAAGCAATGAACCGCTATCGCATGATGCCCTTCCGCCCTGGCAATGCTGCCTATCATATGGCAGACACTCGTATCGTCATCTATTATCAGTACATTGGCCATGGCGTCTATATTAATCTTGTATGTTGATAAGGTTGGCGATGATCGTGGAAAGACTGTCCCAATCGACAGGCTTGAGAACATACTCCGACAACCCGATACTTTTTGCTTCGTCCGGTGAAAGCAGTTCACTGTATCCGGTACAGAGAATGATCGGTATGTCCTGCCTCAGTTCAAGTACTTTTTTCGCCAGGGTCTTTCCGTTCATTCCCGGCATGGTCAAGTCGGTCATAACTAGGTCAAAGCCCCGGGGATTATCGCAAAACGTCGCGAAGGCCGCATCTCCGTCACTGCACACCGTGACGTTGTAGCCCAATCCTTCCAGTAGCCGCTGGGCGCTCTGGGCCAGGATGATCTCGTCGTCGACGAGCAGGAGCCTGCCCGTCCCACGGACGGGTCCAGCGGTCGGAATGTTCGGGGCTTTCTCCTCCATGTCACAGGCCGGAAAATAGATCGTAAACGAGGTGCCGTCCCCCATGCGGCTTTGCACGGTCACCGCTCCGTCATGGCGCATGGCGATGCTGTGCACCACGGCCAGTCCCAGTCCCGTGCCTCGCCGCTTGGGCTTGGAGGTCACAAAGGGCTCGAAGATGCGCCCTCTGATGGACGGATCGATCCCCTTCCCGTTGTCGGCCACGCACAGAGCCGCGTAGCGTCCGGGGGCCAGGGAGAGCTGTGGCGTGGCCACGCCCGACATCGTGGCCATGAATTCGAGGCTGATGGAGAGCAGGCCACCGTGGCCCTGCATGGCATCGATGGCATTGGAGCACAGATTGAGCACCACTTGGCGGAACTGACTCGGGTCGGCCAGAATCATGCCGCGTCCCTCGGGGAGATGCTCCCGGATTTCGATATGGGCTGGAAAGGAAGGTTTCATAAGCTTGATCGTGTTGCTCACGACCACCGCCGGGTCGAAACGTCTGCGGATCTCTTTTTCCGGCCGCCGGAAGGTCAGCAGCTGGCGTACGAGTTCCTTGCCCACGTTGGCCGACTCCAGGATCTGATCCAGATCGAGACGCGCCTCGGACTCGGAAGCGAGTTTGCGTTTGATCAGCAGGGCCAGATTGGCGATAGCGCCCAGGATGTTGTTGAAGTCGTGGGCGATCCCGCCGGCCAACGTACCCACGGCGGCCATTTTTTCGGCCTCGCGCATGGCGATTTCGATGTGCCTGGATTCCGTCACATCCCAGAAGATGACCAGGACCGATTCGATCTGGCCCTTCCCATTGAGAATCGGTGTTTTGATGACGTGGAAAATGCCCTCTTTGTCGTGATACTTGTATGGTTCGTCGAACTCCTCCTGTTCCCCGGTTTCCATGACCCGCTTGTCATCGGCACGATACCGTTCGGCCAGGGACCGGTCGAAAAGGTCGAAATCCGTCAATCCGGGAAAGGCTTCCAGGGGAAGGTCGAACACATGGGCGCAGTGATCGTTCACGGCGCGATAGACCGAGTCTCTGTCCTTGTAGATGATGTTCAAGGGAATGTTTTCCAGCAGCGTGCGATATTTTTGTTCGCTGGCCCGAATGGCGTCCTCGGCCAGCACCTGTTCCGTGATGTCGTCGAGAATTTTAATAACGCCGGTGATCACGCCCCGGGCGTTGCGGATCGGACTGGAAATGATGCGGAAACTCCGGACCCCGCCTGCGAGCTCGCTCACCATCACCATCTCGTGATGCAGGCCATCCTTCAGGGTTTTCACGATGGGGCAGTTGTCGCAGGTCTTTTGTCGGGGTGGGTCGTTGTGTCCTTGGAAGCAGAAGGGATGGGCACCGACGTCCACCTTGGGATACCAGGCACGCATCTTGGCGTTCATGGACAGGATGCGCATCTCGGGGCTGAGCACGGACACGCCCAAGGGCAGGCCCTCCACCAACCCCCTGTAGCGGGCCTCGCTTTCGCGCAGGGCCACGTCCGCCAGCTTACGCTCGGTGATGTCCTGGGTGGCACCGATAATCTTGGAGGGACGCCCGTCGGCATCCCGGATCAAGGTGCATTTCATGCTGCAATTGCGCAGGGAGCCATCGCGGCCACGGATCGTGTGCTCCAGGGCGCGCGAGGTGGCCGGCATGCCGGGCAGGCCGAACCTGTCAATGCCTTTGCGGACAATGTAGGCCTGCTCCGGCAGGAGATACACCCTGGCATAGGTTTCGGGCGTCATGCGCCCGTCCTGATCGCAGGCGTCGCAAGGGCCGAACAGATCGAAAAACTTCTGATCGAAGTCGAACGTGTCCGTCTTGTAGTCGTATTCCCAGGACATGAGGTCGGCCATGCCCATGGCCAGGGACAGCTTTTGCTGGTTGGCGGCCAAGGCGTCCCTGTTGCGGCGCAGATCCTCCTCCACACGTTTCTGGTCCCATAACGTCTTGGCCAGCTTGAGATTGCCATAGCCTAGATGGGACACCATCTCGGCAAAATCCACCAGGAACTGCATCACCAGCTCGACTTTGAGGCGGCTGAATCGGGGAACCCGGGACAGGGCCTCGAGATAGGCATAGACGTTGGCGACAGATTCCGGTGCCTGGGAAATGGTGGCTATGGTATTGATGTCCTCGTCATCATAAAGAAATTGCCCCATGAAGATATTGGCCACATGCCTTTTCCCGATATAGAGCGGCGTGAAGACGTGCCACATTCCATTGCCGCATTTTGTCGAGATATACTCTCCTTTTTTGAGTCCGCGAGTCAGTCGCGTATCCGTCTCGATGCACATTTCCCCTGTCTGCTCGAGGACACAATGATACTTCAGGCATACTTCTTGCCAGCCGGCTGGGATCAGGACTTTTCCCCTGAGATCGATAAGTCCCAGGGAGGCGCCGGTCAGTTCGGCGAACCTATCCAGCAAGGACTGGATGGCCGGAATGTTGACGATCTTGTCCAGTTCCAGGCTGTCGATGTCGGTTTCCGGGGAGAGGATGCATTCCAGCTGGGAGCGAAGCCGGGCCTCGCTTTCCAGCAGGGCGGCCTCAGCCCGCTTCCGCTCCGTAATGTCCCGGGCGATCGACATCACAAGCACCTTCCCGTGCAACTCGACGCGCCGGGAGCTCACCTCGACGGGGATGCTTCGTCCATCCCTGGCCATGTGCGCCGTTTCGAAAACGGCAAAGCCGTCCTCGAGCAGCCGGGCCATGGTCCGGTGTATGTCCCCCCGATAGCGTGGGGCGTCCAATTCGACGGGCGTCAGGCGCATGAGGGCTTCGCGCGTGTAGCCCAGGCGCTGGCAGGCTTCCCGGTTGACCTCGAGAAAAGGGCCCGGCAATCCGTCTTCCAGGATGGCGTGTACGAACACCGCATCGTTGGCGCTCTCCATCAGGGCCCGGTACTTCTCCTCGCTTTCGCGAAGCGCGTCCTCGGCCTGACGCCTGTTGGTGACATCCTGGGTCATCCCATAGATAAAATACGCAGTACCAGTGGGTTTCTTGGCTAATCTGGCAGTTTCGGAGATCCAGATCGTCCGGCCATATTTGTCGATGTACCGCGCTTCAAAATCGTTCACCAGGCCTTCGGCGAGCAGATGATTGATAAAACGGTCGCGATCACTGGCATCGGCATATAGTTGCAGGGCGTTGCCCACACTGGACATGAACAATTCCGGAGAGTGATAGCCGAACATACGAGCCATGGCCGGATTGACCACGATAAATTGCCCTTCGATGGAAGCCTGGTAAATGCCTTCGCTGGCATTCTGGAATACGTCGTGGTATTGTTGCTTAGCTGCGGCTAGAGCGGCATTGGATGAGAACAGTTCCTTGTATTGCGTGGCCAGCTCCGCGACCAGGCGCTCAATGGAAGCCCGCAGGTTTTCCAGTTCCGCCGGAAAATACCCCTTAGGCAGATGCGCGTCCTCTTCGCCGTTGCTCACCCGGAAGGCGTAGGCCTCCACCGAGCGCAAGGGAAGCAGGACGATGCGCCGGAACACATAGCCGATGATGGCCGCCAGCACCATGTCCACGATCAGAATACCCGCCAAGCGCTGGATGATGAGCTCATGGAGAGCCTGCCGGTCGAACCGGTCCGTGATCCACACCGAAACCCGTCCGATGACAGCGTCATGGAGGGTGATGTCCCACGAGGTTTCGATCAACTGCGCATCCTGGGGCGGGGTGCTGGTCGCCACCGGCCGCCAGTCGTCGTCCCGGGCCCGGATAAGAAACGGGGCGGCGACCTGGGCACCCTGGATCTGGATGGCCTGGATGCGCGCGTCGCTGTTCATGACGCTGTCAACGAGTCCGGCAGTCAGGGAGACGTTGCGATTTTGCAAAGGATGAGCCAGCATTTGGGCCACCTGCCAGGCGATGCCCTGTTGCAGGCGCGCCAGGCGTTCCGTGCGCAGCTGTCGATCCCGCAGGTATTCCATGTAGCCAAAGGCGCCAAGCACTACCGTCAGGGTCACCAGCAGAGTCAGGCCGCAACTCCAGGCCACGGACCGTTGGTTCTTTGAGGATTTGGGTTCGTCAGCCTGTACGCCTGGAACCGTTGTGAGCGGATCGCATTTTATTGTGGACACCATAATCCTCGGCCGCCAGCCGCGATTTCGGGTTGTCACCTTTGCATCAATTTGGAAATTTTGAGTTAAATGGGCATGATATTGCCATAAACCGTTGGATGCCAGCCAACGGTCGCAGTGGTGCGTTCCAATGTTCACGGATCGGTACGTTTTCAACTAGACGAATAGCGAAGAAACGTAAAGCAGAGCCCAATGCGCGGGTATTTTTCTGTATGTCTTTCTAACAACACGTGTTTTGTAAAATAACTGACAGTATCGTCTGAAATGTGAATCACGCCATCCCGGCCTCCAGTTGCCTGATCGAGTCCATGTTAAACAATAATCTTATAAAAAATTAGGAATCCGGTGGGTTGCAATTTGGAAAAGGCAGTTGCCACGCTTCAGATCATGGCAACTGCCTTTGCACATCCGGGGAACCACAACAGCAGCCGGACCGCCAGCATCGCGCTGCCATCACGGGTTCCTGTCCCGGTCAAGGGCACCCCTGGGGCTCCCGGAGGCTTGGAACGTCAGGGCTGACTGTCCACGACCTTCAGGAAAACCAGGGTCTGATTGAGGAGCTGATAGGCGATTTCACCGAAGGTAATGGGACCGTTGTAGGGATCGGTCTTTTTCCCTTCAAGTTCGCAGTAGAGATAGTTAAGAATGCAATTGCACGAAAAAAGGATGTCTCCTGTCTCAAGGGAGTTCCGGCCGATCCTCGCTTTGAACATTTTTTCATAGTCGATGACGGGTTTGGCCAGTTTGTAGTGTATCTGGTGGAATACAGGGGCATAGAGCTTGACCTGCTTTTTTTTCTCGTCGATATCCTGGATGCTGATATTGACCAGGGCGCCGTAGTAATCGGCCACCAAGGGAAGCTTGGTGTCGAATTTATACTGCGTCAAATAGGATGCAAAGTTTCGTTTGGCGCCGTTGACCAGCGCGTCCGTGACGGTAAAACCGTTGGCGGGAAACGAGAGCGTATCGCCCTCTCCCTGTTCGAACATGTTGATGATGCCGACTTCAGCCCCCCTGCCCGGGGGAAGGTGCCCGTGCAGCACCACGGCGCCGTCCTCTAGGGCCTCGCCCGTCCTGCCGTCAAACACCTTGGGTGTGACACGCCCGAGATCGCCGAGGTGCACGCCTGACACCCAGCCGATCAAGGGGCGCACCGCGAAGTCGGGGTAGCTCGGGGCGTTGACGGCAAAGGCGAAGTGGGTCGAACTGGCCGCCGGGATGACGATGAAGCTGAAGCCATGGGCGGGCCCCTCGGCGTAAACTCGGCTCACACTGGATGAATCGTAGACCACGATGTCACTCGCGGTGACCAGGTCGGTGATATCCGCGACACAGATCAGTTCCCGGTTGACCATGCCGCCTTGGTCCGGCGTGATGAAATATGGTATGGTTCCGGCAATCCAGTTTCCCGTGGGCAGTTGGCGCAAGGCTTCTTCATCGCCGGCCAGCAGCAGGGAGCGCCCCGCTTCGATGCACTGCCGGGTATCCGTGATCGAAAACAGCATGTTTTTCATCGTCTCACCTCGCCACAGATGCTTTTCAGGTCGTCCTGGACACTGGGCATGTTCATGTTGTTGGCGAAGATCGCATGGACCTGCGCCGCGCATGTCTTGACGTTTTCCGGGGAAGGGTCGTCGGCTACCGCTCGGGTCAAGCGACCGAGCAGAATCTTGGCGGCCAGGAATTTCAGGGCATAGACCCTTTTCCCCGTCACCAGATCTTCCCATACCTTGCTCGTTTTGCCGGGCACATCCATAGACAGCTCCTTGCGGTTTGCGACACCGACGTGTCGCCCGAGGTTACAGGGCATTTTCAGGGTGCGCGTGAAGCGCGGACGGCAAAAAGGGGCCTGGGCCACCGGGGCGGCCCAGGCTGCGTCAGGAGGGGCCGTGGGTTGGCTAGAAAGTGTACTTCAGGCCGAAGGCGACCTTGTAGACGTCGCTGGTTTTGGACTGGTTGACCAGCCGGCTGCCCCAGACGCTTTTCTGGAAGTCGCCGTGGGCCCAGCCCGTCTCCAGGATGGCGGCCAGATTCTCATAGATCTGGTACTTGGTGTCGAAGTTGGCACCGAGCACGGTCTCGTTGACCGTCAAGTCATGGCCCATGGTGAAGTAGGGATTGCTCCCCATGGCCGTGTTCAGGTAGCGGATGGCACGGGCCGAATTGTTGCCGTGAACGTACATGAAGGTCAGGCGGTGGGAGAGCTTCTCGAGGAACGAAATGTTGTTGAGCGAAGCGCCAAGGCCCCAGTTGCCCACCGGAGTGACGCCCATGTTGCTGTCCTTGACCAGTTCCTGGGAACAGTCGAACAGGAAGCTGTTTCCCGGCCCCCAGCCGGAATAGGCGATGGGCATGCGCTCGGAACCGTTGCGGGTGGAGCCGTCCTCTCCCGTGGACCACCAGGCAAAGACCTGGGGAGTCAGGACATCCCAGCCGGTATATTCGGCGCCCAAATCGATGAACCAGCCATGACGGTGGTTTTTGGCCCGGTCGGCCATGGCCCCCTGGCCGTAGACCAAGTCCGCGTAGAGCTTGATGGGATCAAGGGCGGTGACCTCAAAGGCGCTGCCCGTAAAGAAGTACATGTTTTGCTGGTACTTCCATCCGGCCGGGGCCATGAAGGTACCGGCCGATACGAGGTTTTCCCCAAAGTTGGAGGTGCCGTAGGAGCCGGAGGTGAAATACTGGGCATAGAGGCCGGCCGAGGCCGCAGCCGCCCAGGGCGTTGCCTTGAAGCCGTCAAAGGTGACCGGCATCACCAGAAAATAAAAATCCCATTCGTCCGCCACCTGGGAGGTGGTGGTGTCGTAGGTGCGGTTCTTGTCCATCATCCGGGCCATGCCGAACACCGCCCGCAAATGGTCCTCGATGAGCGGGGCATTGATGAGCACGGCGGCCGCCCGGTCGGCGAACACGACGGAATCGTGGAACAGGGCCGAGCCGGGCAGGGACAGATCCTGCAGCCCGGCGGTGACCTCGACGTCGCAACCCGGCCATTTGAACTGCAGGAAGGCCTGGTAGACAGCGATGGAGACGGTCGGGTTGGCGGCGGTGAACGTACCGTGCCCCCAGGTATCTTCCACCTTGAGGCCCAAGCGGAACTTCACGCTTTCAGAGGCCACGAAGTCCGTGCGCAGGCGGAAGCGTTCCCATATCTGAAATCGATCCTCGGTCTGGGTTCCGGCATGGTTGTATGTCAAGAGATCACTGTTCCATGATGATGTGTTCCATCCAGTAAAGTTCTTATTTCCAAAATATACGCCATAAATGATCGCATCACCAGTCATTTTCACTTCTGTTGCGGCCTGAGTAATACTCACATTGCCAAAGCATAAAGCTAACACAATAACTAGCCTTGCCAATCTTTGCATGTTCCTTCCTCCTTGCATTTATGAAACGGCGAGTTCCATCTAATGCTCGGCGACATAAGCAATTGACATGCCATACTATTGGCTTGGCCAAATCCAAGATTTGGTTTTTCATTTCAGCGAGTTGTAGCAGCTCCTAGCTTTTTCAAAGCCATGCCCCACCAATCACTATTCCTGAACATTTGTTTCGACTGTCCCGGATTGAAGGACAAGTAAGCTTACGTGGCTATGGAGCTTCGCGCACCGCAGTGTGCCTGTGGTCTCAAGGTGTGATTGAGTGAGCAAGCGACGAAACTGCAGGCCACGATTCATACTTTTTTTAATACAAACAGCAGTTGACAATAAATAAAATGAATAGTCATATTTAAATGAAAGGCATGTGTTGATGCTAGGATGATTTTATCTAGGGGTGTTTTAAAATAATTTCTTATATTGTAACTGTTTTTTTTGACGGGGGCACGTGATCTCACGTGTATACATGTATTGTGTTTTTTTTGACATCCATTTGGCAACAATAAAAGACCAGAGCGAGCGTAGAAATTATTGTGAGCTCGCTCTGGAATGTTAGTTGTATTATATAGTAATCAGCGAGCAAGTAGCTCACTGACAATGGCGGCGGCAGCGCGGCGGCCGGCACCCATGGCCGAAATAACTGTGGCAGCGCCGGTCGCGATGTCACCGCCGGCAAAGACATTGGGGATACTCGTTTCCCCCGTCTCCTCGTCAACGACGATGTAGCCTCTATTGGTGGCGGCCAATCCGGGCGTGACGCGCGGCAACAGTGGATTGGCACGGGTGCCAACGGCCACGATGGCCATGTCGGTCGGCAGTTCGCAGTATTGCCCCTCGCAGGCCAGCGGCCGGCAGCGTCCCGAATCGTCGGGTTCGCCTAGCCGCATCTTCTGGAGCACCACCGAAGCCACGCGTCCATTGGCGTCGCCGTTAAAGGCCAGGGGCGCGTGCAAGCAGAAGAGTTCGACGCCCTCCTCCTTGGCGTGGTGCAGTTCTTCGCGCCTAGCCGGCATCTCGATCTCCGTTCGGCGGTAAACGATGGAGACGCGCTCGGCTCCCATGCGCTTGGCCGTTCGGGCCGAGTCCAATGCCACGTTGCCTGCGCCGAAGACCACTACCTGTTTGCCCGGATAGACCGGCGTATCCCAGTCTGGAAAAGCGTAGGCCCGGCCCAGGTTGACGCGCGTCAGGTATTCGTTGGCCGAGCACACGCCGATGAGGTTTTCCCCGGGAATGCCGAGAAAAGTCGGCAGGCCCGCGCCTACGCCGATGAAAACGGCCTTGTAGCCACGTTCCAGCAGTTCGTCGATACCGATGGTGCGCCCGCCCACCCAGTTAGTGTAAAAACGCACGCCCAGGGCGGACATGGCATCGACCTCGCGCCGCACCACGGATTTGGGCAGGCGAAATTCCGGGATGCCGTAGACCAGCACCCCGCCGGGCTCGTGCAGGGCCTCGTAGACGTCGACCCCGATGCCCTGTGCGGCCAGTGTCCCGGCCACGGTAAGGCTGGCCGGTCCGGCTCCGACACAGGCCACGCGCACATCGCCGAACCCGGAAGGACAGGCCGGCGTGCCGGTCAGTTCCTCGCAGGCCCCGTCAGCCATGAACGTGTCGGCCACAAAGCGTTCGAGGCGACCGATGGCCACGGGCTCGCCTTTCTTTCCCAGGATGCAGTGGGATTCGCACTGGCTTTCCTGGGGACAGACCCGGCCGCACACCGCCGGCAGGGAGTTGGTCTTGCGGATGACGGTGTAGGCCCCGCCGATGTTTCCTTTGGCCAGGGCGGCGATGAAGCCCGGGATGTCAATGCCGACCGGGCAGCCCGAAACACAGGCGGGTTTTTTACATCGCAGGCAACGCCCAGCTTCGAGGCGGGCCATGTCCGGGGTATAGCCCAGGGCCACCTCCTCGAAGTTTCCGATGCGCACCCCGGCCGGCTGTTCCGGCATAGGCGTACGCGGGATCTTTGTCCTTTTCCCATCAGTTGGAGCAGCGGCACACATGGTTTTTCTTGAACTCCTCGTAGGCGTGATGTTCCATGGATTTGAAAGCGCCAAGGCGCAGGGACAGCTCCTTGAAGTCGACCAGCGTGCCGTCGAATTCTGGGCCGTCCACGCAGGCGAAAAGGGTTTCCCCGCCAACGTTTACCCGGCAGGCGCCGCACATGCCGATGCCGTCGAGCATGATGGAATTGAGGCTGACCAGGCAGGGGACCTTGAAGCGCCTGGCCACTTCCGAGACGGCGGCCATCATGGGCACCGGGCCCACGGCCAACACCTCGGCCACCCCTGCCCCCGATTCTTCCAGCACATCCACCAAGCTGTCCGTCACCATGCCCCGACGCCCTCGCGAGCCGTCATTGGTGGAGACGAGCACCTCGTCGCATACTTCTCCGAGTTCCTCTTCGAACAGGAGGAGGTCCTTGTTGCGTGCGCCGATGATGCCAACCACATGGTTGCCCGCCTTGTGGTGCCCCTTGGCGATATGGTGCATGGCGGCGATGCCCGTGCCGCCCCCGACGCAAACCACCATGCCATCGTGAGGGCGGATATCAGTGGGCTTGCCCAGGGGGCCGCATAGGTCGAGGATGGCCTCGCCGGCTTCCAGGCTATCGAGGTGGGCCGTGGTCTTGCCAAGGACCAGATAGACCAGGGTGATGGTGCCGGTGTCGGCATCGGCATCCGCGATGGTGAGCGGGATGCGTTCCCCCTGCGCGCACACGCGCAGGATGACGAAATTGCCGGGCTTGGCCTTGGCCGCGACATGGGGGGCCTCGATGACCAGTTCGCTCGTCTGGCCCGGGATAAGGCGGCGTTTTCGAATGATGACGTTTGCCATGGAAAGCGTGCTCCTTGACCGTGCGGACGCGCGTCCGCGCGGGATCGTCAGCGCGGCTTGCGGCCGGCCGCGAGCTTGTTGAGTCCGGCGATGAACCCGTCAGGATCAGCCACATCACGCAGTTCCAGGAGCCTGCCGAGACCTTGGGTGTAGTCTCCGGAACGGGTGTAGGGCGTGACACCCTTGGCGATGCAGTAGGCGATGACGCCAGGTATATCTAAGATGGCTTCTGCCGGGGTGTTCCTGGTGATCATGACGCTGTCTCCTGGTGGTGTGCCGGGCGGCGGCTGTAGCGGCGCAGTGACCGCACCCGACGGGCGGGACGTTAATAAAGGCCGATCTTGTCCTCGGACAGGCTGATGAAGATGTTTTTGCTTTGCGTGTAGTGGTCGAGCATCATGCGGTGGTTTTCGCGGCCGATTCCCGATTTTTTGTAGCCGCCGAAGGGCGCGTGGGCAGGCAGGATGTTGTAGGTGTTGACCCACATACGTCCGGTTTCGACGGAGCGGGCCACGCGCATGGCCCGATTGATGTCCTTGGTCCAGACCGCGCCGCCAAGGCCATATTCGTTGTCGTTGGCCATGGCGATCACTTCATCCTCGTCCTTGAATTTGATGGCGCATACCACGGGGCCGAAGATTTCCTCCCGGGCAACGCGCATTTCGTTGGTCACGCCAGCCAGCAGGGTGGGCCGCATGAACGCGCCCTTGCCCAGTTTCCCGTTGATCCGTTCGCCGCCGACGGCCACCTTGGCCCCTTCGTCCTTCCCTACCTGGACGTAGGCCAGGATCTTCTCCAACTGGCGTTCATTGATCTGGGAGCCCATCTGCGTCTCTTCTTCCCAAGGCAGCCCCACCTTGACTGCCGAAAAGGCCTTGGCCGCCTCTTCGACGAAGGCATCGTAGATGTCTTCGTGGATGAAAGCGCGCGAACCGGCGCAACACACTTGGCCCTGGTTGAGCAGGATACCGAGCTGCAGGCCCTCGATGGCTTTCTCCCAGGGGGCGTCGGGAAAGAAGATGTTGGCTGATTTGCCGCCGAGCTCCAGGGTGGAGGGGACAAGGCGCTTGGAAGCGGCCTCTGCCACGGTGAACCCGACTTCGGTGGAGCCGGTGAAGGCCAGCTTGCTGAAGCCATCGTGTTTGAGCATTGCGTCGCCGGAGAGCGAGCCTTTGCCTGTGATGACGTTGATCACGCCCGCCGGAAGCACCTGGGCCATGAGCTTGGTCAACTCCAGCATGGACAGCGAAGTCTCGATGGATGGCTTGATGACGACGCAGTCGCCGGCGGCGAGGGCGGGGGATATCTTCCAGGCGGCCATGAGCAGGGGGAAGTTCCAGGGAATGATCTGGCCGACCACGCCGATGGGTTCCCGCAGAATGATGCTCATGGTCTGGTCGTCGATCATGACCGCCCGGCCTTCCTCGGTACGCACCACCGAGGCGAAATAGCGGAAGTGGTCAGAAGACAGCGGTACGTCGATGTTCATGGTCTCGCGGATGGGCTTGCCGTTGTCGCAGGTCTCGACCATGGCCAGATGCTCGGCGTTGGCGTCGATAAGGTCGGCGACCTTGTTGAGCATGGCGGCGCGTTCCGTAGGGCTGGTTTTTTTCCAGGCCGGGAAAGCAGCCCAGGCGGCGTCCACGGCAAAATCGACATCTTCTGCGCAACTGTTGGTGCAGGTGGCCAGGGTTTCGCCGTTGGACGGATTGGTGGCGGTGAACGTCTTGCCGCAGCAGCTGTCGACCCACTTCCCATCAATGAAGAGTTTGTAGTGCTCGTCGAGATACGGTTTCATGCAAATACTCCTTTGCGGTTTTTGGGGGGGCGCGGACAACAACAAAGCCCCCCACCGTCGATGCGGTGTCAACAAAAGGGCGGCGGGTGCTTGAAGCCCGCCGCCAGGGCGAACCGGAAAACGGTGACGTCAGCTGACGTCGGGGACAGGGGACGGGGGAGCAGGGCCGGCGGGACTATGCCCCGGCCGTCCTGCCGACAAGTGCGGCAAGATCATGCGGTTCCTCCTTTGCGCATTTGTAGCCGACCGCCTGGCTCTCCGGAGTCCTGGCCTTGGGCGAGGAGGACGCACGTGCTGCCGGAATCGACATATGCTAAAATAAGCAACTATTAGGCAAAATGAAAAGTCCTTAAAATTTGTTGTTTTACAATATCGTTGCCGTTGAAAGAATCGGGAAGACGGGCGGGTGTGCGCCAGGAGAACCCTGAGAAGGGTAGGGGAGGATATGTTTTTGTTATGTCAAATTAAACATAACAGCGTGTTAAGTCCATGCGTAAAAACTACCCTCTGTCTGGAGGTTTTGGGTCAAAAATCGCCACTATTTTGTTGCAATTCGCAATAGGCACTCATTTTTGTGAGTACGGATCGATGCTTTTTGCAACACTGCAGAGCCTTGCCCTAATCTCAAAGATGCGGGCAGTCGCAGTCGGCGCATTACTACGCGCGGCTTTGCGGAGCCTCGCCCCAAAGGACCAGCTTTAGCTGGTCAGGTTCCCTTATTGCCGCTCTTCGCGGCGAAATTCCCGGTAGTCGAGCCGGTACTTTTTCATGCGAAGCCCCATGGTCCGACGGCTAAGACCCAACTCCAGGGCCGCTTCGGTAGAATTGCCGTGGTGCAGGCGAAGCGCCTCCACGAGCATTTCGTATTCCATGGCTTCGAGCCTGGCCACGAGGCCCTCCTGGCGGTCGTGGCCGGAGAGCACCGGTGTTTGCAGGGAAGGCGGCAAGTTGTAGCCGTGGATGGCGTCGTCCTCGGTGAGGATCACGGCCCGGTGGATGACGTTTTCAAGCTCCCGGACATTGCCAGGCCAGTGGTAGCTCATAAGCATGTTGAGGGCCGGGGTAGTGATCCGGCGGATCGTCTTCCCGTTTTCCTTGGCAAACCGGGCGGTGAAGTGCTCGGCCAGGGTGACTATGTCGCTTCCTCGTTCGCGAAGCGGCGGCACACGCAACGGAAACACGTTCAGGCGAAAATAAAGGTCTTGGCGAAACTCCCCTCGGGCGGCCATGGAGTCCAAATCCTTGTTGGTGGCGGCAACGATGCGGATGTCGACGGTAATGGTCTTGTTCCCACCCACTCGCTCGAAAGCCCGTTCCTGGAGTACGCGCAGCAGCTTGGCCTGAACGCCAAGCGACAGTTCTCCCACTTCGTCGAGGAAGATGGTGCCGCCGTCGGCCTCCTCGAACCGCCCCCGCCGAAGCCCTGTCGCACCGGTGAACGAGCCTTTTTCGTGGCCGAAAAGCTCGCTTTCGAGAATGCTTTCGGGAAGCGCGGCGCAGTTGAACTTGACCATGGGTCCGTCGGGGGCGGGGCCGGCTGCGTGGATGGCTTTGGCCAGCATCTCCTTGCCCACGCCCGATTCCCCTAAAAGCAGCACCGTGGTTTTCGTGGGAGCCACTTTGTCAAGCAAGGCGAAGAGGTCCATCATGACTTTGGAAGAGCCAACGAAGGAGGAGGGGCGTATTGAGCTGCGCAACTGCCCCATGAGTTCTGCGTGCCGCCTCTCCCAAGCAATAAAATCGATATTTTCTACAAGATACAATTCCACGGCTTGGGCCAACATATAGGAGATGACCGTCAGCGTATCCAGGTGCTTACCCAACAATTCCGGGTGATCATATGTGCGTATGGCACTGACTGTGCCAAGAACTTTGCAGCCGCGTAGAATGGGGACGCATAAAAAGGCACAATCTTGATCTTCGGGGCGCGAAAGGACGCCGGTACGGTTGAGGATAGTGGGTTCGTCGCCGATGCGAGTCACTACAATCGCCTCGCCGCGTTCCACGACTTGGCCGGTAATGCCCTCGCCAGGGAAATAGATGCCACGCCCCTGTTCCTCTTCGGTCAATCCCAGACTTTTATGGATGATGATGTGGCCTGATTCTCTATGGTGGAGGTTTACCATAGCCCGAGTCATGCCCAATTCGAAGTGCATATAATCAAGCAGATAGTTCAACGCCGCTGTTAAATCGTTTTGTTGCGAAAGCGATTTCCCCATGTCCCGGAGCAGAGGCACTATCTGGCCCCGGCACACACCAGCGTGGCATTCCTTGATCCTGGGGTTGTCCTGTTTGAAGGCCCCTGCGTGACACTCCCCTGAAAATTCTTTCTCGTTGGCCGTAGTCACCATACTGCTCCATACATCATCGGGGTCTCGGGGCGGCTCGGGGCGAGCGTCGGCATCGTGCAACGCTTCCCCCGAGCGGTCCGCGATTTGGGGTTCATTGAGCAAAGCACATGCCATCAATAGGACCCGGTTATGCGACGTCATTTGTTTGTGTCTATTTTAGCATAATATAAAGAGAAATTATTTCGGCTTCGTAAAAAGGGATAAGATTTCGGGCGGCTTTTGGGGTGAGAGCCCGCTTCGAAACAACCGGAGAGAGCTGCCTGTCGTTGATGTGCTTTTCAGAAAAGCGATGTTTTTTCAGGAAGCAGGGGCAGGGCGGACTGGTTTGGCCGGGCCGGATGTCCGGCTCCATGGCCCCTTCTCTTTCCCGAATACCACTCAAAGGCAGTGCAAGATTCACGCTATTATGGTTTAACGTGAGAATGTACCTAGCGGTTCATTTTACAGACAAACCAGACAAAAGAGAAGAGTCCTTCATCCATCTTAGGGAGTCATGTTGAATGAGAGATGGTACGCCTCAGTACTTTGCCGGTTAAGATAGTTCCTGGAAGTAACAATGCGTTATTTGCGCAATAAGCGTGATGATAAAAAAATAAATAAAAACAGTATGATGTCTTTTAAAAAATCAAAGAGCCAGAAAATAGCCAGAATGGCGAGTGGGCAAAATCTGTTGGCACACAAATAGCTCTACGGCTGGTGATGGCCTGGCGTCATAACGACGCCGGTCACTACAGACAAGGAGCATCCACATGACACGCAAGATCGCTATTTACGGCAAGGGCGGCATCGGCAAGTCCACCACCACCCAGAACACGGCCGCCGCCATGGCCCACTTCCACGGCAAGAAGATCTTCATCCACGGCTGCGACCCCAAGGCCGACTCCACGCGCCTCATCCTCGG
>JAEWPX010000095.1 GCA_023399375.1 Pseudomonadota bacterium | reverse complement strand
TGGAGGCTTGACAATTCCTGCCACAAGCGTTCCCCGTGGATTGTCGCGGGACAGGTGACGGGCGGGCACGGGCATGTGGGCGTCTGGCCCGAGGTGCCGGCGGATAGCTGGTGCGGCGATTTCGCTTTCAGGCAGGAGGTCTAGGCCATGGACGGGAACTTGATTTCCGCTGACGTGTTGGCCGGCAAGGATGAGGTTGTGCTCTTTGGGGAAGAAGAGGCGACCACGCACGTGCGGGATTTCCTCGGCTTGGCCCTGTGTCCGCTTTCTAGCTTTTTGTCCATGCTGGATAACATCGCCGGCAGTAACGACGATGTGTGTGCCGTCGCAATGACCGGGAAAACACTTTTGGCCCAGGTTGAGCATTTGCTTGACCAGTTCCACGAGAAGTTGCGGCAATCGGGCCTCGGCATCTTCGTTGGTGTGGAGCAACCGTCCTGGGAGCCGCGCGCCGTGACCGCCTGCGCCGTCAAGCGGCTGTCCAGCCCGGACCCAAAGGAACAGGAGGCCGTCAGACAACGGCGGGCGCTTTGGCGGACCTGCGCCGAACGGATGGATGCTTTGGTGGATCATCCCGAGCTTGCCGAGGATATGCTCGCCCACATGGAAATGCTGGTGGCCAGGGCCAAGGAAATACCCACGGCCGAGGCCCAGGCGTAGCCGCACCACATAGACCACATTTCCCCGCCCTAGGGTAGCTCCCGAAGAGCCGGAACCCTACCGGCCTGGGCGGGGATTCATTACAGGGGCAAGCTGAGGGGGCTTGGGGATGTACGAGTTGGAACCGGGGCAGTACGCGAAGAAGTATAGCTTTTGGGCTAGAGAGTATGTTGCTAGAGAAGAACAATATATTTCAATACAAGAAATTGCAAGACCGTTTGAGTCTTCCTCTCTCGCTTCTTGGGCAGCATACAAGAATAACGTGGATGCTGAATGTACAATTACAGAGTTTTTTTCTAAAGTTATAACTGGCGAGGTCGAGTGTTCAAACACCGAAAAACATGCAATAACACAAGCTGTAGAACTTGATCACGTGTGTTTTGATGTGTGTGGTTTTTTGGGAGGAGAAAAACCGACAAGCGCATGTGAGATTATTAAAACCCTATACAATAACGAAGACCTGACGACTAAATTCAACACACAGTTTAGAGGCTTTACGCCATTTTCGACATGGGAGGGCGTTGAGAAATTTTATATTGAAGCTCCGGACAGTCCAATGAGAGAATTTGACGGGAAAAAAGTTGTTACGTTGAATATAGAATATGACAAGCCAATAAAATTAATATTAGATAAAGTTAGAGACGTCGTTGCTTGTGCGAGAGAAGCCGGAGATAACAATATGTTGTTTCAAAAATTGTATAGAGAGTGTGACTCTTTGGAAGATTATGACAGGTGCGCATCGCTCAGATGTGCCTATAAACCATCAAGTGACAAGGTAAGAGCAATAGGGTTATGGCTTTTTGATTATGTACATGATATTGGCAATTTTCGTGGCAGTATTAAGAAGGCAATAACGGAAATTGGTAAAACAAGCTACTTGTCAGACTTGTCCCTTGACGTTGAAGATGCTGATCTTCGTTTTTATCTTCGTAGGACAACGGCTTGCATAGAGGCCCGCGAAGTCCTCTCTTTTGCGAAAAAGGGAACCCAAAAGAAAAAATTGGTTCCCGGGACTGAAATATAAACCTAGGTTCCCGGACCCTCAATAAATTTTCTGGTTCTTTTTCATTCTCGGACTTTTTTGGTTTCTACTGGTTATCCCGCCCACGGCCCGCAAGTCGCGCCGCGAGGGTGGTTCACTCCTGAAAGGAGAATAACCAGTTGCAAGCCGACTCTCGTTTCCAAGACCCCACCTTGGAGCGCGTTCAAGCCGCTCGGAAAGAACGCCTCCTGCGCCTTCAAGAAGTCCTTCACCGTGTAGGCTACAAGCGTAGCCGCTTCCTCGACCTTGTGCGCCAAGGCGTCTTTCCGAAGCCCATTAAATTGGGGGCGCGTGCTGTGGCATGGCCTGAAAGCCAGATTGACGAACTGGTGGAAAGGCTGGCGTCGGGGCGGGGGGCGGCGCAATGAGCACAAAAAAAGCCCCAACCGAAACCGGCCAGGGCTGGAAAAGTGGCGTGGACACCCTCTTTTCCAATATCCGGGCCGCCGTCGTCAAGGTCTTTGTCCTGCTGGCCAGCATCGGCCGCGCTGGGGGTGCGCGATGAGGCACATTGACATCGCCCTCGACCTTCACGCCGCCGGAATCCCGGTTGCCGGTGTGGATGAGGCCGGGACCGTCAAGGTTCCCGCTTCGACTGACCGCCGCGCCATCTGCGCCACCTTCAGGGATGGACAGCCCCATATCCCCGTCGCTGTCCTGGGGAGCGGGTTGCTCGCTCTCCGCTTTCATGGGGATGAACCCTACCGCCTCGCTGTGGAAAACATCCGCTCCAAGGATCGCGGGTTGTTCGACAAGCTGGCCCTGCTGCGGTCGCCATCGGCACGGTGGACGGTGTTGGTCCGCCCCCAGGGTGACGCCGCACCGACCGGGAAAATCTTGGCCCGGGACAGGGACGGCGAAGTGCTGGTCGAAATCCTGGGAGCCGGTGATCTGGTCGTGTTCGGTGGCCCGGATGCGCCCGTGTGGAGACAAGGCGGGGTGAAGTCCATCCCCACGTTGCCCAAGCCATCGGTGGACCTGTTCCTGGTCGCGGCCAGGGCCGTGAACGAAGCGGCCGAGGCTGGCGTCGCAGCCGAGCACGAACCGATCCGGGAAGAAGCGCCACAAGTCGAGGCCCGGCGGGCTGGTCCCGATCTGGATTTTTTCGAGCGTCAGTCGAAATCCTGGTCGGTGATCCCGTTGAAGGAAGGCCAGAAAGCCCCCCAGGAAAACGGCTGGCAGAAATGGTGCTCGGCCAAGCGCACCTTCCGCCGCGCCGACTTCCAAGGTCGCAACGCCGGCATCGCCTGTGGCCCGGCCTCTGGCGTGCTGGTCCTCGACGTAGACGATGTGGATGCCTTCACGATCTTGGCCGAAGTACACCGGCTGGAAATCCGCGACACGTTCACCGTCCGCACCGGCAAGGGCCGTCCGCACTTCTATTACAAGTACCCTGACGACGGCTGCGAGTACGGCAACCTGACGGTGAAGCATCCGATGCGGTCGAAATACACCGTGTTCGACATGCGGGGCCTGGGTGGGCAGGTCGTGGCCGCCGGTAGCATCCATCCCGACACGGGCAAGCCCTACGTCATCGAGCGCCACATGGCCGTGGCCCCTGCGCCTGCCTGGATTCTCAAGCTCTACAATGAGGGGAAATAGATGAATATTCAGCTTGTGCAGCATGGGCTTGACCTGTCGTGCCTGTTGGACGTGCGGATGCCTGACGACGAAATGCAAGGTCTGGTCAATGACCTGAAGATCAGCGACGAGAAAAAGCGCCTCATCCTCGACGGTGTGGAAAAAGGACAACGCTCCGAAGCCATCGGAGGCGTGCTCTCCGCATTGGTCGGCGCTGGCTCTGACCCGGTGCTCATAAAATACATCTTCGACCATTTCCCGATAGGAGACAAATACCGGGAGAAAGGCGCTGTCCGGGGCCGCTGGCTCGACGACGAAATATCCCGGGCCAAGGGGTTTGTCGGATCGGGGCGGGCGAAAGGCGGGAGCAAGTCCGAGGGGCAGGGAGCCACGCACGCCCATGTGGAAGACTGCGCCCCTGTCCACTTCGACGAAGCCACGCCGCCAGCCATCGAGCCGGGGATCGTGCCGGGCATCCTCAAGGACTTCCCCCTGGCGCTGTCCGAGGCTGTCCAGGTGCCCTTCGAGTTGGCCCTCGTCAACGCCTTGGGGACCGTAGCCGTAGCCGCGCAGCGCAAGCTGTGTGTGGCGGTCAAACCCGGTTACACCGAACCGCTCAATATCTACGCGCTGTGCCCGTTACTTCCCGGAGAACGAAAATCCGCGACGGTTGAAGCCTGCAAAAAGCCTTTGGTCGAGTGGCAGGCGGCCAAGCGAGATGAAATACAAGATGACATTCAGGACGCGGAATCCGAGCGCAAGACCTTGGAAAAGGCCATTGAGGCCAAGCGGACCAAGGCCGCCCAGGCTGCAAACGCCGAGGCCCGAAAAGAGATCATCGAAGAGATCAAGGCGATGGAACGGGAATTACCCGAGGTGCCCGTCGCGCCGCGCCTCCTAGCCGATGACTTTACGCCCGAAGCCTTGGCCGTCCTCTTGGAGCGGCACGAGGAAAAGATCGGCCTCCTGGAAGCCGAGGGCGGAATATTCGACACCCTGGCCGGCAAATACTCAAACGGCATCCCTAACTTCGACATCGTTTTAAAGGGGTGGAGCGGGGAATCTTGCCAAGTTGACCGCAAGGGGCGGGATTCCATCTTCCTGGAAAGCCCGCTCATCACCATGGTGATTTCCCCACAACCGGAGATCATCCAGGGGCTTGCCTCGCGTCCTGGGTTCCGTGGCCGTGGTCTGATTGGCCGGTTCCTATTCGTGATGCCGCAAAGCCGCCTGGGTGCCCGTCTTATCGAAACCAAGCCGATTCCCATAGAGCTTGTGGAACAATGGCGGCAATCCGTTCATCGGCTGTTGGCCTTACCGTGGGCCATCAACGAGAACGGCGCGAAGACCGCCTACCGGCTTGGACTTGACCCAGCGGCTTACGCGCTGTGGGGGCAGTTCGCCGGAATGGTCGAAACCGAACTTCGGCCGGGCGGACAGTTCGAGTTCATGACCGATTGGGCCGGCAAGTTCCCGGGACAAGCCGTGCGGCTAGCCGGATTGCTCCATGTGGCGACAACGCCTGATCCCCACAAGTGCTCTATCGCTCCCGACACCATGCGGTCAGCCTTGGCCGTCGCCGCCATCCTGGCCGAGCACGCCAAGGCCGCCTTCGGGCTCATGGGGACCGACCCCGCCCAGGACTGCGCCCGCTCCATCTTGCGCTGGATCATGCGCGACCGTGTGGCAGGCTTCACAGCACGGGATGCGCTGCGGTGCGTCCGTGGACGATACCCGACCATGGAGAAGGTCAACGCCGGCCTGTCCATCCTGGAAGATCGCGCCTTCATTTTCGAGGCTTCGGGCGAAGTTAGGAAAGGCCCTGGCCGGAAACCGAGTGCGGCCTACATCGTCAATCCCAAGACCTGGGAGGCGTAGCTATGGGCTTCGCCGCCAAGTGGGCCGCCGTGATGGGGGAGCCCCAGCCTCCGACCCCTAAGGACAAATTGGACAGAATGGACACAATCCGGGGAGGGCAACCGGAACAAGGTAGTTCTGTCCATATTGTCCATAAGGGGGCTAGGCCGGCTGAATCTGAAACCAAGGGCAATTCCGTCCATTGTGTCCATATTGTCCATAGGGGTTCTACCCAGGACGCCGTGGGCAAGGAGGCTTCGGCCCCCGGCTCCGAGACGGACCCCACGGGCTTGGGTTGGCTCCCCGGCCCTCCCGATGAAGCCGCCTCATCGTTTGACGGCTGGTGGGCGGCCTACGATCTCGCCGACGTGTGCCGCCTGTACGACGTGCGCGTCGTCCGTGCCGGCGAGCGCATCCTCGCTATCTATCCCCCCAGCCTCGAAGCCGAACTTATCGCCTATGCAGGTTCGCTGCTGGCCGAGGCCCAGGACTACTTGCGCCAGCACATAGCCCGCCTGCCCAGCCTGACCCAGCCCGAGGCCGTGAAGATCATCTTGGGCATCATGCGCCAGCATTCCGGCTTGCGCTTCTGTCGCGGCGAGGGCGGGAGCATGTGGCCGCTGTACCCCCGGCATTGGAGCGCCGGGCAACGGGTGACGTTGCAAAGCCTTTGGTACGTCGCCGGTGATGCTCTGGACAACGACGATTTCATGGGGGTGGACGCATGAACCGCTTTCCCCACACTGTCGCCGATCCTGACGCCGCTGTCGAGGCCCAGGCCATTGCCGACCTGGAAGCCCTCGACCGCAAGTTGCACGCCAATAAAAGCCAAAAGCCGGGTGTGGTGCCTGATAATACAGGACGGAAACAGGCTCGCCCCGTCGCCTTCATCGGCATCGACCCCGGCGCTACCGGATGTGCTGCTCTCATCCACGACGGTGGACACGATCTTTTCGACTGGCCCGGCGACCCGGCGCTTGTGGTGCCCAGGCTGGCGGAGTGGCTGGCCCGGTTCGACGTGCGCCTCGCTGCCTTGGAGAAGGTGGGCGCTATGCCCGGTCAAGGCGTCGTCTCCATGTTCACCTTCGGCCAGAACGTCGGCACATGGCATGGCATCCTCGCCGCCCTCGGCATCCCCTACGTCTGTCCCCGGCCCCAGGATTGGCAACGCGGGCTTGTGGACTGGAAGGCCGGCAAGGACACGAAGGCCGCATCGCTGGCCACAGCACGTAGGCTGTTCCCCGACGCGGACCTCGGCAGAAAGAAAGACCACGGCCGTGCGGATGCGCTCTTGCTGGCATGGTGGGCACGTCGCCAAGGAATCGGCACGGGGTAGCCCCCCTCCCCGGTCAACGATCTGGATATGGGAAGGGGATAACCCCGGCATGGCCTGACCCCCATGAAGGCCGTGGGACTCCGGGGCATGTAGTACCTACCGCAAGAATTTTTTCTGATTTCCACATGGAGGAGATCATGCCGAAGAAAAGTAAAGTCGCTGTCCCCGGATATGACGGTCCCCGGAAAACGGCCCTGGAATCCATCCGCCTGTTCTGTATCGGCTGCATGGGCGGATCGTTCGCCCTGGTGTCGGAGTGCCCATCTGTGAACTGCGCCTTTCATGCCTATCGATCTGGCGTCATCGAGGCCGGCGCGTCCCGGCGCTTGCTCAAGGTCATTCGCTCCTACTGCGACGGCTGCGCCCCCGGTGGCGACGTGGCCGGCTGTACGGCGGGGAAAATATACCTGGACCTGTTGCCGTGCCCGGTCTGGCCCTATCGCCGGGGTGTGTCGCCGTACTACTCAGCCGAGGCCCGGGAGCAACGACGGGCGCGGGCAATTTCTCTCTTCGGGAACGCCACACAGGAAGCGGATTCCGGGCCAGGATTTCACGGGAACGCGACGACTGGAACAAGCGGCCAGCCGGCAGTCATCGGGCGATAAAAAAGGAGCCATCGCCATGGATAAAAAACAGGTTGCGAAGGCGGGCAGGCCGAGCGGCTACTCGGAAGAGGTAGTGGGGACCATCTGCCAGGAGATCATGGCGGGCAAAAGCCTTCGGACGATCTGCGCCATGGAGGGGATGCCGGCGACTTCGACGATCTATGCTTGGCTGGGGCAGTATCAGGAGTTTTCCGCGCAATACGCCCGCGCGCGCGAGGTGCAAGCCGACGTGCTGGCCGAGGAAATCCTCGAAATTGCCGATTCGGACCTCGACCCGAACAGAGTGCGTGTGATGATCGACGCCAGAAAGTGGCTGGCCTCGAAGCTGCGGCCGAAGAAATACGGCGACCGCGTGGAATTGGATCACCGGGTGGATGGGAATCAGCCGATGCAAGTCACGGTGAACGTGGTGCCTTGCGGGAGTCCCGAGCCCGCCATCGAGTGCGAGATCGTCAAGCCGGCGCTGCCCGAGGCGAAGCAATGAACGCGACCGAACGCCGTGAGCTTGCCCAGGCGGTGCTGGCGTTGGAAGTCCTTGAAGGCCAGCTTGCCACCATGGGGGAAGGCAACAGGCCCGTGCCGGCGCTCAACGTCCAGGGTGTGGCGTATCTGCTGGGGCTGACCGTGAGGCGGTTGGGTAGTGTGCTGGGTAGCCGTGAAGAGGTGCAGGAGTAGCTGCTTCGATTATCGCAGCAATACGCGCGCACGCGCGAGGGATTGGTGGAAACTACGTGGTAACTGACATCCAGCGAGGCCCACATGGACGATATTGACGAAGCCGAGCGCCGCCGGCTGCGGAAGCTGTGGCGAGATCACTTTGCCGAGCACGAGAAGGTGGCGGCTGAATGGCGTGCCCGGGATTACCAGTACCCGCCGCCCGTGTTCCCGCCTTTCCCGGATGAACTTCGGGGCCTGACCTGTGGGGCCAAGACCAGGGCCGGGACACCGTGCAAGAGGAAAGACCTCTACACAAGCGCCCGCTGCCCGCTCCATGGCGGTCTGTCCACCGGGCCGACGACGCCCGAGGGTAAGGCCAAGGCTGCCGAAAACGGCTGCAAACCGAAGCGGAAAAAGCGGACCCCATGAGAGGTAGAGAAAACTTCACATTGCCGCAGCGTTTCCCGAGGCGTTGCCCAAACGGTCGGCGCTAAAAAAACGGGGCAGAAGGGGCGAGGCCGATTCCCACACGCGAGGGTTAGTTACTCGGCCGAGGGGGAGGAGTGTTAGAAGGGGAACCAATCCTGCGCCCCGCTCTTCCCTATCTGCGGGCAATGTGCTTTATTTCGCTTCTCGAAGAATGAATACCCAATTAAAATAAGAAGGTTCTTATGGATCGACCATTGAAGCTGTTTCGATACCGTCCGCTTGATGATAAATTGCTAGAACGAGAAATAGATATGCTTCAAAGGAGCTACTTATTTTCAGCACCTTTCTCAAGTATGAACGATCCGATGGAAGCATTCTATGAGACTGGAGGACAAAGCGATTCTTTGATTGATGAAATATTTAAATATAGCGGAAAAAGTGTTAGCAATATATACGCCGACATTAATAAAATGACGGACAAATTTGGATTAGTTTCCTTCTCTAGCGCCTACGACAACTTTCCGATGTGGGCATATTATGCTAATAATTTTGCTGGCATGTGCTTAGAGTTTGATACAAATGATATATTTATTGGCGATTTTCAAAATGAAATTCTTCGGAAAGTTACTTATGCCAAAGAACAGCTTCCACCTATATCAATAAAAGATATTTACCAGAACAATGTTGATAGCGTAATAATTAGTCGGCTTACGAGAAAGCGTTTTGAGTGGGCTCATGAAAAAGAATGGCGATTTATTACTGGAACAACTGGAGAAAAAAATTATATAGATGACGCCCTGTGTAGGATATATTTAGGGCCACGTATTAAAAATTCTCATTCTGAAAAAATTCATAAATTGCTAAGCCATCGCCCTGTGGAAATATTACAAGGGGAAATTAATGGGTTTGACTTGTCTTTTCGTACAACAAAATCAAAAACACCATATGAACAATGCGAAAAAATTGGTTCTCAGAATTTCGATCCGAGTCAACATTTATATGCGGAGAAGGAGTTGCGCGAATTTTTGACTGTCCCATTTGAAACGCTTTTGGATGAATGTTGTCGAACTGCACTCAGGCCGAATATGGAAAGAATCGATGGAATCGATATAGCTGGTAGCGGTAGGAAATCTATATACTTTTGGACAACCTATAAGTTAAGAAACGGTCGAGAAATTTTCAATAAACGCTATTTTGATCAACACTTTAATCTAATTGAATGAAAAACTAGGCGCTGCCTATGGACGAAGTGTTCCACATAAAGAGGAATAGCTGATTTGACCACCATGTTCAGTTGCCGGTTGCCGAATATCATCAACCCGTGGCGCGGGCCTGGACGACGGCGTGCTCGCCGTGTGTGAAAATCGGGCGCGATGGGGGCAAGAAAAAAATTCTAGCACTCCCCAAAACCGGATAACTTTCCGGATAACAGGATCGAACCGAACTACGTTTATCCTTTTTAATAAGCATGTTAGCTATTCGATGTGGTTGACCCCGCCCAAAAGAACTTCCAACACGGTCCGATACGATCCAAAAGACCAAAGATTTCAAGGCGAAGCCGGGCTAGAGATAGTCCGGCTTCGTCTTTTTAGGTCCGTTGCATCTTGGCAACTCCCCCGGATTACTAACCGGACAACACGCCAATTCCTCAACTTTCCACCAAGAGTTTTCCATCCCTCACAACGCCGCCGCGTCGGGATCATGACGCCCGTACTGCGCCAGGGCCCGTTCGAAGCTCGACGTGGCATAGCAGTAGCGACAGCCGAACAGGCAGCGGTCGTACGCGCCGATGTCCTTGCTCGGCGCGCAGCCGCAGCGCGGGCGCTGGTGAGCGTCCTTGCCGGACGGCAGGGGCTTGCCGGTCCGGCTCGTGATCCAGTCCGGGTCGATGCAGCGGGAGGCGGCGATGCCGGCGAGCTCAAACATTTCGGGCTGGCAGCAGGTGAAAAGGCGCATGCCCTGGGCGGCGGCCATGTCGCGCAGGTCCGTGAGCAGCGAGACGGCCTGCGCCTGCTCGAAAGGCAGCATGGGGAATCCGGCCTCGGCCATGTGCCGTATGCGGCCGGCGATCTTGCGGTAGGGCTCCATGAAACTCACGATCACCCGGTCCGTGTGGCCGGACAGGCGCGCGCACAGCCGCTCGAATGTGGCGCGGTGCCAGTCGGGCGGCGTTTTTTCCGTGAGCACCAGCGGATCGTAGCGCCAGGCGACACGCCCCGGCAGAGCCTCGGCCAGGGCGGCAAAGGCCGGGACAGAGGCCTCCGGCCCGGGGCATTTGGGGTCCAGGGCGCGGGGGTTGTCCATGAGCGTAAAGAGAAAGAACGGCTCATGGCCCATGGCCGTGATCTCGGGCAGATGGGGCATAAGCGGCCTAGGATCACGGGTCCAGAAGACGACGGCGTCCACGTCCGCGGGCAGAAGCGACACCCGGCTGACCTGGGCGGCATTGAAGGGGTTGGCCACCTCGCAGAAGCCCGCGCGCAGCCGGTTGAGGAGCCAGCGGGCGTAGAAGGCCGGGATGTCGGTGCGCCGGCTGGCGCTGACGATCACCGGCCTTCCCCGGCCAGGGCGAGCACGGCGGCGAAATCGACGTCCGGCAGCATGCCGCCGCCCGTGGCCCAGGCGATATGCGTGGCCGGCCGCCCGGCCAGGGCGGGAAGTCCCGCTGCGCGGGCCAGGGCCGGGCCGGCCAGGGCGGCGGCGGCGGACGGCTCCAGGCGCAGGCCCTCTTCCTGCCTGGCGCGGGCGACCAGACGCGGCAAATCGGCCTCGGCCACAGTCGCGAGGGCATCGACCACGTGCTCCATGAGCCCGGCCACGAGCCCCGACGGTCGGGGAACGGCCAGGCCGTCGGCCAAAGTCGCGCCGGAAAGGCCCAGTTCGCGGATATCCGCGCCTTCGTGGCGGCCGCTCGCCAGGCCCCAAAGCATGCACGGGGCTTGCGCCGGCTCGATGAAGACGGAAAGCGCGGCATCGCCCAGGGCATAGCGCGCGCCGAGCGCGATGCCGCCCGGCGCGCCGCCCACGCCGCAGGGCAGGTGCAGACAGAGCGGACGCTCGGGCGAGACCTCCACTCCTTTGGCGGCGAGCTGCTCGGGCAGGCGCAGGCCGGCCACGGCGTAGCCGAGGAAAAGGTCGAGGGAATTTTCATCGTCGATGAAATGGTTGCGCGCATCGCCGGCCGCTTGTACCCGTGCCACGGCGCAGGCGGCAGCGTAGTCGCCGGCGTGCTCCACGACGGTCGCACCGACGCTGCGCAGCTTTTCCTTCTTCCAGGCCTTGGCCTCGGCGGACATATGTACCGTGACGGCAAACCCGAGTGCCCGGCCGAGGATGCCGATGGAAAGGCCCAGGTTGCCGGTGGAGCCGACCGAAAGCGTGTGCCCGGCGAAAAAGGCCCGGGTCGCGTCCGTGGCCAGCGCCCGCGTGTCGGCCTCCGGCCCCGGCAGCAGCCCGGCGGCCAGGGCCAGGGATTCGGCCACGCAAAGCACGGCATGGAAGCCGCCGCGCGCCTTGACCGAGCCGGCCACGGGCAGCAGGTGGTCGGCCTTGAGCCAGACCGTGTCGCCGGGCGGCAGGCCTTGTGCGGCCCAGTCGCCCAGGGCGAGCAGATCGGATTCGATGACGCCGCCCGTGGCGGCCAGTTCTTCGGGGAAACGCGCGGCCAAAAGCGGCGCGAACCGGGCAAGCCTGTCGGCGGCGGCCCGGACGGCGTCCGGGGTGACGGATACGCGGGGACGCGCGGCGGCCAGGGGAAGGCGACCGGGATTTTTCCAGAAAACGGGCTGAGCGGCCTCAAGGGCCTCGCGCAAGAGGGCTTCCATGGCGGCCAAAGTAGCCCAAAGGCGCAGCCGGGCCAAGGCGGGAGATACGCCGGGAGCGCGGCCGCCGCGCTCCCGGCAACGGAATCGGCGTCAATCGTAGGACGGCACGTAGACCTGGGCGCGGACGAACGCCTCGATGTCCCGCGGCCGTTCCACGCCGGCCAGGCCGTCGTCGAAGACGAGAGTGGCCACCGCAGCCGCGGTCCTGATCTCGGTTTCGAGGATGTCGGCTTGAAGCGGATACAGGAGCCCCTGCGCGAGCTGCGCGTCCGTGACCTGTGCGGCCACGGCGCGCGCCGCGCGGATGAACATGGCGTCGGTCACGCGTTTGGCCCTTGTCGCCACGATGGCCATGCCCACGGCCGGGAAGATGTAGAAGTTGTTGGCCTGTCCGGGCAGGAAAGTGCGGCCTTCGTACGCCACCGGTTCGAACTGCACGCCGGCGGCGAAAAGCGCCTTGCCGTTGCTCCAGGCATAGGCTTGCTCCGCCGTGCATTCGGCCTTTTCCGTGGGGTTGGAAAGGGCCAGGATGACGGGGCGTTCGTTGACCTCGCACATGGCCTCGATCACGTCCTGGTCGAACGCGCCGCCCATGGTGCTGACGCCGATGATCGTGGTCGGGCGCAGTTCGCGCACGGCCTTGGCGAAATCGCTTCGCGCCATGGGCGCATGGGGATGGGCATAGGGCATCTGGAAATCGACGAGATCCGTGCGCGTGGATTCGAGCAGGCCCACGACGTCGAACATGTGGACCTTGGCCCGCGCCGCCTCCAGGGTCAGCCCCTCATCCGCCAGGGCCGCGCACAAGAGATCTGCCAGGCCGATGCCGGCCGAACCCGCGCCGAGAAAGAGAAAGGATTCGTCCGCGAGCTTCGTGCCCTTGGCCCGGCAGGCGTTCAGCATGCCGGCCAGCGTAATGCCGGCCGTGCCCTGGACGTCGTCGTTGAAGCAGCAGACCTTGTCGCGGTAGCGCGCGAGCAGGTGCACGGCATCGACGCCGGTCCAGTCCTCGAAGTGGATGCAACAGCCCGGGAACACCTCCTGCACCGCTTCCACGAATTCGTCCACAAAGGCATAGAGCTCGTCGGTCGGCGGGCGTTTGCGCCGCAGGCCCAGATAGAGCGGGTCAGCAAGCAGCGCTTCGTTGTTCGTGCCGGCGTCGAGGTACATGGGCAGCAGGCCGCGCGGCGAAACGCCGGCCGCGGCGGTGTAGAGCTCGAGCTTGCCTATGGGGATGCCCATGCCGTTGGCCCCGAGGTCGCCAAGGCCGAGGATGCGGCCGCCGTTGGTCACGCAGATGACGCGCACGTCTTTTTCCGGCCAGTTGCGCAGAACCTCGCGCACTTTGCCCCGGCGCGTAATCGAGAGATACAGCCCGCGCGGCTGGCGGTAGATATGCCCGAACTTCAGGCAGGCTTCGCCGATGGTCGGGTCGTAGACGATGGGCAGAAACCGCGTCGGGTCGGACATGATGGTCTTGAAAAAGAGCGTCTCATTGTGATCGAGAAGATTTACCAGATAGACGTAGCGTTCGAGGTCCGAGGTCTTGTGGTCCAGTTGCCGCAGCACGCGCGTTAGCTGCAACTCCAGAGTTTCCACAGTATCGGGCACGAGGCCGAGCAGGCCCAGGGCCTCTTTTTGTGCCTCGGTAAATCCCGTCGAACGATTGAGCACGGGGTCCTGCAACATGTCCTTTCCGCGTTTCATCCACTGCGTCATAGGGCACCGCCTTTCCGGCACGTCGGCCGGCTGCCGGAAACGTTGTCAGTCTTTGGCCACAAACGGCGTGGTCATCCGCGAAGGCACCACGATGCGGTCGTATTCGGCCGCGTCCACATAGCCCAGGTCGAGCGCGGCCTCGCGCAGGGTGAGGTCGTGTTCCATGGCGTGGTGGGCGATTTTCGAGGCCTTGTCGTAGCCGATGACCGGAGACAGGGCCGTCACGAGCATGAGCGAGCGGCCGACGAATTCGGCGATGCGTTTGCGGTTGGGCTCCATGCCCTCGACGAGGAAGGCGCGGAAATTGTGCATGGAATCGGCGAGCAGCCGGATGGACTTCATGATGTTGAAGATCATCAGCGGCTTGTAGACATTCATTTCCAGGATGCCGCCCGCGCCGCCGAAACCCACGGCCACGTCGCAGGCCATGACCTGCGCCGCCGCCATGGTCAGGGCCTCGCACTGGGTGGGGTTGACCTTGCCGGGCATGATCGAGGAGCCGGGTTCGTTGGAGGGGATGACGAGCTCGTAGAAGCCGGCGCGCGGGCCGCAGGCGAGCAGGCGGATGTCGCAGGCGATCTTGTAAAGCGACACGGCCAGCGTGCGCAGCGTCCCGGAAAGCTGCACCAGGGCGTCGTGGGAGCCCTGGACCGTGAACTTGTTGGGCGCGGGAACGAACGGCAGGTCGGTCAGCCGCGCGATGGCGGCGATGGCCGCCTCGGCGAAACCCGGCGCGGCGTTGATGCCCGTGCCCACGGCCGTGCCGCCGAGCGGCAGCTTGTAGACGTCGCCGAGTGAGGCTTCCAGGCGCGCCGTGTCGTCAGCGAGCAGCCCGGCGTAACCGGAAAATTCCTGGCCCAAGGTCAGCGGCACGGCGTCCTGGAGATGGGTGCGGCCGATTTTCACGATGTCCTTCCAGGCCTCGGCCTTGGCGGCCAGGGCGTCGTGCAGAGCATGAAGCGATGGAAGGAGCTTTTCGGACACGCCCATGGCCGCGGCCATGTACATGGCTGTCGGAAAATTGTCGTTGGACGACTGGGACATGTTGACATGGTCGTTGGGGTGCACGGGCTTTTTGGAGCCGAGCGGCGTGCCGGCCAGCTGGCAGCAGCGGTTGGAAATGACCTCGTTGACGTTCATGTTGAACTGGGTGCCGCTGCCGGTCATCCAGACGTGCAAGGGGAACATGTCGTCGTGCGCGTGCGCGAGGATCTCGTCGCACACGGCGATGACGGTGTCGGCCAGTTCCTTGGGCAGTCGCCCCTGGGCGGCGTTGGCCTCTGCCGCGCCTTTTTTGAGAAAGGCGTAGGCGGTGATCATTTCGCGGGGCATGAGGTCGTCGCCGATGCTGAAGTGCGCAAGCGACCGCTGCGTCTGCGCTCCCCAGAGTTTGTCCGCCGGGACCTTCACTTCGCCCAGGCTGTCCGTTTCGATGCGCTCGTCCATCAAGCCCTCCTTTCCGGACTTCGGGAACCGGTTTGGCGGCCGAACCTCGGTCGCGCGGTCACGAAGACGCCTCCCGCCCATGGCGCGGGAGAAGCCTGAAACCATACCATCCCGCTACCGCATCGGACAGGATGCGGCAAGGCAAAAGGAAATATTTCGTCCCGCCCCTCAGAACGCCTGGGCCAGGATGCGCACGCCGACGAAGATCAGGGCCACGGCCAGGCTCGTGATGATTCCGCGCCCCTTGACGCGGTTGGACAGGAGCGCGCCGACCTGCGCCCCCACCATCGCGCCCAGGGCGAGATAGATCGTGCGGTGCACGCCGTGGACGAACACGCCGGTGAAGACATGGGTCAGCGTGCCGGTCAGGGCCATGATCGCCAAAATGAAATGGGAGGTGGCCGTGGCCACGTGCACGGGAAAGGAGAGGATATAGACCAGGGCCGGCACGTGGATGATGCCGCCGCCGATGCCCAGGAAGCTCGACAGGTAGCCGACGAAGAGACTGATGACGATGCCGGTGCGCAGCCGGAAGGCGTATTCGTGGACCGCTCCGCCGTGCTCCACGATGCACCGCCGCGTCAGCCCCGGCGCATCCCGGGCCGGCGCGTCCTGAGCCTTGCGCCGCAAAATGAGAAAGAGCGCCCCGGCGATCAGCATCACCCCGAAAATGCCGTCGAAAAGCCGTCGCGGCACCCAGTTGCTCGACAACGCGCCGAGCACCGCGCCCGGCACGGCCGCCGCGGCGAAGGCCAGCCCCGAGCGGTAGTCGATGCGCCCGAGCCGGGCGTAGGCCTGCGCGCCCGAGGCCGCGTTGAAAAAGACCACGGCCAGGGAAATGCTGGTCAAAAGCGACGGCGTGTCCTGCGGATAGAGCAGCAACAGCACCGGCATGAGGACGAAGCCGCCGCCGGCCCCGATCAGCGTGCCGTATGCGCCGACGCCGAAGCCGAGCAGAATGAAGCCGAAATCATGCAGTATCGCAGGCGACATGGGGCGACCTCCGCGACCGGGATCAGCGGCCGCGTCCCCGCAGGCGGTTGAGCAGCGGCGCGAACCCTGCCGGGGCCATGCGCAGGAGCACACCGTCGCGCAGCACGAAATGGTGCTTCATGGCCGCGCCGACGTGCAGGAAAAAAAGCAGCGCGAGAAGCGTGGCCACGGCCCCGTGCGCGCCGGCAAGCAGCTCGCGCGCGCCTGCGCCGGCAAGGCCGCCGAGCGGCAGCTTGGGGATGGGGAAAAGCCCGAAAAAAGGTCGCGGCACAGGAGAAAGCGAATAGAGGCTCCAGCCGATGAGCGGTTGCAGGATGAGGCAGATGTAAAAAAGCCTGTGCACGGCCACGGCCGCAAAAGCCTCCCAGGGCCGCAACCCGCCGGGCAGCGGCGGCGCGGCGTGCCCGAAGCGCCAAACCAGGCGCGCAAGCGTCAGCAGCAGGATGCAAAGCCCCAGGGATTCGTGCCACATGACAAGGGACGGCGTGTCACGGGACATGAGCCCCCCCAGGACGAACAGGACGAGCACGACGGCGACGGTCAGCCAGTGGATCGTCTTCCAGAGCGCATCATACGTTTCGGCATGGCCGGAAAGCGGCATAGCGACCTCCTGCGCCTGCGCCGCCGGCAAGAGGCGACGCGTTTGCCCGCACCCTGCCGGAGATCGGCGGTACGGTGAACGTGCCCGCAAGGGCGAGATGCTATCCGGTATGCCAAACCGGCGGGTCCGTGGCAATGGTTGCGACCGCCCGGCATGTCGCGCCGCAAGTGGCCGCTCCCCGCCCTTTACCCCCGGCCGGTCGTGCATTATCCTCATTCCAGCCATGAAATTTCACATCACGACCATGGGCTGCCAGATGAACGTCGGCGACGGCGACTGGCTGACCCGCTCCCTCGTTTCCCAGGGGTTCACGCCGGCTCCCGAGGATCAGGCGGAAATATTCATTCTTTTCACCTGCTCCGTGCGCGAAAAGCCGGAGCAGAAAGTGGCCAGCGAACTGGGCCGCATCGCCGACTGCCACGGCGGCAACCCGCGCGCCTTCGTGGCCGTGGGCGGCTGCACCGCGCAACAGATCGGCACGGCGCTGTGGCGCCGCTTCCCCATGGTGCGCCTGGTGTTCGGCACGGACGGCCTGGCCGCTGCGCCGCGCGCCCTGGCGCGCCTCGCCGACGAGCCCGGGCTGCGCCTGTCGCTTCTGGATTTCACCGAATCCTACCCCGAGCGCGAGCAAACCTGGCCCGAGGACAGGCTGCCGCCCAAGGCCTTCGTCTCCATCATGCAGGGCTGCGACAACTTCTGCGCCTACTGCATCGTGCCCTTCGTGCGCGGGCGGCAGAAATCCCGCAGCCTGCCGGCCGTCGTCGCGGAGGTGCGCGCACTTGCCGCGCGCGGCGTGCGCGAGGTGACGCTCCTTGGCCAAAACGTCAACAGCTATGGCCTGGACGCCGCCGGCGACGGCACGCATTTCGCCGCGCTGCTCGACGCCGTGGCCGCGGTGCCGGGCATCGCCCGCATCCGCTTCACCACATCCCATCCCAAGGACTTAAGCGACGACGTCATCGCCCGCTTCGCCGACCTGCCCCAGCTTTGCCCGGCGCTGCACCTGCCGGTGCAGTCCGGTTCGGACGCGGTGCTCGCGCGCATGGGCCGCGGCTACGACACGGCGGCCTACCTGCGCCTGGTCGAAAAGCTGCGCCGGGCCAGACCCGACGTGTTCCTGACCACGGACCTCATCGTCGGCTTCCCGGGAGAGACGGACGCCGACTTTCGCTTGACCCTCGATCTCGTCCGTGATGTAGGATTTGATAGCGGTTTTTCCTTCATGTATTGTGACAGGCCGGGAACGGCATCCGAACGCCTGGAGCCCAAGGTCGCCCAGGAGGTCAAATCCGCCCGATTGGCCGAGCTCCAGACGCTGCTCGACGCGCGGCTGACCGCGGCCCTCGCCGCCCAGGTCGGCAAGGTCACGGAAGTGCTCGTCGAGGGCAAAAGTCGCAGGGACGGCCCCGACGGCCCGTCCTGGCAGGGGCGCGACCCCGGCGGGCGCATCGTCAACATGGCCCTGCCCGGGACGGCCGACGCAACGGGAAGCATCGTCCGGGCGCGCATCCGCCAAGCCAAAAAGCACTCCCTGATCGGGGAGGCGGAGGCCGATCATGATTGAAATGAAAGTGTTCGGGCTGGCCCTTGACGAGGAGTCCCAGGTGCCCGTGCTCATCCTCAAGGACATGGAGGAAAAAACTGTCCTGCCCATCTGGATCGGCGCGATGGAAGCCATGGCCATCTCCCTGGCCTTAAACGACGTGGTGCTGCCGCGGCCCATGACCCACGACCTGCTGCTGCACATGATCCAGAAGCTCGACGCGCACGTGGTGGCCGTCAACGTCACGGAGCTGACGGAAGGCACCTACTACGCCGACATCGAGGTGGAGGTCGAAGGCGGCATCCGGCGCATCGACAGCCGCCCTTCCGACGCCATCGCCCTGGCCCTTCGCGCCAAGTCGCCCATCCTCGTGTCCGAAACGGTCATCGAACAGGTGGCCAATGAAGCCAAGGATTCGAGCGTGGCGGCCTTTTCCAGCGACGACACGGACAAATGGACGGAGCTGCTCGAACAGTTCGACTTAAACGACGCCAAATACAAAATGTAGGGCTATGATCGACCTGCACACACACACCACCTTCTCCGACGGCGAACTCATCCCCGCGGAACTGGCGCGGCGCGCGGCCAAGGCCGGCTATCGCGCCATGGCCATGACCGACCACGCCGACTTCTCCAACCTGGACCTCATCCTGACGAACATCGGCCGGTTCGTGGCCGAGACCGGCCCTTTTCTCGGCGTGACGGTGATCACGGGCGTGGAGATCACCCACGTGCCGCCGCCGCTTATTCCCCACATGGTGGAAATGGCTCGCGAACGCGGCGCGCAACTCGTGGTCGTGCACGGCGAAACCATCGTCGAACCCGTGGAAATCGGCACCAACCTCGCCGCCATCGAGGCCGGCGTGGACATCCTGGCCCACCCGGGCCTCATCACGCCCGAAGAGGCCACGCTCGCCGCCGAACGCGGCGTGGCCCTCGAAATCACCACGCGCAAAGGGCACAGCCTGACCAACGGCCACGTGGCCGCCATGGCCAGGCGCTTCGGGGCCAGGCTCGTCATCGACAACGACGCCCACGCCCCGGACGACCTCGTCTCCCAGGACCGGCGCAAGAAGGTGGCGCTCGGCGCGGGGCTCACCCACGAGGAATACCTGCGCGCCGAAGCCAACTCCCGCGACATCGTCTCCCGCATCCTCGGCCCCGGCCGCATGGACTGAGTGATTGGGGGGGGAAAATGCCTCCGGCGGGGGGGGGGGGGGGGGGGGGGGGGGGGGGGGGGGGGGGGGGGGGGGGGGGGGGGGGGGGGGGGGGGGGGGGGGGGGGGGGGGGGGGGGGGG
>JAEWPX010000078.1 GCA_023399375.1 Pseudomonadota bacterium | reverse complement strand
GCGGAAACCACCCCGGCCGCGGCGGACGGCGTCGGCCGCGACCGGCCGGACAGGGGCGCCCGCGCGAGATGGCTCATGCGGCGGCGGGCGATGGTCTTGACCTTGGCCCGCAGTTCGTCCTCGATCTTGACGATGTCCAGCGACACCTTGGAAAGCTGTTTGGGGATGAAGTCCACGGCCCCGAGTTCCATGGCCTTGAGCGTCGCCTCGGCCCCTTCGGTGGTCAGGGAGCTGACCATGAGCACCGGGCGCGGCATCTCCATCATCACGTGCCGCAGGGCCGTGAGCCCGTCCATGCGCGGCATCTCGATATCCATCGTGACCACGTCGGGCTGGTGGCGGCGGATCATCTCCAGCCCCTCCTCGCCGTCGCGGGCCGTGGCCACGACCTCTATTTCCGGGTCCTTGCCCAGCATGGCCGCAAGGGCCTTGCGCATGAAGGCCGAATCATCGACCACCACTACCTTGATCACACATGTCTCCTGACGGCCTGTCGGCCGGCCCGGCGTCCCGCCAAGGCGGCGGTTTTCCGGTCGGCCCGTGCCGTCGACCATGATTAGATGACTCCGGCCGTTCTGACAACCGAGATTAGTGCTTGCCAAAGCCCGCCCGATGCTCTAGAAACCTCTTCTCCGCATCGGGATGTGGCTCAGTCTGGCTAGAGCGCTGCGTTCGGGACGCAGAAGTCGGAGGTTCGAATCCTCTCATCCCGACCAGACTTTTCAAGGGGTTATGCGCAAGCATAGCCCCTTTTTTCATGCCCTGAAACGCCCCGGGGGACGATCCTCAGCCGCCTCCGGGCCGCGGGCCGGACGGTTTTCCCGCCGTTTTCAAGATTCGGACGTCGGCCCGCCCGCGCCCGGGCAGGCGGCGAGTTCCCCCGCGCGCCGCTCGGCCAGCGTTTCCACGGCGCGCAGCAGCACCGAAAGCGCAGCGCCCACATGATTGGCGCAATACGTCTCTATCCCTTCGGGAGCGGCCGTATCCACGGACAGCCAATCCGGCTCGGGAAACAGCTGTTCGGCCTCGAGCAGCCGTTGCTCCAGCTGTTCCAGCAGATCGCGGCTGCCGCCGGGACACAGCGCCGGCATGTCGAGCACCATGCGCAACTTCTCGAACACGTCGCGAAGCCGCTCCCACCTGTTGGGCCCACGGCCTTGGGCTTCCCAAAAGGAGGCCATCTCGTCGGATTGCATGCCCGGGGCTCCTTTGCCGTCTCTTTTTCCATCCATACCCTCAATGACCGCCGAATGCCAGCCTTGCCCGCTTCCCGGGACACGGCACGTTTGCTTCCTTTTCGAAAATGATTATCACTGACGCATGAACAAGCCCGACGACGCCCCCGTTTCCGTGCTCCTTCCCGTTTCCGGAATGCACTGCGCGGCCTGCTCGACCCGCATCGAGCGCGTGCTCTCGCGTCTGCCCGGCGTGGATGAGGCCTCCGTCAACCTGGCCGACGAATCGTTGCGCCTGCGCTACGATCCGCAAACCGTCAGCCTCGACGCCATCGGCGCGCGGGTGGCCGACCTGGGCTTTTCCCTCGGCGCTCCCGCGCCGGAAAACGCCACAGCGGAACTCGCCATCTCCGGCATGCACTGCGCGGCCTGCTCCTCGCGCATCGAGCGCGTGACCGGCAGGCTGCCGGGCATGGTTTCGGCTTCCGTCAACCTGGCCGACGAAACGGGCGTCTTCACCTTCGATCCGTCCGTCCTTTCCCGGCGCAAACTGCGGGAAGCCATCGCGGACCTGGGTTTCGGCGCGACGCCGGCCAAGGACGGCGGCGGGGCCTTCGCCGCGCGCCAGAAGCAGGCGCTGGAAACCCTTGCCGCGCAAAAACGCGCCTTGATTCCGGCCATGGTCCTCGGCGCGCTGCTCCTCGCCCTGTCCATGGGCCACATGCTGGGCCTGCCCCTGCCCCATTTCCTGCACCCGGACAGCGCCCCGGCGACCTATGCCCTCGCCCAGCTCGCGCTCACGCTCCCCATCGTCTGGATCGGCCGGCGCTTCTACTTCGACGGCATCCCGGCGCTTCTGCGCGGCGGGCCGAACATGGACAGCCTCGTGGCCATGGGCACGGGCGCGGCCCTGGCCTACAGCCTGGTCAACCTGGGCCTGCTGCTGGCCGGTTCCGACCCGGCCGGGCGGGCCATGGACCTTTATTTCGAATCCGCCGGCGTGCTTCTCGCCATGATCAGCCTCGGCAAGTACCTGGAGGCTTCGGCCAAGTTCAAGACGTCCGGGGCCATCGCCGCGCTCATGCGTCTGGCCCCGGACACGGCCACCCTGGTGCGCGGCGACGCGCAGGAGACCGTACCCCTCGACGAGGTCGAGGTCGGGGACACGCTGCTCGTGCGGCCCGGCGAGCGCGTTCCCGTGGACGGCGCTGTGGTCGAGGGCGATTCCCGCGTGGACGAGTCCATGCTCACGGGCGAGCCGATTCCCGTGGCAAAAAAACCCAGGGACGCGCTTTCCGGGGGCACGCAAAACACCACCGGCGCGCTCGTCATGCGCGCCACGCGCGTGGGCGAGGACACCACCCTTTCGCGCATCGTTGCCCTCGTGCGCCAGGCGCAAGGCTCCAAGGCCCCCATCGCCAACCTGGCCGACACCGTGAGCTTTTATTTCGTGCCCGCGGTCATGGCCGCGGCCGTGGTCGCGGGACTCGGCTGGTATTTCCTCGGACATGCCGGCTTTTCCTTTTCGCTGCGCATCTTCGTGGCCGTCATGGTCATCGCCTGTCCCTGCGCCATGGGACTCGCCGTACCGACCTCGATCATGGTCGGCATGGGACGCGGCGCGCGCCTGGGCATCCTGGTCAAATCCGGCGCGGCGCTCCAGACCGCCGGCGACGTGCGCGTCGTCGTCTTCGACAAGACCGGCACCCTGACCCACGGTCGCCCGGAACTGACCGACGCGGTCGCGGCCGCAGGCTTTCCGGAGGCGGAGCTGCTGCCCCTGGCCGCGGCGGCCGAGACGCGTTCGGAGCATCCGCTGGCCCAGGCCGTGGTCGCAGCGGCGCGGAACAAGGGTCTGGCCCTGCCCGTGCCCGAACGTTTCGAGGCCCATCCGGGCAAGGGCGTGGCCGCGCGCATCGGCGGCCGCGACGTCCTGGTCGGCACGGCGGTGTTTCTCGCCGCCCAGGGCGTTTTCGCCGGCAGCGCCGCCGACGCGGACGAGGCGCGCCTGGCCGACGAAGGCAAGACGCCGGTGCGCGTGGCCGTGGACGGCGCGCTTGCGGGCGTGCTCGCCGTGGCCGACACGCCGCGCGAGGAAGCCGCGGCCGTGGTTGCGGCCTTGACCCGCGACGGCGTGGAAGTGGTCATGCTCACCGGCGACGACGCGCGCACGGCCAAGGCCGTGGCGCGCGGACTCGGCATCGCCCAGGTGATCGCCCGGGTGCTGCCCGAGCGCAAGGCCGAGGAGGTCGGACGGTTCATGCGGTCCGGGCGCAAGACGGCCATGGTCGGCGACGGCATCAACGACGCCCCGGCCCTGGCCGCCGCGGACCTCGGCATGGCCATGGGCTCGGGCATCGACGTGGCCGTGGAGTCCTGCGACGTGGTGCTCATGCGCAATGACCTGCGCGGCGTGCCCGCGGCCCTGTCCCTGTCCCGTGCGGTCATGGCCAACATCAAGCAGAACCTCTTCTGGGCGTTCGCCTTCAACACCATCGGCATCCCCGTGGCCGCGGGCGTGCTCCACATCTTCGGCGGGCCCACGCTCAACCCCATGATCGCCGGCGCGGCCATGGCGCTGTCCTCGTTCACCGTGGTCACCAACGCCCTGCGCCTGCGCTTTTTCACGCCCCGCCCCGTCGCCTGAACGGCGCATCCATGGGCTGGCGTCGTCGCCTCCGGCGGCCAAGGGCTCTCGCCCTCCGGGCTCCCTCCCAAGGCTTTCGGCAGGCGAGGGCTCTCCCCTTCTGTCCGCTTCGCGGCAAGCCGTTTTGTGCAACAGCTTTGCACAGACATCGCGGGCGCGACGCTGCGGAGGCACGCAGGCCTCGCGGCGTCCGCAACGTCCGGCTCCTCCGGCTACGTGGACGACTTTCGCCAGCAACGCTGCTCAAACATGAACAAACATTTCATCATCTTGTAATTTTTTGACTTCCGAAAAACATTGCCCCATCGTCCAAGCTGGTCTACATAAAAACCTTCGGTTTCGTACCCGCCATCCGGCTCCGCTCATAACCTGTCAGCGCTAAGGTGGTGCTATGCCTCGATTGTCTCGCCTCCTGCTAACCTTCATATCCCTGAGCCTGATCGCCACCGCCTGCCCCGATTCCGCCAGGGCCTATACCGTGCAAGCCGGCGACACGCCGCAGTCCATAGCCAAGAAGCACAACATCTCCGTGGACGACCTGCTCAAGGCCAACAAGGGCCTGAAGCCCAGCAAAATGAAGGTCGGCGAATCGCTGACCATCCCCGGCGGTTCCCCGGCCAAGGCCGAAAAGTCCAAGGATACGAAGAAGGAAAAGGCCGACAGAAAATCCGAAACGGCCTCGCCCAAGGAACGCGCCGCCGAAGCCCGGGACCGCAAGCAGGAAAAGGAAACCAAATCCCAGCCCGCCAAATCCGGCGGCCATTACACGGTCAAGAAGGGCGACACCCTCGGTTCCATCGCCGGCAAGCACGGCGTTTCCGTGGACGACCTGCTCAAGGCCAACAAGGGGCTCAAGGCCAGCCGCCTGGGCGTGGGTCAGGAAATCGCCCTGCCCGGCTCCGCCGCGCCGGCCAAGGCCGAGCCCGCGGAAAAGCCGCAGGCCAAGACCTCCCACAAGGCCGCCGAGCCCGAATCCGCAACCACGACCTACACCGCCCATCGCAAGGACACGGTCAATTCCGTGGCCCGCAAGTTCCACATCAGCGCCAAGGAGCTCGCCCGGCTCAACCCCGACATGGGCAAGAAGCTGCACTCCGGGCAGAAGCTGACCGTGCCCCTGGCCAAGAGCAAGGCCGAGCCGGTCGAGGAAGCTCCGGAACGCCCGGTCCCGGCCACGCCTTCCCGCCCCACGCCCGTGGTCGAGGAGCCTGCGGCCGAGCCGGCGCGCCCGGCGGCCAAGCCCGCTCCCGAAGCCGCCACGCCGGCCCTGCCCGAAAACAAGGAAACCGCCGACGCCGAGGCCGCTTTCGAAAAAGGCATCGAATTCGGCAAGCAGAACAAGTTCCAGAAAGCCGTGGAGAGCTTCGACAAGGCCATCAAGCTCAACCCCAACCGCGCCGACTACTTCGCCAGCAGGGGCCACGCCAACTACTACCTCAAGCAGTACAACAAGGCCATCGACGACTACACCAAGGCCATCGAGCGCAATCCCAATTTCGCCCTGGCCTATTCCATGCGGGGCTTAAGCCGCACGCGGACCGAGAAGTACCAGCTCGCCATCGAGGACTTCAACAAGGCCATCGGTTTCGGACCCAAGGAAGCCGACTACTACAAGGGCCGCGGTTTCACCTACCTGCACCTCAAGCAGTACGGCCCCATGTGCCAGGATTACCAGAAGGCCTGCACGCTCGGCGACTGCGAGCTCCTCGACAGCGCCAAAAAGGAAAAGCTCTGCCAGTAAGCCGCGCCATCCCTCGGAAATGCAACAAGCCCGGCTTCGGCCGGGCTTCGGACTGCCGACAAAGCCCCCGCCTTTTGACGGGGGCTTTGTCATTTGCGTTCATGCCAAGAAAGACGGCGACAAAACAGGTAAAACGAGACTGCTGCGCAATACGCGCAAGTTGCTGCTTGCACCGGCCTCAGGGGGAGAATGACGCAGCCGTCCCATGTCTCGAAACCATGGATACGCAACGCTTGCCCCGGATGCTGCGGGAAATCGGGGCCTGCCGCAATCCGGCACGACCTCGTTCCCAGGGAAGTTGGCGCCGCCCCGCCCTCTCCCGCCGCCATTGCCATGTCGCCCCGACGTTGGCATGAAGGATCGCATATGTTTCGCGCCGCAAGGGGAAGCAAGCGGCGCGCGGCCCGGACCGCGCGCCGCCCACCCCAACCCCTCC
>JAEWPX010000049.1 GCA_023399375.1 Pseudomonadota bacterium | reverse complement strand
AGGAGGGGATCATCCCCTCCTGGCCGCCGGAGGCATTTTTCCTCTTTCTCTCTCCCCGGCCTTTCTCTCTCCTATCCCAGGTTTTTGGCCGCGAAGTCCCAGTTGACGAGCTTGTCCAGGACGCCGGCCACGTAGTCTGCGCGGCGGTTCTGGTAGTCCAGGTAGTAGGCGTGTTCCCAGACGTCGATGACCCACAGGGGCTTGAGGCCTTCCTGGAGCGGATTGCCGGCGTTGCCGGTCTTGACCACTTGGAGCTTGCCGTCGTTACCGGCGACGAGCCAGGCCCAACCGCTGCCGAACTGGCTGACGGCGGCTTCGCTGAGGGCCTTTTTGCAGCCGTCGAGGCTGCCGAAGGACGCGTCGAGGGCTTTGGCGAGCTTGCCTGCGGGCGCGCCGCCTTTGGGATGCAGGCCGTTCCAGTAGAAGACGTGGTTCCAGGCCTGGGCCGTGTTGTTGAAGATGCCCGTCAGTTTGGGGTCTTTGCCGGCGGCCAGGAAGACCTCTTCCAGGGACATGCCGGCGAGCGGGCTTTCGGCCACGAGTTTGTTGGCGTTGGCGAAGTAGCCCAGGGTATGCTTGCCGTAGTGGAAGCTCACGGTGCGGGCGGAGATGACGGGCTCCAGGGCGTTTTCGGGGTACGGCAGAGGCGGGGCCGTATACGCCTCGGCCCAGGCGGCGTCCGGCCGGAGCAGGCCTCCGGCCATGACCATGAGCCCGGCGGCGGCGGAAAGGCGAAGCACATCGCGACGGGAAAAGGATGCGGCGCGAGAGACTGGCATGACGTTCCTCCTCGGCACGGCCCTACGGATGTGGCGCGTGCCCTTGGGTTGCGACGGGCCGCCCCTTGCGTTCGGGGCGGCCCGCGGGATTTGCCGTCAGTATTGCCAGATTTCGCGCAGGAGGGGAATGGGATTACGGATTTCCCAGGCTCTTTTCCGGAGCTTTGGCCGCGGGGCTCGTATTTCCCGGCGCGGGAGCTACGGAGGACGCCTTGCCTTCAGGCTGCGGCTGCCGTGGAGGAGGCGGGAATCCCTCGAAATCCGGGGGCGGCCCCTTGCCGGGCGGGGGAGGCGGCGGGCCGTAGCCGAAATCGGGGGGTGGCGGCGGCGGGAACCCGCCTTCGTCGGGCGGCGGGCCCGGTGGCCCGCCTGGGCCTCCTGGGGGCGGGCCGAAGCGTTCCATGGCCTTGCGACGTTTATCCAGACGCTCCATGTACGCGGTGAACTTCTCGCGCTGCTCCGGGGTCAGAATGGCCTTGGTGGCCTCGATGCTCTTGTCGATGGTCTCGCGGACCCTGGGTTCCTGTTCGCGCCGGATCTTGGCCAGTTCGTCGCCGGTATTGAGCACGATCGGCCGCAGTTTTTCCTGCTGCTCCGCGGAGAGATCCAGATCATCGGACATGCGGCGCACGACCATTTCGGAAAAATGTCGCGGATCGCCGTGAAACAGCGCGAACCTGCCTCGTTCGGCCAGCAGGCGGGAGCCGAAATAGCCCGTGACCGCTCCCGAGGCGAAAAGCAGAACCCCCGCCAGTATCTTCGTCGTCATGGGACGCATGCCGCCGCCCTACACGCCGAGCATGGAGACCAGGACCTGGCCGTTGGGGTCGTAAAAGAGCATCCGTCCTATTTCCTCTTCCAGGCCGGAGCCCCAGAACAGCGCCACGAGCACCGTGGCCACGGCCACGAAACCTGCTCCGGCGGCCATGCGCCACAGGACGCCCGTAGCGGCCGGCTCCTCGGCCTGTTCGGTCTTGATGGCGGCCAGCACCGAGGCGGCCATGGCGGGATCGACAGGCGGGGCCTCGCGCCCGGCATGGGCCGCACGCAGCACGGCCTCCAGCCGATCCATGCGTTGCGATTCGTTTCCGTCCATGGAGTCCTCCTTACGTGCCGATGACGTCCGCGAGCAGTTCGCGCAGTTTCTTGCGCGCCCGGAACGCCCGGACCTTGACGTTGGGGACGCTTATCCCCAGCAGCTCCGCGGCCTCGGCCACGGGGCGCTCCTCGAGGTGCGTGAGCGTGACCACCATGCGGTCCGTGGGCGAGAGCCGATCCATGGCCCAGGCCAGCAATTCCCTGGCCTCCCGCCGCGACGCCGTTTCCTCGGCGGCCTCGCTCGTCTCCAGGGCCGCCGCCTCTTCGACGAAGGCCCGGCATTCGTCGGACAGCTCGCTTTCCGGCCTCTCCCGGCGGCGGTATTCCGCCCGCCAGAAGTCGTGGCAGGCGCGCACCGCCACCTTGGCCAGCCAGTGTCCGAAGGGGCTGTCCCCACGGTAGCCGGCAAGGGAGCGGTAGGCCCGTACGAACACCTCGTGCGTGAGTTCCGACACCCGTTCCCGGGGGGCGTGGCCGGAAACGATCCCGGCCACGCGCCCCTGGTACTTCGTCATGAGCCTGGCGTAGGCGTCCACGTCGCCCGCCCGGATCTGTCCGAGGACCCGGGCGTCCTCCATGTCCACCACCGTTTCGGCCATAACGCTCCGGAGCTTACTTGCCCGCGCCGGCGTGAGCGTCGATCCACTCATTGACCAGCTCATGGCCGGCATGGAATCGCTCCTTCATTTTCGGCGGCAGCGGCGGCATGCAGCCCTCGGCCCAGTCCTTGCGCTGCTCGGGGGTGAGCACGACGAGCACCTTGGCCTCGACCTTGGCCCGCAGTACGGCCAATTCCTCGCCGGCGGCCCCGACCTTGCGGCTTGCCTGGCGCACGAGCTGCTCGTTGCCCGGCTCCTTGCACATCACGTCGCGCATGCCGTCGAACGCTTCGTGCATGGTCCTGCCCGCGGCCTCGAAAGCCGGCCGGTTCTCCTTGAGAATCACGGCCACGTCATGCTTTTGCGTATCGCTCAACTTGAGCGCAAGCAACCTGTCGAGCATGCCTTCGGGCCCCGGTCCGCCGGGACCGCCGGGGCCGGGGCCCGCGGCCACGGCATAGGCGGAACCGACCAGGACGACCAGGGTCAGCAAGCCGTAACACAACTTCTTCATGAAAACGACCTCCCGGATGCACGGGCGGCCTGCGCCGTCCGTTTGTACGCGGTTGGTCGCCGGGAGGATGGCAGGGGTTACAATGCCGGGGCGGGGCGGACGGATGCGTCCGCCCCGGGAGAAACGCCGGCCGTCTAGGCCACGGTCACGTCCTTGCACAGGTAGACGTCCTGGATGGCGTTTAAGAGCTGGACGCCCTCGGCCATGGGACGCTGGAAGGCCTTGCGCCCGGAAATCATGCCCATGCCGCCGGCGCGCTTGTTGATGACCGCGGTCTTGACCGCGTCGGGGAAGTCCGACGCGCCCGACGCGCCGCCGGAATTGATCAGCCCGATGCGGCCCATGTAGCAGTTCGCCACCTGGTAGCGGGTCAGGTCGATGGGATGGTCGGTGGTCAATTCGCTGTAGACGCGCTTGTCGGTCTTGCCGAAGCCGACGGCCGTGTAGCCGCCGTTGTTGGTGGCCTGCTTCTGCTTGACCACGTCGGCACCGATAGTGGCGGCCAGGTGGTTGGCCTGGCCGGTGAGGTCGGCCGACGTGTGGTAGTCCACCCCGCCCTTCACGAAGGCGGGATTGCGCAGGTAGGCCCACAGCACGCAGGCCATGCCCAGCTCGTGGGCCCGGGCAAAGGCCTCGGAGACTTCCTGGATCTGGCGGCGGCTTTCCGGCGAGCCGAAATAGACCGTGGCGCCCACGGCCAGCGCGCCCATGTCGAAGGCCTGGTCCACCGAGGCGAACAGCGTCTGGTCGTGGATGGCCGGCAGGGAAAGCAGCTCGTTGTGGTTGATCTTGAGCAGGAACGGAATCTTGTGGGCGTACTTGCGGGCCACGGACCCGAGCGCGCCGAGCGTCGAGCACACGGCGTTGCAGCCGGCCTCGATGGCCAGCTTCACGATGTTCTCCGGGTCGAAATAGATGGGGTTGGGCGCGAACGAGGCCGCGCCCGAGTGCTCCACGCCCTGGTCCACGGGCAGGATGGACATGTAGCCGGTGCCGCCCAGGCGGCCGTGGCCGAGCATGGCGGCCAGGGCGCGCACCACGGGCACGGGGCGGTCGGACTGGACGAAGATGTCGTCGATGTAGTCCGGGCCGGGCAGGTGCAATTGTTCCTTGGTTATGGTCTTGCATTCGTGGGAAAGCAGGAATTCGGCTTCCTCGCCGAGATACCCGGCAATCTTGTCGATCATGATGCGGGCCTCCTTTGGCTGCGACGGTAGGACGACGATAGCGCCAAATCGTTTGCGGCGACAACCGAAATCCGCCGACGACGGGCGCATCCTGCCCGCGAACCGGCGCGAACGGACGTCGAAGAGACGACGATCGGGCCGCGTTTGCCCGCGCGCCTTAGCCGTCGCGCCGCCGCGCCAGCCAGCGCGCCCAGAGCACGCCGGCCAGGTTCTGCTCGAGGCTAAAAAGCGCGCCGGGCAGCGCCGCGGCCGGGGTGAAGTGGAGCTTGGCCAGGGCCACGGCCAAGCCGGAATTCTGCATGCCCACCTCCACGGCAATGGCGATGCGGTCGGCGCGGTCGGCGGAGAAAAGGGCCGCGCCGAGATAGCCCAGGGCGAAGCCGCCGCAATTGTGCAAAACGACCGCGGCGATGACGAGGCCGGGAAAGGCGAGCACCGTGTCGCGATTGAGCCCGACCACGCAGGCGATGACCAAGGCGATGGTCACCATGGACAGCGCCGGAAAGACCGCGAGCACGGGTTCCAGGCGGCGGCGCAGCAGGCGGCGCAAAACGAGCCCGTCCACCACCGGGAAGACCACGATCCAGAAGACCGATGCGATCATGGCGAGGCCGTCCACATGGATGACGGAGCCGCCGAGCAGCGCGGTCAGTCCGGGCGTAACCAGGGGCGCGGCCACGGTCGTCACGAGGGTGAGGGTCACGGAAAGGGCAAGGTTGCCGCCGGCCAGGTAGGTGATGACGTTGGAGGCCGTGCCGCCCGGGCAGGCTCCGACCAGGATCACGCCGAGCGCGGCTTCGGGCGGCAGCCCCAGGCCGTTCACCAGCAGCCAGGCCAGGCCGGGCATGATGGTGAATTGCAGCAGCGCGCCGGCGAGCACCAGCCGCCACTTGGGGGCCAGGGCGGCGAAGTCGGCGAAGGTGAGCGAAAGCCCCATGCCGAACATGATGACGCCAAGCGCCGGGGCGATAAAGGGCGCGATCCAGGTGAAAAGCCCCGGAAAAACCAGGGCCAGGGCGCAGCAGCCCGCGACCAGGGCGAGGTAGCGCTTCTCCAGGGCCAACGCGGCGCGAACGAGCATGGCCGCTCGTACCGCCCCCGTCGCGCAGGGTCAAGGCGGCAAGATGAGTTGTGCGGAAACGCCGCCCCGGCCCTAGCCGCGCAGGTCAAAAGCCACCTTGACGCTGCCCGTCGTGCGCTTGTCGAAGGCGCAGGCAAAGGCCTCGCGCCATTTTTCCAGGGGGAACAGGTGGGTGAGCAGCCCGTCGGTGGGATAGTCGCCCGAGGCGAGGAGCTCCAGGGCCAGCGCGTAGGTGCGCGTCATGGTTCCGGGCTTGCGCGGGTCCGGGGCCAGGGCGCAGCCCGAAGAGCCGGCCACGGTCAGCTCGCGGAACCACAGGCTCGAGATGTCGACGCCCTTCAGCCGCGCCCCGGCTCCGACCATGACGTATTTCCCGCCGGCGGCGAGGCTTAAAAGCCCGTCCTCGAAGGTGCGCGAGGACCCGACGCAGTCGAAGACCACATCCGCCCCGCCTTCGATGTTACCGCCGCCGAGGGTCGTCGGCACGTAGCGCGCACCCAGGGCCTCGGCCAGCTCGCGGCGGTTTTTCGCCGCGATGACGGCGTCGGCCCCGCCGGCCTTGGCCAGGGCGGCCTGCGCCTTGTGCCGGGCTCCGACGAGGATGCGCGCGGGGCTCCCCAGCGCCCGCAGGCAGCGCACCACGTGCTGGCCGAGGATGCCCGCGCCCGTGACCAGCACCAGCGCGTCCGGGGCGGGAAAATGTTCGAGCACGGGCTGGAGCGCCGAGGCCAGGGAGTCGGTGAGCGCCGCGTCCTCGTCGCTGACGGTCCCGGGCACGGCCAGGATGCGCGAGGGATGGGCGGCCGTGCGCCCGGCCATGGCCCCGCCGGCGCGGTTGGTGAATCCGAGGAACGAGCCCGGCGGCAGCGCGCCGTCGAGAAAGCGCTCGCAGCGGTTGTAGCGCCCCTCGCGGCAGGGCCGGCAGGGCGGCAGCCCCCGCACCGCGCAGGGCAGCCCCGGCTCCACAACGACGCGCGTCCCGGCGGCAAGCCCCAGTTCCGGCGCGTCGGCGTCGAGGGTCGCCACCATCTCGTGGCCGAGGGTGAAGGGCAGGCTGGCGTAGGGTTCGAGCAGCACGGATTCCGCGCCGCGCAAAAGACCCAGGTCCGAGCCGCATATGCCGCACAGAAGGGGCGTGAGCGCCAGCCAGCCCCGGGGCGGATCGAACGGGACCTCGGCCAGCCCGAGGGGCGCCAGGGCCGGAAAAAACCGGCGCGGGGCCAGGCGCGCCGCCAGTGCGCAGGCCAGGTAGCGCGGCACGCTTTTGCGGTAGACGAGGGCCTTCATGGATCCATCCTCGGGCCGGCCATGGAATGGGTTGAAATGACGCCCATATCGCGTATAAGAAACCGACCGAATACGGCGCAATCGCCGCGCGACGTCTGGGCCTTATACCACAAGCGGGCCATGCTCAAGGGCGCTGCAAGGAGACGCACATGCTGATCAAGGATTGGATGAGCAAATCCCCGGTCACCGTCAAGCCGGCCACCTCCATCATGAAGGCCGCCAAGCTCATGAAGGAGAACGGCTACCATCGGTTGCCCGTGGTGGACGACGACGACAAGCTCGTCGGCATCGTGTCCGACCGCGACATCAAGGAAGCCTCCCCGTCCAAGGCCACGACCCTGGACATGCACGAGCTGTATTACCTGCTCTCCGAGATCAAGATCGGCGACATCATGACCAAGAACGTGGTCGCGGTGACGCCCGGGGACACCGTGGAAAAAGCCGCGGTGCTGCTTTTGCGCCACAACGTCGGCGGACTGCCCGTGGTGGACGACGCGAGCAAGGTCGTCGGCGTCATCACCGACAGCGACATTTTCAAGGTGCTCGTAAGCATCACGGGCGTGCTCGGCGGCGGCATCCAGTTCGCCCTGGACCTGCCCAACGTCTCGGGCAGCCTCAAGACCGTGCTCGACGACCTCAAGGGCCACGACGTGCGCATCATCAGCATCCTGACCTCCTACGACGACGCCACGCCGGACCGGCGCACGGTCTACATCCGCGTCCATCCCATGGACGACGACAAGGCCAAGGCGCTCATCGAACGCCTCGGCGCCAACCACAATCTGCTCTACTGGGCCAAGGACAGCTTCTAGGCCGCCCCGCTCCCGCGCCGCCCACGGGCGGCGCGGGATTCCCGGCCCCGCCCGTTGACGCCGCGCCGATCGTGTCTACTGTCTTGCCATGACGCCGGCCGCGACCGGCCGGACGTCCATTTTCAAGGAGACGCGCATCATGCTCGAAGAACGCCATTGCCCCCACTGCGGGGAGAAGCTCTCGTCCTGGATCGGCCCGCCGGAATCGGGATGGGGGGAAATCCTCGTGTGCAACAACAACGCCTGCGTCTTTTACCGGAACTCCCAAAAGGACATCCGCAACAAGGACGAAGACAACAGCCTGGGTTGCCGCTACGCCGAGGACCCGGACAACGGCTACTCCTCCTTCAACCTCCTGTCCTGGTACAAGTAGGCGCGCCCGGACCTGCAGGGCAGAAATAAAGGCCGTGATCCCGGCCTTTTTCATTTGCCCTTGCCCATGCCCCTTGCCTGCCGCGCCCGCTTTTCGGTATTGGGGGTGAACCCGACGGACTCCGGGCGCGGGCATCCCTCCGCGCCCGGTCCCGTTTCATGACCACGGATACGCCACCCATGAGCCGCATCGCCATCACCAACCACCAGGGCGTCCTTTGGGCGACCGCCGCAACCGTCCTCGGCGGGCCGGCGGCCCTGGAACTGGAAACCGCCGTTCTCGAGGCCGCCAACGTGGGCCGTTATCCGCTCACGGTCCTGGACATGGCCGACGTCCCGGCCGTGGACAGCGCCGGGGTCGGCGCCCTGGTACGCCTGCAAACGGCGCTCGCCACCAAGGGCCGCCGCCTGATCCTGGCCAATCCCCAGCCCGCCGTGGCCGACGAGTTGCGCCTGCGCGACCTGTACGGCTTTTTCCAGGTTTCCCGCGACATACGCCCCGACATGGAGCCCGAGGAACTGCTGCTCGCCCGCGACGCCTAAGCGCCACGCCTTGACTCCGCCCGAATCGGTCGCATGCTTGATGCAGGCGTCCCGGACCGCCGCTCGCGGCGGCAGGTTCCGGGACCGGCAACAAAGGAGGGCATCATGACCGATTCCAGGCAGATCGCCGCCTCCGTCGCCTCCCTGTACCCCGAGATCGCGCGCCACGGCATCACGCTGTCCGTGGCCGACGACCCGGCGAGCGGAGACTGGCTCGTCACCATGCGCCACGAGAACCACGTGCTGTCCACCCACCTGGGCAAGGAAGACGCCGACGCCTGCATCCGCGGCGTCCAGTGCGCGTCGCTTGGCGTCCAGATCGGACGGTTCGTGGAAAACTACTGCCTGAGCCTGGGCGAGTGCCCGACCTAGGCGTTTCCCGACACGTCGCGGCCGCGCCATGCCGGCCGCGACGTCCCGCCTGCGGCGTATTTTCCGGACACGTTTCGTGAAAAAAATAACGAAAGCGCTTCGAACGTACGTGCAACGCTTTACAGGTGCACGTAAAAGCGTAATCATGCGCACATGGCCGTGCTGTTTCGCCATACGAGGAAGCCATGATCGCCTCCGGCACCGACCCGACCTGCGCCGGGCGCATCACTGAAAACAACGGGCTGTGCGGCCGCGCCCCCCGTGTCCTCGTAGTCGAGGACGAACGCATCGTGGCCCTGGACCTCAAGGCCATCCTGCGCCGCCTGGGCTATTGCCTGGCCGGCGTCACGGCCTCCGGGACCGAAGCCGTGGAACTGTGCGAAAGCCTGCGCCCGGACCTCGTGCTCATGGACATCTTCCTCAAGGGCGACATGGACGGCGTGGAAGCCGCCTGCGTCATCCAGCGGGAAAGCGACATCCCGGTCATCTTCCTCACCTCCCACACCGACCGGGTCACGCTCCAGCGGGCCAAGCGCACCGCGCCCTACGGCTACGTGCTCAAGCCCGTGGACGGGGACTGGCTGCGCACGGCCGTGGAGGTGGCGCTTTTCAAGCACCGCACCGAGCAGGAACTGCGGCAGAGCGAGCAGCGCTACCGGGCGCTTTTCTCCGGCATGCTCAACGCCTTCCTGCTGCTGTCCCACGTCCCCGCGCCCACGGGCCCGGGCGATTTGCAGATCCTCGACGCCAACCCGGCCTTTGAAAAAGTCACGGGGCTTGCGCGCGACGAGGTGGTCGGCAGGTTGCTTGGCGAGGTGTTCCCGGACATCGAACCCTTCTGGCTGGAAACCCTCGGCGAGACGGCCCGCACGGCGCGCTCGGTGCGCTTCGAAAATTTCTTCACCCCCCTCAATCTCTATTTCCTGGCCCAGGCCTACAGCCCGGCCCCGGGGCAGGTGGCCGTGGCCCTGGAGGATGCGACCGAGCGCAAGCACGGCGAGGAGCGGCTGCGCTACCGCACCTTTCACGACGCCCTCACCGGTCTGCCCAACAGGGCCCTGTGCCTGGACCGCATCGCCCGCGCCATCGAGCGCGCCAGACGCCGCTCCAATTATCTCTATGCCTTGATCTTCATGGATATCGACCGGTTCAAGCGCATCAACGACAGCCTGGGGCACGTGGCCGGCGACGACCTGCTCAAGCGCGTCTCCGAACGGCTGCGCCGCGAGGTGCGCCAGCTCGACACCGTGGCCCGGGTGGGCGGCGACGAATTCGCGGTGCTGCTCGAGGAAATCGCCACGCCCGGGGACGCGCTGCACATCGTCAAGGCCATCCGCGAGCGCCTGCGCCTGCCCTTCGCCGTGGAGGGCCGGCAGTGCTACGTCACGGCCAGCATGGGCGTGGTGCTCGGGCCCGCCGACTACGACCGCCCCGACGAGCTGCTGCAGAACGCGGCCATCGCCATGGGCAACGCCCGCCAGGCCGGCGTCGGCCGGGTGCGGGTCTTCGACTGGGCCATGCGCGCGCGCGCCGAGCGGGTCATGGACCTCGAAACCAATTTGCGCCTGGCCATCGACCGCGGCGAATTCGTGCTCCACTACCAGCCGATCTTCTGCCTGCGCACCCTGATCCCACGCGGGGTGGAGGCGCTGGTGCGCTGGCGGCGGCCGAACGGCGAGATCGTCCCGCCCGGGGAATTCATCCCGGCCGCGGAACAAAGCGGGTTGATCATCCCACTGGGCGCGCTGGTGCTGGCCGAGGCCTGCCGGGCCATGGCGCGCTGGCGGCGGGGGCTGCTCGGCGAAGCGCCTTTTTTCATGTCCGTCAACCTGTCCGCGCGCCAGTTCAGCCAGCCCGACCTCGTCAGGCAGATCGTCGCGGCGCTGCGCGACGAGGACATGCCGCCGGCCGACCTCAAACTCGAAATCACCGAAAGCGTGCTCATGGAGCATCCGGAATCGGCCATGCACAAGCTGCGCGGCCTGCGGGAGTTCGGCGCACGCATCGGCATCGACGACTTCGGCACGGGTTACTCGTCCCTGTCCTACCTCCAGAGCTTCCCCATCGACACCCTCAAGGTGGACCGCGCCTTCGTGTCCGGCATGGAGGAGCACGGCAACCGGGCCATCGTGCGCTCGGTCATCGGCCTGGCCCACAGCCTGGGCTACGACGTGGTCGCCGAGGGCATCGAGACCGCCGGGCAGCTCAAGGATCTGGCCGGCCTGGAGTGCGACCTGGGCCAGGGCTTCCATTACGCCCGCCCCCTGCCCGAGGACACGCTGCTGGACTTTCTCGCCAGGCGCGTCCCGGACGGCTGTTCCTGCGAACGCTGACGCGGGCGGTTGCGCCCTGGCGGCGCAGCGGCTACCACAGGCGTATGCCGTACCCCGCCGCCGCTTCCCGTTTTTCCCGGACCCTGCGCCTCGTCCTCGCCGCCCTGCTGGCCGCCCTGCTCTGGGGCTGCGCCGCCAAGGCCCCCATCCCCCGGGTCACGGGCCGTGAACCGGCCACGCTGCGGCCCTACACGATCAAGGGCGTCACCTACGTGCCCCTGCACTCGGCCAAGGGCTACCGCGAGGAAGGCGTCGCCTCCTGGTACGGGCCGGGCTTTCACGGCAAGCTCACCTCCTGCGGCGAGATCTACGACCAGTACCAGCTGACCTGCGCCCACAAGCTGCTGCCCATGTACACCATGGTGCGGGTGACCAACCTGGAAAACGGCCGCAGCCAGGTGCTGCGGGTCAACGACCGGGGACCGTTCGTGGCCGGACGCATCGTGGACCTGTCCCTGGCCGGGGCCAAGGCGCTCGGCGTGCACGGCAAGGGCACGGCGCGGGTGCGCGTGGAGGTCGAGGGGGACGTGCCGGGCGCGACGCCAAACGGCGAACTGCCCGGGCCGTTCTATGTGCAGGTGGGGGCGTTCACCCGGCGCGAAAATGCGGAAAAACTCTTCGCGCGGATGCTCGCGGCGGGATACGCGGGCTCACGCATCCACTACAAGGAAATCGACGGCACGCAGTTTTTCCGGGTCCACGCCGGAACCTTCGCCACCGTGAACGCGGCCGAGGTCGCGCGGCTGCGCCTGTCCAGCGTGTTCGAGGGCGCGTTCGTCCTGGCCCAATAGCCGCGCGGCGCCGTCCCAGCCGCAATCGGAGGTCTGCGGCAGGCGCGGCGCCGGCGTTGGTATTGAGAGCCTTAAAAAATACCCCGGTATCTTTTAAGAAAGAGAACCACTCTTCCAGTGCGCCGTCCTCGAAAAGAACATCCGTTTTTTTCGAGGAGACAACCCTAGAGCACTTCGTCGGGGTTGAGCTCGGCCCGGAACTTGCGCGAAAGGCGGAACACCACCACCTTGCGCGGCGGCAGCATGATCGACTCGTTGGTCTGGGGATTGCGGCCCTTGCGCGCCTTCTTGTCGTAGGACTCGAATTTGCCGAAGCCGCTGACCAGCAGGGAATGGTCCTTTTTGATGGACTGCTTCATGAGTTCGAGCAGGTGGTCCACCAGCACCTTGACCTCGGCGCGGTTGCGTTCGGTCTTTTCGTAGATGTAATCGACGATGTCGGCCTTGGTGAGCGTTTTTCCATTCATGGCGTTCTCCGGCGCATTGGCGTTGTTGCATCGCGGCGCGTGCGGGAGCACGCGTCGGGCTCGTCAGCGTCCAGAAGCGATGGCCTGGCGCACCGCCCGGGCCATGGCCTCCATGGCGGCGGCGGCGGCATAGGGGCGGCCTGGCCACAGATGCAGTCCATCCCCCTCGCGACGGGGAATGAGGTGCAGGTGGGCGTGGAAGACCACTTGCCCTGCTGCGGCGTTGTTGTTCATCTGCACGTTGACGCCAGTCGCTCCCGTGGCCGCCTGGATCGCGGCGGCGACGGGGGCCAGGGCCGCGAACAGCCGGCCGCCGAGCGCCTCGGGCAGATCGAACAGGTTGACATGGTGCGCCTTTGGGATGACCAGGGCATGGCCCGGGGCCACCGGAGCGATGTCGAGAAAGGCCAGCAGCTGGTCCGTTTCGTACACCTTGGCGCAGGGGATCTCGCCCCGTACGATTTTACAAAAAATGCAATCCGCATGGTCCATGGGCACAGCCTTCTTTGCAGCGGCGACTGCCGGCCGGCGCAAGGCTTTCCGGGGGGAAAACGCGGCCGAGCCAACGCATTGCCCTCCTGATAGTCAAGGAAAAGTATTTTTTCAAGTGGTTTAGGAGAAAAATATTGCAACCTGCGCCCCAAGCCCCCCGTTGCGCACCTGCGCGGCCCCGCGCAGGGCGCATTTTCCGCCATCCGGAGCCGCCCCGGCGGCCCGGGCGCATCTGGCCCGTTTATGTGACATTTCGGGGCTGCCCCGGGCGTTGCGTGTTCTGCGCCCAACCGCTGCAAAGCGGCCAGGGGCCGCAGCCCCTGGACGCGACGCTCGCCGCCATGACCGCGGGCCTTACGGAAGCGGCCCGGGCCGGGCGCGGCCCGTACGAACTGGCTTTTTACGGCGGCGTGTTCACGGCCCTGCCCGAACCGTGGCCCTGGCGCTTCCTCGCGCAAGCTATGCGTCTGCGCCGCGCCGGGATCGTTTCCCGCGTGCGCTGCTCCACGCGCCCGGACGCCTGCGACCCGGGTCTTCTTGCGCGCCTCAGGGACGCGGGCCTCGACTGCGTGGAACTGGGCGCGCAGACCTTCGACGACGCCGTGCTGGCGCGCGCCGGCCGCGGCCACGACGCCGCGGCCACGCGCCGGGCCGCCC
>JAEWPX010000139.1 GCA_023399375.1 Pseudomonadota bacterium | reverse complement strand
CCGCAAGGGTTTCCGGCCGTGGCGCGACGGCGGCTACAACAGGCTTTTGATGATGGGGGTGAAGTTCAAGCGGAAGGTCCATTCGTTGCCGGGCACGTTGCGCGGCCGCACCACGGAATAATCCGCTTCCAGGGCGATCTTGATCGGCATCTTGCCCAGGCGGAACATCTTGGACACGCCGAGCCCCACGGGCAGAGTCAGCCGGTCTTCGGCCTTGGGCTGGTTCCAGTCGATGGTCACGTTGGGCCCCATGCCGACCTGCCATGTAAGCGCCGGGCTGTACCAGAGAAAATACTGGAGGTTGGTGTAGCTGACATTGGAGCGCGTGCTGTCGCCGGCGAAGGACCACCAATGCTGGCCGTACGCACCCAGCACCCATTTGTCCGTGATATAAAGGGCGGCAACCGCCGGACCGGCCTGCCATTTGCCTTTGCCCAGATATTCGTTGGCGGCGGTGGGGGCGACGACGGTGGGTCCCACGCCCCACATGAAGCCGGTGAGCGCGTCCGTGTTGGGGGCGAAAAGGGTCTGCAGCCCGATATCGCCGAAACCGGATGTATAGCGGATGTCGTGGCGGCCATCGAGCACGGGCATGTTGACCAGCGGGATCACGGGCCGCACGATGACGCGCACGTCCTTCGTGAGGCCGATGGGCATCACGGGCTGGAAATTCCAGATGAACTGGTTCTGGTGGTCCTTGAACATCGGGATGGTGTCGCTTTTGAGCATGTTCAAGTTGAACTGGTTGGCGATCATCCAGAGTTGTCCCACCGGGTTGCTGGCCTGCTGGGTGAGCTTTTGCAGGTCTTCCTTGGCGGCGTTCTGCTCCTGGGCGGCCAAGGGCGCGGCAAGGCCAAGGATGAGGAATAAGGCGAGGATGCAAGGCTTCAATCCATGTTCTCTCGGCATGCTGCCCCCTTGAAGTTTTTCGTAACGCTGCGACAGCGCAAACCCGCAAGCCCTCGGACACCGCTTCCCGGGCGACGGCTCCCCGGAAAGGCGCAAAGCCGGGACAGGCCCCTGCGGCAGGGCCCGCCCCGGTCACCTTGCTTGCGAAATACCGGCCGGCTCAATACCCGGGCAGCCTGAAATCGGGCGGGAACTTTTGCAGCACGCCCTTATAACGGGCGAACTCCGAGCTCACCGCGTTCCACGCCGGGATATGGCGGATGCCGACGGAATCGTCTTCCTGCGGATTGGTGTATAGGTTGAACATCACCAGTCCGCCCGTTTTTTCCACAATTCCGCCGCTGAACCCGGCGTTGTAACCTTTCTTGGTGATCAAGTCGGTGATCTGCACGGCCCGATGGACCTTGAACTCGTCCACGCGCACTGCCGCGAAGTTGGACCCCATCCAGTACAGGATGCTTCTGCGGTTGGAATTGCCGTTGTCGGCCAGCAGGAACGAGGTCTGGTCGATGCCGTCCACATAGCGGTCCGACGGCAACAGCTTGCCGAGCTCCGCCCCCGGCTTTCCCGCCAGGGACAGGGCCGTGGGCAGGATGTCCGCGAGGTCGAAGAGCCCTTCGCTCTTGCGCGGCGCGATCACGCCCTTGAAGTAGACGAAGGTGGGCACGCGCACACCGCCTTCCCAGGTGGTGCCCTTGTAGCCCCGGAAGGGGGAACGGCCGTAAGGGGCCACTTCGCCCTCGGGCCCGTTGTCGGAGGTGAAGAGGATCAGCGTGTTTTCGAGCTGCCCGGAATCGGCAAGGGCCTTGGTCAACCGGCCGAACACGTCGTCCATTTCCACGATGCAGTCGGAATAGGACGTGCGCGCCCGGGATTTGCCCAGGAACTTATCGCTGGGATAATTGTCGAAATGACAGCCCCTTGTGCCGAAGTACAAAAAGAACGGCTTCTTTTCGGAGGCCTGGGCCTTGATGAACTGCTCGCCGTATGTGGTCCAGTCGTCGTCGAGATGCTTGATGCTTTCCAGGTCGATGACGCGCAGATCCTGGCAGGCCTTGTTGCCCTTCTTGCAGTGCACCTCGCTGTGGCTGAACGGGGCCTTATCAAGCGCGGCAAAACGGTCGGGGCTGAGCGCCATTTCCGGGTTGGCGTTGATGTCGCGCCATTCGGTGTATTCGTCGGAAACGGAGAGAAAACCGCGAAAGTCGTCGAAACCCACATTCTGCGGCAGGGAGCCCTCGTTCTCGCCCATGTGCCACTTGCCGATGGCCTGCGTGACGTAGCCCTGGTCCGACAACAGCTTGGCGATGGTGATCGCGCCGTCCAGGCCGCCCGACTGGCCGTACATGGGCGGGTATTGCAGGCCGTGGTGCGCGGGGAGCTGCCCGGTCATGATGGTGGCGCGGGTGGGCGTGCAGCTGGGCTGGGCATAGGCCGAGGTCATGACCAAGCCCTCGGAGGCGTACTTGTCCAGTGCGGGGGTGTCGTTGCCTACGGCGATGCCGCCGCCGTTGAAGCCCACGTCCATCCAGCCGACATCGTCCAGCACGAAGACCAGGATGTTGGGCTTTTTGCCGAATTTCTTTTCCAGGGCGGCCAGTTTTTCGCGGGCGGCCTTGTCCTGTTCCGGATGAGGAATCACCGGCTCCAGGTTGTCGGCGATTTTGACGCCCGGCGTGTAGAGGTACTGGTCCGGATGGACGTAGCCGCTGGCGTTGGTGGGACCGGTGCTCGTACCGCGCGGATTTTCGGCCATAGCCGCGCTGGCGCATAGCAGCGCGCAACCGAGAACCAGGAAAGAGAGATACGTACGCCGGGGAAAAAAGGAATAGACATGAGCCATGTCGATCTCCTCGGGCAAACTGGCGTCTCCTGCCAGGCTGTTGCCGCGCTCGCAAGGAACACTGCGTCAAACAAAATACAAAATACTCACCACCCTACCTCGTAGAAATGAAGTTCCCCTCAGCCCGTCACGAACGAATCGGGCCAAGCACTGCACACAAACGATTCATTTCTTAAAAAATTCTGATCAAATTTCAAAAATTTGTCAATAGGAGAAACGATTCCTGAAGCACAAGACAACTCTCCAAGCAACTCTTCACAATGACAGATACACATAGCACACATTGCATACGAAAGATACTCAGACATCAAAAAAATATATTCCATGCTGTCTATATCATAAAATCCTGCTCTTCGCGAAAAGTATAAATCATTAAACAATAAAATTAACCACACAAATCTTATTATAGCCGTATTTTTTTCACTAAAAACACTCCATGCCAATGTAGTTATAAATAAAAAGTTCACAAATCTAACAATATAGTGATATTTTAAAAGTAACAAGACAATTGTGCTTCACACCACTTCAGCATAGAATCCTCTCACCTTGCCGCAATCATCTCCCTGTGGATGCAGCGCATGCGCATGAAGGAGTCGCAGCAGGCTTCGACGAGCGTGTCGCCTTTGCGGTTGAAGGTGATGCCGTTTTCCGAGATGCCAGGGTCGGTGATCAATCGTGGCGCATCGAAGGTCCGCTGGGCCTGGAATGTCGAACCTCCCTTCGCGGCAATGACGAGGGAATCGCCCTGCGGCGCCAGGGTGAGCGCGCATACCCCGGGCGCGCCGCATGCAGGTTCTCGCGTTCGAAAAAGAAGTCCCGGCCAGCATTCCGGCAGAGTCGTCGGCATGCGTGAAAGGCCTTCCAGGGGCAAGGCGACTTGCGGTCGATAGTTCGGTTGTCAAGGCGACGGAGGCCGCGACGCGTCAGTCATTTGTCTGGACCTCGCAGCCCGCGTCCGCCTGTGCGGCCCGGCGGACCAGATAGGCCGGAAAGACGCCGTAGTGTTTGGCCAGTTCGATGCGGCCCACATACTCGCAGGCGAAATCCTCCACCCCCGAAGCCGTGGCCAGGACCGCGAACGCCTCGCTGGCATATACCTGCCCTTTCGGCGTGATCGGCTCGAAGCGCGCCGCCCGGCTGATGTGGGTGCCGGTGTAGTTTGGTCGGCCGAGCATCGGGTCCTGGCAACGATAGACCGGGCCGGAGTGCAGCGCGGTCCGGATGCCGAGCCCCTCGGGAAGACCGAACTCCGGCCATGGCGTGCGGCTGACGAACGCCGCCAGATCCAGGGCGAAGCATCCTGCCGCGCGCGGATCGGCAAAGACACAAAAAAGCCCGTCTCCCCAGGTATTGCGCATCACCGGCCCGAATCGGTCCGCCAGTCCGGCGACGCCGCCCATGAACCGGGTCATAAAAGGCGGAATCTGCTCTTCGCGCAGCCGACTGTAGCCCGCGACATCCGCAAAGAGCATCGTCATGATCTCCGGCTTCAGGCCGCCCGGCAACGGCACGGCCGCCCCCGTGTCTCCCGCCGGGGCGACAGCCGCGGGCGAGTCCAGGCGGATGCCGGCGACGCGCCGCCGGATCGCTGCCAAGTCGATCACGTCGCACTCCACGCCGGCCTGCTCCCAGCACCGCACCGCCGCGGCCGGACCGCCTGGGGCGTCGTCGGACCGACCGTCCCACAGGGCCAGCGCCACGAGCCGCGAACCGAGCCGTGCGGCGTTGAGGCGCGCTGCGCCAAGCAGGTAGCGCTGCGCGAAATCGAAGTCCTCGCCGCCGCCGGGCCAATCCGAGGCGCAGGCCACGCGGCCGAGCGGTTCCAGGGTGTCATGGACGGACGCGAATCGCGCAGTCCAATCGCCCGCGCCGTTTCTGTCCACGCATTGCGCGACGAAATGCTCCCGGTCAAAGGGCAGGACAAGACGCGCTTCGGCTCCCTGGCGCAGAACGGTCTCCAGGAAAAGGATGTCCCCGCCGGCGGCCCCGGAGGCGAAGGCGAACCCGAGGTCCAGGGCTTTGGCGCGGCTGGCGAGGGCCTCGGTCACGGCTGCAACCAGGACGGGGTCGTCGGGAAAGCGCGCATCCGGTCGCCCCGGGGCATCGAGGCGCTGCCCGCAGAAAAGGATCGTCGCCGGCAGTCGCAACGCGTCCTCGACGGCGGATGCGTCGTCGCCACGGCAGGCCAGCAGCAGGCGCGCGTTGCGCCTTGTGGAATGGATATCCTTCCAGTTGCCCCGGCCAAAAGTCGCCGCCTGATGATACCACTGCGCCGCCGCGTCGACATGCCCGAGGAGCAGCGCGGCTTCGCCCAGCGTGGCCGTGAGGTAATAGGCCTCGTGGGACGCAGGCGTCGCGGCAATGGCGCGACGGCACATCGCATCGACCGCCCCGGCAAGGCGTGCGGCGGCGTCGGCCTGACCGAGAAGCATGGCGAGCGTGGCGGCGTTGATGCCGGCGTAATAGCCCTTATGCTCCCGAAAGCTTTGCGCATAGAGGCGCTGCGCCTCGGTGAGCTGGCTTTTCCGCTCCCTCGCGTCCCCTGCCGCCAGGGCGAGGTCCTTGTGCGTCCTGGCCAGGATGCCCAGCGTTTCCGCGTCGCGGTGTCCTTCATTGAGGAGCGTGCGTAGAATGGCGTTGGCCCGTTCCGTTGCGCCGAGGTCGGCCAGGACGAGCGCGGCAAGTCGGCGCAGGCAGGGATCCGCAGGCCACGCGGCCAGGGCCGCATGGAGCTTGTCATAGGCCGACAGGCTTTCGCCGGCTTTGCGCAAGGCCGTGCATTCCCGGATCACGGCGCCCGGGCCGTCCTGAAAAAGACATTGCGTCCGCCCGTCTTCGACTTTCGTGAAGCCGTAGCCCAACGACAGAATGCGCTTGATCGTTTCCGTCGCGGTATTGCGGTCGTAGCATTTTTCGGATTCCGGCAGGTCGGCGTAGGGCACGAGGTCGGGGTGCGTCTTTCGTACGTCGTCGCGCTGCGGACCGTAGGCCCAGCCTTCCTGCATGCGCTGGCTGGCCCATACGTCGTGGATGTTGCTGGCCAGGGATTCGATGAGGTTTTCGAACTCCGGCGGCAGCTTGGCGACCGTGTCCATGACGACGGGTCGGTATGGTTTCGTTTCCGGCACGGAGGCCCTCCTCAACGCCGTTGCGGGTAGCCCGTTGCGAAGCACCCCCCGAATGTAAATGCCGTATCACTATAATTTACTGGTATAATTATTTTTTCTGAAAACCACTACCGTATTTTTCAGATTTGCGTCAAGGGTCCTGGCGACATGCTCCGCCCCTGCACACTCCTGTAGTCCATCTGGGCGAAGGTATGGCGGATCGCCGCATCGCGCCAGTCGGGAATGTGGGCGACCGGCAAAAAACCGAGGCAACATGCGCAAACGGCCCGCTGCGTATTGCGCCAGTGTTTGTATTTGCTTTTCAACAGGAGATATAGCATAGACAATCATGTGTTTTTATAAAAAACTGTTACGGCGTCACGACAGCATGAAGCCGGGAGGGCTTTTGCAGTGGCGCGAAGGCGCGTTGGGAGAAGCCGTGCCCGAGCAACTGGATTTCAAGTATTTTGCCTTCATCAGCTACAGCCACCGCGACAAGAAGTGGGGAGGCTGGCTGCACAAGACCCTCGAGACATACAAGATTCCCAAGCGGCTTCACGAACACTCTCCCGATGGACAGGCACTGCCCAAGCGCCTGTTTCCGGTCTTCAGGGACCGCGAAGAACTGCCGACCTCGGCGAGCCTCGGTGCACAGATTACCGACGCCCTCGCCCGCTCCCGCTCCCTCATCGTCATCTGCTCTCCCCATGCCGCCCAGTCCATCTGGATCAACGAGGAGATCAAGACCTTCAAGGCCATGGGCCGGGAAAACCGGATCCTGTCGCTCATCGTGGACGGCGAGCCCAATGCCGGGGACAAGCCGGAAGGCGATGTGGCCGAGTGTTTCCCCCGGCCCTGCGCTTCCGCCTGAACGCCGCGGGCAATCCCGGCCAGGAACGTAGTGAACCCATCGCCGCCGATGCCCGGCCGGGCAAGGACGGCAAAAAACGCCCTGCTCAAACTGGCGGCCGACCTCCTTGGCGTGAGTTTCGACGATCTCAAGCAGCGCGAGCAGGAACGCCGCGTGCGCCGCCTGATGGCGGCCGGCGCGGTCACGCCGCAGCCCTTGGCCGTGTCCATGGAACTGCCGCCGCCCATGCCAATCAGACAGTCGAAGCATTCCTTGGCGTACAAGGCGAAGGCCTCGCCGACGTTGTCGTCGGTGGGATTGGGCACGGTGCCGTCATAGAGCGCATAGGGGACGCCGGCGGCGGCCAGGACGTCTTCCAGCTGCCTGGCCAAACCGACTTTGACGATGCCCTTGTCCGTGACGATGAGCGGTTTCTTCAGCCCGGCTCCCTTGGGGGAATCGGGAACCTTGGCCAGGGCGCCCGGTCCGGTGAACAGGATGTCGGCCATGGTAAACGCGGTGACGGTGGACATGAAAAGCCTCCTTTGGGCTGGTTGTCGTGGGCGGCGCGGCTGTGCGCGCGTCCGCGAGAGTTCCTGGTGCGACAGTCCGCGCCCGAAGCATCCCCTCCCCCGAGCCGCCGGGAGCCTTGTCCGCCAGCTCCCGGCGTTTTCAGGGCGCGGTCCGGAGGAGGGGTGGACCGCACGCCTTATTGCGCGGCCGCCATGGCGGCCAGCACCGTCTCCGGCCGGGCCGGCAGACGCGTCACGCGAGCGCCGCAGGCGTGGCGGATGGCGTTGATGATGGCCACATGGGGGCTGGCCATGGGGCCTTCGCCGGCTCCGGCCGCGCCAAAGGGGCCCCACTGCCGCGGGTTGTCCTGGAAGTAGACGATTTCCATGTCGTCCGGGACGGACCCGATGTAGGGAAAGCCGGCCCCGGCCATGGTGGAGTGCTTCTTGATGTCCTCGTAGTCCTCGGACAGGGCCAGCCCCACGCCAAGCTCCATGCAGCCGTAGATCTGGCCGTCGACGGCCAGCTTGTTATCGATCTTTCCGATGTCGGCCATGCAGCGCATGCGGTCCACGGTCACCTTGCCGCTGGCGACGTCCACCGCCACCTCGGACATGTGGATGACGTACATGTAGACCAGGAAAGGACTGCCCAGGCCGGTCCGGGCGTCGCAGGGCACGCCGGGAATGGTGTAGACGCCGTCGTAGCGCGTGGGCTTGCCGGCGGCGGTCATTTCGGCGTGGGTCATGAACGTGCCGTCCGCCTTCCTGGCCGCGGCCAGGAGCGCTTCGCAGGCCACGCGGATGGCTCCGCCCACCACCACCTGAGAGCGCGAGGCCCCTGCCGGGCCGGCTGGCGGCTGCTTGGCCGAATCAGGCCAGCTGAAGCGGAGTTTTTCCGGCAGGACGCCCATGGGCAGCAAGGCTTCGTGGGCCGTGCCCACCGCGCCCTGGCCATGGTCTTCCCAGGACGCGCCGACAGTGACGCCATCATCGGCATCGTACTGCACGAAGACCTCGGCCCGCTCCACGCCGTCGCCGCCGGAGCCGTAGACCCCGACCGCGATGCCCACGCCCTTCTTGACGACCTCGGTGGATTCCTTTTGCGTCCGCTGCCTGGCTTCCTGGTAGAGGGGCCGCAGGGCCTCGAACATCTCCGGCAGGGGGTAGACGTCAGGCTCCTGGCCGGTCGGGGTGGTGGAGCCGGGGCGGTAGCAGTTGGCCAGCCTGAATTCCAGCGGGTCCTGGCCGAGTTTCATGGCTAATTCATCCACCAGGGATTCGCCGGCGAAAAAGGCCTGCGGGCCGCCAAAGCCGCGAAAGGCAGCGCCCCAGGCATGGTTGGTGGCCACGGTGCGCCCCATGCCCCGGATGTTCGGAATGTCATAGCCCGCGCCGATGAAGTCGCTGCCGCGGAAGGTCAGCACGTCACCCATCTCGCAATACGGGCCGTGGTCCACGAAATAGTCGTGTTCCAGGGCCACGATCTTGCCGGTCTCCTTGTCCGCCGCCATTTTTGCCTTGATGTGAAACGGCGAGCGCTTGCCGGTGTGGGTCACCTGCTGGAAGTAGTCGTAGCGCAGGTACGCCGGACGCCCCGTGGCCAGGACGGCGACGCCGAGCAACGCCTCCAGGGTGGGACTCAGCTTGTAGCCGAAGGTGCCGCCCATGGGGTTGGAGGCCAGGGCGATCTTGTCCGGGGTGAGTCCCAACCCCTCGGCGATAATGAAGGTGTGCAGGTGTACGGCAATGGACTTGCTGTGGATGTGCAGGAGCCCGTCCTCGCCCATGTAGGCGAAGCCGACGTCCGGCTCGATGGGCATGTGGGGTTGACGGCTGGTGCGGAATTCGCCTTCGACCACGGCCACGTCGTCGCGGGCGAAAAGCGGCGCGGCATCCTCACCCTTGATCAGGGGCTGGCTTAAATAGACGTTGGGGGTCCCGGAGTGGATCTCGATGGCGTCCGGCGCCATGGCCTCGGCCACGGTCAGGTAGGCCGGCAGTTCCTCCAGGTCGAGGCGCACCTTGGCCGCGGCCGCCCTGGCCTGCTCGTCGGTGTCGGCGCAGACGATGGCCACGGCGTCGCCGAACTGGAAGACCTTGGAGTCGCACAGAATGGGCCGCTCCCAGCCGTCGCCCTTATGATTCGGATGGTTGACCAGACCGAAAATGCGGTTTTTGCCTTTGACATCCTTGGCCGTAAGCACCCGGTGCACGCCGGGCATCTTTTCCGCCTCGGCGGTATCGATGCCACGGATCATGGCATGGTGGGCCGTGGCCTGGACCAGGGCCAGGTGCAGGGTGGTGTCCGGCATCTTGACGCCGAGGTCCGCGCCATAATCCAGGGTTCCCGTGACCTTGGCCTCGGCCGTGGGACGCGGGCAGGACGAGCCCCAGATGCGTCGGTCGGCGGGCATGACGAAATCGAGGCTCGTCTCCGGGGCTTCGCCGCGCATGGCTGCCCGCCGCTTCCATGACCGCGTCCACGATCGGCTTGTAGCCGGTGCAGCGGCAGGCGTTGCGGTGCTTCTGAAACCAGTCGCGCACCTCTTCGCGGCTGGGGCTCGGGTTCTGGTCCAGCAAACCCTGGGCCGAGACGATGAAACCAGGGGTGCAAAACCCGCATTGCGCGGCGCCGTGCTTGACCCAGGACCGTTGCAGGGGATGGAGGTAGCAGGGTTGCCCGAGGCCCTCGATGGTGGTGACAAGGGCTTTGTCGGGAATGCGGCTCATTTTAGTGATGCAGGATCGTGTCATCTTCCCGTTGATGATGACGGAGCATGCGCCGCACTGGCCTTGCCCACGGCCGACTTTTGTCCCCGTCAAATGCAACTGCTCCCGTAACACGTCAGGCAGAAATGCATTTTTATCCATTATTGTTTTTTTCAACACCATTGATGACAAGTATATTCTGTTCAACTTGTTTCATGTTGCCTGCTCCAATGTTTTTCATTGTCAAAGCAAGCGGCATGCCATGAAAAATCTATCTTATATTACTGATATATTGTACAAATTTAAAGTATGTCAATGCCAGTACCATGCAAACCATGGACAATTGCCTTGACATGTAAAGAGATATGTAAAGAAAAATAGAAGAACCCGACGCCTAGCTCAAGATTGCCACAAATGCATCGCATGGATACGCAGCCGAAAAGACCGTCTGAATGAGGTGGCGTAGGAAGGCCGAGAAATCCCGAAATCCCAGGCAGGTCAGCACCCGTTGGAAGTAAGACCGCAGCCCGCTACGAAGCAGGGAAGGCTGCCCGGGCACGCGTTGAGCGTACGAGCGCCTGGGCCGAGTTGTTGTCATGGTTGCCCTCGCAGCCTGGGGCGCAAGTCAAAAAGTCTCCAGCAAATCGGGAGAACGCCCGGGCAGGGAAAGGCACAGGACGGCAGACAGGATCGCCAGGAGGCAGGGGAGAATACGTCCATGGATCCGGGCTGTGGGTGAACTGGAGTAGCTTCGCATGCCGCTTCTCCCGGCATTGGAATACGAAGCGTCGAGACGGGCGGCAAAGCGTCGATCGCCCGATTCGCTGCTGCCTGACATGTGAAATGCCTCATGCATGACGACGACAATGTATGAGGTGCTGTCTTTGCCGCATGTTTTTGTCTTCGCGGCTACCGGAATCCCGACGCAAGCCGTTCCGTTTTCGACGATACCGACACGGCCTCCTACAGCGTCACTTCGACAAGCCGTCGCGCAGTGTGCAATCCATGGCGAAAAAGCCGTGCAGCCAGCCGCCTGGAACTCCGGCCATACCCAAGAATGCCGCGCCTGACGACCGGACATGAGCAGCGTTTCAATTCAACCTGTAGAAGCGACGCTGATAATCGGGAAATTCCGACCAGGCGGGCCGAGGCACCTTCACGCGCAGCATTGCGGTTTAAAGGTCCTTCCGGTCGGTCACAGCCATGCCCAGGTTGCACCCCGCGCCATTTTCCTCAAGGCGTGGCGTCAAATGGACAGGTCGGCATCTCCTAAGCCGGGAATGCCGGTTGGTTATTTCGTCTTGCGATAACTACCGCCGAAATAGCCCGACATGCCGCATTCACCACCCTTGGATTCCATGTCCACGACGGCTGTGTCGCCTTTAAAGGAAATGGCGAACTTGATGCCGTCATCCTCGGTGCCGCCCTTGGCCGGCAGATCGTCGTTGACGCGGCCGCCGCCCTGGTCAATGGGCGTCTCATAGGTCTCGAAATCGCACATCTGGCCGTTGCTTTTGCTCTTGGTCTTGAACTTGAAGACAAAGCCCGGCCCCATCTGCGAGATGGTCATGGTTCCCTCGTAGCCCGGCTCGACGTAGGTGTAGCGCCCGGCCACGCCCTTGGCCTCGCAGACGCCGCCAAGCGCCAGACTGATCATTGCGGCGGCCAGACCGGCCGACAGATGCCCTTTGCCCATACCCGCACTCCTTTGCGTTCGATGGGGCGCGCCGATGCCGAGCCGCGTCGCCGCACTCGGGGGAAACGCCCGTGTCGTCAAACGGATGCCTGCACCCATGCCTGTCCTTCTCCGGCTCTAAAATTTAGCTCCGGCTGATGCGTGCCGGAGGCGCATGTTGGCCATGAAACGCCAGGCCGCCTGCCCGTCCGGAGGGGCCATGACGCCGAAGCGGATGCCGCCGCCATCCGGTTAGGAAGACTACGGCAGAGGACAGGCTGCGTCTGTAAGGGGATTCCCGGGCAGGAGGCAGCCGCGGCCGTGTTGCCAGGGGCGGTCAATCCGCCCGGTAAACCAGCAGCAACACCAGCCCATACCACACGGTCAGGACCGTTATCGCCAAGAAAGCGATTGCCTTGGCCCCGGTGCGAAGGTATTTTTTGACAAAATGTTTCACGGTTTTTCCTTTTCCAAGCACGGCGTTGCGGTCGTGAGACGCGGCCGTGCGCTCCCACGGCCCCTGCTCCGGCGCGGTCTGTCGCGTCTGGCCCCGGGGCGGCGCTGCCAGGCGGGGGCCTGTCTGCTGCTGCTCGCCCTGCTGCTCCCCTGGTACGGGTCGGTCCGGGCGGAAACGTCGTCGCCCATGCCCCGGGCCAAACAAGGGCGCATTGACCTCGCCGGCTGGGACATGACCGCCCGGGGACCGCTTCGCCTGGATGGCGAATGGGAATTCTACCCCGGGCAACTGCTCGCCCCAAAGGATTTCCAGGCCGGCCGGCCCCGCGAAGACGCCGCCGTCTACGTCGTGCCCCAGCCCTGGAACCGCGCCCGGGCCGACAATGAAGCCTTGGGGACAGACACCGGATTCGCCACCCTGCGCCTGCGCCTGACGCCGGCCCCGGGCGAGCCCCGGCCGGCCCTGGCCCTGTCCAACGTCAATTCCGCCTACCGCCTGTGGATCGATGGAGCGCCGGCAGCCGGCAGCGGCGAGGTCGGCACGGACGGCGCAACGGAAATTCCCATGCCGGCCAAGCAGATCGTGCCCTTTGCCGACACCGGGGGGGCCGTGGACCTCGTCCTGCAGATCTCCAACCACCACGCCCGCGACGGCGGCCTCCTCGCTCCAGTCTGGCTGGGCCCCCAGGTGACGCTGGAGGCCTGGCGCGACCGAGACCTCGGCTTGGCCATGTTCTTTCTCGGCGCTTTTTGCGTTATGGGCTTGTATCATGCCGCGTTGTACGTCGTTCGTCGAGCCGACAGAGCGCCCCTGTACTTCTCCCTGTACTGCTTTGGCTGGATGGGTAACTACGCCGCCTCGGACAGCAGCGGCTGGGCCATTCGCCTCTTTTTTCCCAACCTCACCTCACGGCACCTCGACCCTCTGGCCCTTTCCTGCTTCTTCACCACAATACCTATCGGTTATGCCTTTTTTCGTTCCCTGTATCCTGTGGAATTTTCCAGGCTGCTGCAATGGTTTTGCAACATCCTGTGCGTCGTGTTCGTCGCCGTGTCCCTTTTCGCTTCCGGGCTGACGCTCAACGCCCTGCTCCCCTGGCACTACCTCGCCTCCAGCCTGCTTATCGTCTACTGCCTGCGCTGCCTGTATCAGGCTTGGCGTCGGAAACGGGACGAAGCAGGGTTTCTCCTGGCCGGATTTTGCGTGCTGGGCCTGATCGGTCTCAATGACATGCTCGTCGACATGCACCGGCTGCCTTCCGTCCCGCTGCTGCCTGTCGGCATGTTGGCCTTCAGCCTGAGCCAGTCCTTTGCCCTGTCCCACCGCTTCTCCCAGGCCTTTGCCTCGGAAGAACGCCTGGCCGCCGCCCTGGCCGACAAAAATCTGCGCCTGGAAACCGAGATGGTCGAACGCACGCGCCTCGAACGACAACTCGTGACCGTCAGCGAGGAAGAACGTCGCCGCATCAGCCTCGAACTCCACGACGGCCTGTGCCAGGGCCTGACCGCCGCCCGACTGCGTTGCGACGCCCTGACGCCTGGGGGCAGCGCAACCGGCGCGGATGGCGAGGCCCTGGGCCGTCTGTCCGATCTGCTCGATGCCCTGGTCGATCAGGCCTATGACCTGTCCCGGGGACTGTGGCCTCTGGAGCACGACGGCGTCGGACCGTCCTTTCGGGAAATGATCCGCAGACAGGCCGAATCAAACGCCATCCCCATTGAGTTTCATCGGGAAATGCATTGTCCGACCTGCCGCCGTCCCCATCTGGCCCAGCTGTACCGCATCGCCCAGGAAGCTGTGGCCAATGCCCTCAAGCACGCCCGGGCCGGTCGCATCGTGGTTTCCCTGGTCTGCCCCGCCGGACAAGGAACGGTTTTGGTCGTGCGCGATGACGGCTGCGGCCGCGCCGGGGCCAAAGCCTCGGCCGGCGGACTCGGATTGGGCCTCATGACCCATCGGGCGCGCCTCATCGGCGGAGAACTGCGCATTTTGGATGTCCCTGGCGGCGGCACGGAAGTGGTCTGCACGGCCCCCTGCCCGGACGATGCAGGCGGCCCAGGCGACTGCGGCGCTCCTCAATCCCGGAGGCCTGCATGAACACGAAGCAGGAAAGGGGCGTGCGGATTTTTTTGGCCGACGACCATCCGGCCGTACGCGAAGGGCTCACCCTGCGCCTGCTTCAGGAAGGGTTCGTGGTCTGCGGCGAGGCTGAAAACCGGGCCATACTGCTGGCCGGCATCGACGCCAGCCGGGCCGACATCGCCCTGGTGGACCTGACCTTGTGCGATGAAAACGGCCTGGACCTCATGGCCGATCTGCGTATCCGGGGCATTCCCGTGCTCGTCTATTCCATGCACGAAGATGCCGAGACCGTGCGTCTGGCTTTGAACAGAGGGGCTTGCGGGTATGTCGCCAAACGCGAGACCTCGGCCGTGCTGGTGGATGGCGTGCGAGCCGTCCTGGCCGGGCAGCGCTACCTCAGTCCCCGCGTCGCCTCCGCTCTGGATGCCTCACCACCCCTGGTGCCAGCCGCTGGTCAGGCCGTGACGCTCAGCGAACGCGAGCGTCAGATCCTCGAACGGCTGTCCCAGGGCGAAGGCAACACCGAGATCGCCTCTGCCCTCGGAGTCAGCGTGCGCACCGTGGAAAGCTACTACGCGAGAATCCTCGTCAAGTTGCACCTCGACGGCATGAAGGCCCTTCGCAAGTATGCCATCCGCCAATACAGGCCGGACTGAGTCTCCTCGCGGCTGACGGCGCCGGCCAGCTTTTTGGGCAACGCCCTCTTTCTCCCCAGGGACGGCCGCAGTCGTCGCCCCGTCCGCCGTCTCGAGCCCTGCATCGCGTTGTTTCGCCGGGACGAACGCACACCGTCACCCCCGAGGACCACCCCAGTCCCCATTCGTGGAACCGTAGCGCCATGTCCGGGAAATCCCGGACAGACAAAAAACCCGACGCCTCGTAGATGGCCTGTCGTCGCCGGCAAGCACCGGCGCTCCTGCCCAACGCATGGGCATGGGGACTACTCCGTTGGATGTTGTCATGAAACGACTGTCGGCGCTGTTCTTGTTGTTCGTCACGCTGCTCCCGTGCCAGGCCCTGTCCCAGGCCAACACGCCATTATCGTCGGAAACCCGCAAGGGGCTCAGCGACTTTTTCAGCCCTTTTGCCGCAGCCAACATGAAGGGATTCGATCAGTACACACTTTCCGAAAAGGATCTGCTGCACTTCGCAATATGGCATTGCATCATGCACCCTGCCCCCTCGCTCAAACGGATCAACGGCGGCAACGACATCGTCATCCCGTCCAAGGTCATCGACAACATCACCCAGACCGTTTTCGACCGGACCATCAAACAACACCGCAAAGCCCAATACGTCGAATCCCTTGGCAGCGGTGAGGCCTTCGTGTTCGCCCAGGCGAACAGCCTTCGCCAGCGTAACGACGGCACGTTTCTGGCCGCAGGAACCATTTATTACACAGGTGCCGGAGAGACCATCGATCCCCACGCGACCCGGGCGCAGTGGAAGCGCTCGGGAGCCGACGTCCGCGTCTGGGGAACATTCTCCGGCATCCTCAGGCGCACTGCCGCCCCCCATGCCCGTTGGGTCCTGCTGCAATACGCCGTCAAGGAAACGTTATAGCCTGCATGCCGGCCACGCCGACGCCCCGGGAGTTGCCCACCCGGCAGTTGGCACGACACGATACAACAATACTGCAAAGGAGCGTCTCATGGTGTTCAGATCGTTTCTTATCGCCGTTCTTCTTTTTGTTGCAAGCGCTGCCACGTGCTTTGCCTACTCCGACGAAATCAAATGGCTTCGCAATCAAAGCTTCAAGGCATGCCCGAATTTCTACGTCTGGAGACTCATCGACAACTATTTCCCAGACGCCAAGTGGGAATCCGGCTGGTCCAACGAAGGCGACTACGTCGTCAACGTCCGTGGCGGGATGTCGTTTAAGGGACAAAATGTCAGAGCCCTGTTGCAGTTCACCATCGACCCGAGGCAGGGCAAGTTCAACATGAACGCCCTGGAGTTCAATGGCCAGCCCCAGTCCAAGGAGATGCGCGTGGAAATGATCAAGGCCATGTGCCAGGACGTGCGCTAGCCCTTAACGCGCCGACCCTGCGCTTTGGCCCGGGCCGGCGCGCAGGGGTCGGAGCGTACCGGCGCGGCCGCGCACCCAAGCCAGGCCGGACGATCGGCAAGGAACATGGAAGGGGAGGAGAAATGGCGAACCCAAACATGCTGCTTGGCCACGGGGCAACGTTGCGGGCAATCCGGCTGCGTTGCTTGGCCCTGGTCCTGCTGCTGGCGGCCGGCCTGACGGCCGTGCCCACGGATTGTCGGGCCAGGGAGGACTATTCGTTCATCGGCATCAAGGACGCCTCCCAGGTACCGAAATTCGTCGCCAGCCTGCAAAAGGCGTTGGCGGCCGAGGACAAGGACGCCGTGGCCGGCCTTATGTCCTATCCCCTCATGGTCTCGGTCGGCGGCCAGGACCTGGAAGTCGCGGACAAGGCCGCCTTCGTCCGCCAGTATGACCAGATCATTACTAAGGATATCAAGCAGAATATCCTGGCCCAACGCCTGAACGACATCTTTGTCAACAAGCAGGGCGTGATGGTCGGCTCCGACGGCAAGGTATGGGCCCTGCCCGACGGCAAGATCCTGCGCATTGCCGTCATTCGGGAATAGCGACATCGACCGCCATCCGTTCCGGCGCTTTTGCCGGCCCGGTTCGAGGATTACAACGCAGAGCACCCGCGCAAGGGCTTTTAGGAGCCGAGACATCCCATCCGGCCGGGGATTATGGCCAGGCCGTCTCTGGGGCGAGTGCTCCGCGCGAGGGGGCGGCCGACATGCGGCGGTAGAGATTCCCCACCGAGAGCAGGCGGATGGCCTGTGTTCCCTGGCGGAAAAAGCGGACTTCGACAAGGGCCCCATTGGTTTCGGGACGGGACTGGTCGAAAAGGAAATTCCCCAGGGACCAGGCCACGCAGCCATCCGTGTCGCAGGAGAGGCTCCAGGTCCGGTGGGGATGGCTGCCGATGACCAGCGTCGCCCCGGCCTGACGCAGGGACCGGGCGAGCTCCCGTTCCCGATCGTCCGGTCCGGCGGCGAATTCTCTCCCCCAATGCACCAGGACGCAAAGCGATTTTTTCCCCTTGAACTTGGCCAGACGGGCGATGGCAGTTGTCTGCAACAGATCCCTCCGGCGCGGATCGGCATTGTCCAGGTCGGTCATGGCGGTGATCCGTAGCGGGCCCACATCGCGGACAGCTCCTGCCGGCAAGGCCGTGATGCCGATCCTGGTCAGGTCCCGCACCATGCGGGCCAGGGCTGCCGTGCCGAGGTCGTGAACATGGTTGTTGGCCAGTCCCACCACCTTGACGTTCAGGTCGCGCAGCAGGGCCAGACTGGCGTCTCGCGGCATGCACAAGGTGTAGGGCCCGGGATTTCGGTGACAGCGCCGGGCCAGGACTCCTTCCAGATTGACCACAAGCGGCGCACCGCCGGTCACCCCTCGCACCAGCCGCACCAGCTCCCGGCGTTTGCCCGGCCGGGCCAGCACCTTGGCCAGAAACCGGCCGAAAAACGTATCTCCGGCGAAGATGATCCGATTCGGACCGGGAAGCGACGTCGGGTCGCGACTGTAGTACTGCACCATATAGCTCGTGGATCGGGCCACTGGCGTTCCGGCGTAGGCCTGGCTGTTGCGGTTGGCAACGGTCGTGGGCTCGGCCCGGTACACGTCGTGTTGCAGTTTTCTTTGCAGGTAGAGCGCTCCCCTGCAGTCCACATGCCCGGGCTGGTTGAGACCGAGCAAGGGCCTGGGGTCCGGATCGGCCAGCAGGCGCAGGGTTTGCCGATCCATGCGAGCGGCCTGCGCCGGTGCGAGATAGTGGGAAAAATCCGTGCTCTGGATGAGCAGGGTTTTGTCGTCGAGCAAAGGCGTGAGGGCGGCGGCAAGGGTGTCCAGCTGCTCCGGCGTGACGGTCTTGCGGATGGCCACGGCGACCAGGCCGGCCTGGGGAAAATACCGGGCCAGGAAGGGCGTCAGGGCGTGGATGCCGTGTTCCTGGGAAAAAAGTGGGGATGTCGCTACCAACGGACAGGACAGCAGCCGCTCGACCGCCGTCGCATCCACGGCGAGCGGCCCGAAACAGGTGTCGAAATCGCGCCCGGCCACGGCAAACGGTGACTGGCTGCGGGTGAAGTGGTCCGGGCACAGGATGACGACGCGATGGTAGGCTTGGCCGCGAAGCCGTGAAAACGCTTCCGCCAGGAGATCGATGGCCAGGAGATGGTGGGGCACGGTCAGCCCGGTGACGCGTCGGTCCAAGGGCGGCCGGGAATACCTGGCCAGGGCGTCCGTGAACAGGTCCGGGGCCGGATAGAGGGCGGGAAAGGGCGCCTCGCCCCGGGCCGGCGGACAAACCCCCAGCAGGCACAGGACCAGGGCCAGCACTGGCCCTGCCCGCCCGAGGCGGATCCCTGGCCCCATCATTTTACTCATGCGGACAGCCCGCCGTCTGCTCCTCCCTTGCCCGCGCACCTCATTTGACGCGCAGGACCTTGTACCAATCGTTTTTGGCGGGAAGCTTCGGTTGCCTGGCATAGACCGCAGCCCGCCAGGCCTGGTCCGTGAGCCGGCCCTCGGCCAGGGGCCGGGTGAACTCGTAGTGGTTGAAGGCCGTGCCGACCACCAGCCGGGGACTGGCCTCGTTGCCGACCAGGGCCAGCATGACGTAGGGCTCGGCCGTGCCTTCGTACAAGACACGGCCGGTGACGGCATCGGTGTGCACGTCCACGGTCAGGGCGCTTTGGCATTGGTCCGGTTCGATGACGACCGGTTCGAAGGGGGAGGCCATTTCCGACAGGTTGGCCAGGCGCAAGGTCTCATAGTCTTCCTCGCCAATGGGGGTATTGGTCAGTTCCTTGTCGGCCAGGGCGGCATAAAACGCCACTTGCTTGCGGAATCGATCCAGCCGGCCTTCTTCCTCGACTTCCGGGAGCAGGACCTTGTAGTGGGCGAAGCCGGCCTTGGCCGTGTCCACAAGTCGCAACAGCGCGTTCCAGAAGTCGGGATTCGGTTCGACAAAGCCCTTGGGCACGGGCGGGGGCGTACCCTCCTCCTCGCCGGAGCCGAACTCGGCATAATTCGGTTTCGCGTACAGGATGGTGGCGTGCTTCAGTTCGGTGTAGGAGCCGAGAACCGACTCGATCTGCTTGGCCGGGAAGGGCGGACTTTGCATGTAGCCCGGCCATCCCTGGCCGTACGCGGACTTGAGGGTGGACAGGACGTGGAGCCAGCCCGAGGCCAGGCTCGCGTACCAATCAGTTTCGGGCATCTCGGCCAACTGGGCGGCCGTGGCATCCAGTCGGCCCAGGAACGCCTCCACCTGCTCCGGTGTGAACGCCTGTCCGGGCCGGGCCAGGAAAGCGGCCACCAAGTCCCGGGCGGGTTTGTTGCCGAGGGCGGCCGGCACGAACAGGGCCGTGGGCATGGAGGGAAGCCGGAGTTCGGTTTTCTCCTGGCCGGCGGTCAGGCGCGAAAAGATCCAGGCGTCCGGGCTAAATCGCTGGCCGAACAGGTGAAAGCTCCTGCTCTGGGCCAGGAGTTGCCCTTTTGTCGTGTCGGGTATCTGGGGGGAGACCAGGATATCGGCCAGAATGCGCGGCGCGGGCAACTCGTGGAGGCTGGCCGCGAGCCTGTCGCGCACGTCCTGGTTCACGGCGTCGGCCGGAGACAGGCTGTCCTTGCCAAGGACGCGGATGGTGAAGTCCCGCAGCCCGGGATAGGCGATGTTGTCGGGAAGGCCGGCGAAAAAGCCGGTGACATCCATGATGCGCCGCCAGGATGCGGCGAGGGGCTTGCCATCGGGGCCCGGCGAGGCGGTCATGACCATGACCAGCAGGGCGTCGGACAGGCCGCTTGGTTGGGACAGCGGCCAACCGTTGCGGCCCAGATACATCATGGCCCGGAAGTAGCCGCGCAGTTGGGAGTTCTTGGCGTAATGGCCCCGGGGGAGATATTGGGTGTAGTCGGCCTTGAGCGTGCCATCCGGGTCGTAGCCACCGAATAAGGGGGATACGGTCACGTCCTTGGCCGCGTACACAAGAGCGAGTTCCTGCTGCAATCGAGCCAGCGTCTGGGGCGAAAAGTCCTTCTTGTACTTATCCAGCCGGGCCAGGGCGGCCTTGGCGGTGTCTGCGTTGTCCGGGGCAGGCTTGCCGGGGGGAGGGCCATCCGTCCTGATCTTGACGACCTTGACGTTTTCAAGAACGACCAGCGGTATGGTGAGTTGCGCGGCCACGATTTCCAGGCGCTCGGCGAGCTCGCCGGCGGCGTTTTTTCGGCGGGCCAGGGCTTGGTCGCGCAAACCGGCGACGAATCGTTGCAGCATGGGAGCCAACTCTGTTTTTTCGAGGTGCTCCATGGCATTTTCAAAATATTTGCCCAGGGCGTGCAGCACGATATCCACCGTGACGAGCCGGGTGTTTTCCGGTTGGCGATTCATGGGATCGGAATCGCCGCAGACCTGGTCGTGCATGCCGAGCATCTCGTCGTAGGCTTCAGGGGAATTGCAGCTCGTGAAATCGTATTTTCCGGCATAGGCCGTGGCCCGTTTGGGAACGAGCAGAAACTTGTTCCGGTCGAGAAAGTGCTTCTCGTCCCCGGACAGGTTGAGCTTGAGCCTTGTGAGCACGGCCTTGGCATTGGCGGCCGTATCCACACTGGTCGGGGCTTCCTCCATGGTCGGCGTCGGAACGGCGGCCGGGGGCACGGCCGGGACCGTAAAACCGGCGGGCGTGTCGGGCGTCAAGGCCACTGTGCCGTTTGCAGCCAGGAAAGCGGCCTGATTCGCGGCCCAAACGGCGTGGGACGCCAGCAGCGCCAGGACCAGAAAGAGCAGCAAGAGGTGTTTCGGCTTCATGGGGCTTCCGTTATGGGTGCCAATGTTTAGGGGTTGCTCTTTCGATCGGTCCGAACCCCGGGAAAGACCTTCCGGCTGATGGGGGACCATCCCCGACGGACCCTGCCTGTTCTTGCGACGCTGCATGCCCTGTGGACAGATCACACGGCTGCGGCCCATCCCGTAAGGCGATCAAATCGGCATTCTGCTCGGACAAGCCGGCGCAATGGCGACTATAGCATGCTTTTACCATGCCTACTTATCGATATAGCAAAAAGAGGGCTGCTGTAAAGATATATAGGAAAATAAAGGTAGATTGTGGAGGGGCCCTCGTCGCGCCGATGCACCAACCAATCATATCACAGCAAAAATGGTCATGTTTGTTGAGCCTAACTCCTTGAAATGGGACTTAAAAAGTGATGTTCTGGACCTCTGCTTCCTGAACCGCATTGCAGATGCGCAGGTTGAATTTTTAAAAGTTGGATTAAATTATACCACCTTGTGACCGCAACCAGTCGGGCTTCGTGCAGATCGACCACGAAGGCCCCCTTTGGCGCGAAATGAAAGAAGCCGCCTCAGCCGACAGCCACCACCTCCAAATAGAGTCCCCCGGAGTCGAACATTTTGACGGGCTTCGGGCCGGGTTTTGCGTTGCGTATCGCGGAATCCGTCAACATGGGGGCAACTCCTTCGGGGGCCAGTTGCTACCATTTCGTGTTGTCCCCACTTTTGGTGGCTGCCACGCCCCTACCGGATTAGCGTCCGGTCTTCGCGACACTCCACCGGGCACATCCCCCCGGTTTGACGACAAAGTCCATGATGTTTCCCCGGGCATCCAACTCCAGCTTGCAACAATCCTCGATCATGCGTCGTAATTGCAGCCTCGCCCGCAAGATGCGAGACTTGACCGCCGTCAGTGAGATGCCCAGGCGTCTGGCCACCTCCTGTTGCCGCAGCCCCTCGTAATCGGCCATGACCAAAGGCGCGCGCATTTTTTCCGACAGGGTCTCGATCATCGGCTTCAGGCAAGTTCCCATCTCTTCGGGGGAACCCGCACTCGGGTCAGGGCTCGCGGATACCAGGGAAGAAGGGACATCCACGGTGGGACGAATGCCGCGATAATGGTCTGCAATGGTTGTTCGGGCAACTGCGAAAAGCCAGCCCCGTGGCTGCGTGATATGGTCTTCTGCCAATCGGGATAGTGTCTTGTAAAATACGTCTTGCAGAATATCGTCCACGGCAGCCTGGCAAGGTACCCGCCGAGCGATGAAGGCCCTGATTTCATCCCGATGCGCAATCCACATGGCTTGCAACTCTTCCCGCATGGCAACCGTCCCTAGGCTTTGACAGCCTCAATGTTCGCCGAGGCAAGGCTCTTCTCCAAGTTACGTCCCGGAAGATACGCAGCAAGCAGCACCTCGCTTTCCGGTCGGGGACGAATGGAAATATGCACAAATCCGGCCTCGTGCATTATCGCTTCGAGAACTTCAATTCGTTCGGCTCCGGCCACACAGGCGGCATGCAGCCTGATGTCCCGGCGCACCGTTTCGGGGAGTTCCTCGGTCGCCACGATATCCGATATGGCCAACCGACCGCCGTGCTTCAGCACCCGGTAGGCCTCCCGGAATACCTGGGCCTTATCCGTACTTAGGTTCACCACGCAGTTGGACAGCACGATATCGGCAATGCCGTTAGGAACCGGAAGATATTCGATTTCGCCGAGGCGAAACGACACGTTGCCGCATTGCGCGGTCACCGCATTTCTTCTGGCTTTTTCAACCATCTCCGGTGTCATGTCCACACCGATGACGCGCCCCTCTTCCCCCACCTGTCTGGCAGCAAGAAAACAGTCAAAGCCGCCGCCGCTGCCTAGGTCCACGACGACCTCACCCGGCCGCAATGCGGCTATGGCTTGCGGATTGCCGCAGCCCAAGCCCATGTTCGCCCCTTCAGGGGCACTTTGCAATTCGGCCGGGGAATATCCGGCCATCCTGGCAAAATCATTCGATGATTTGACGCCACGAGGGGTACAGCAACCACTTCCGCAGCCACAGCCGGACTTCTCGGACAAGGCTGTCTCGGCGTATTTTGTACGGATTGATTCCCGGATCTTACTGTCACGGTCGTCACGCATAGTTGTCCTCCTGCCACCGCGTTCGCGGGTGTTTCACTGGATGACGATGCGAGGAGGAAAAGGATGCAAAAAAAGGCCATTTTTCACCGGATAATTTCGACCGGGGGAGGCTGATACGTTGTTCCCTGGATTTCCCGCCCTGACGACGCTTGCATATGGGCCGTGCGCCGGCAACCACCCGGCGCATGAGATCCGTCAGATTGCGGTGGGCTTGTTGCGCCTTGCGGCGAAGCGCTTCCGAGGCCCGGGCTCGTTCCCGTCGCAGCATCGGTCCCGGGCCCAGCCATTCAAAAATAGCTGTGGTGATTATGGCCCACGCCGGCGTCCGGCATGTTTGCCCCAGCAGTTTGACCATTTTTGATACTTTGGCCAAATTACAGGGCTTTTTGAAGCCTTGCCGTAACCCTGAAGACAAAAAAAAGGGGTTACAGCTTGTTAGCTGCAACCCCTTTTAGATGGTGAAGGGGGGACTCCGCACCCTCGGACCTCACTGCAAAAGATAACAGCTTGACATATTTAGACTTCAAAAATAGTTGATGAAGGTTTTCTCCGATTTTGACCTAGCAGTTTGCCCCTATTGCAGCAAGGGTAGAATTGTCCCAACATGGCGGTTAGAGTCCCTGATCCGGTAAATTTGCACAACCGCCACCTTGATTCTGCCTTTTCTGCCCAGCGGAAAATAATACCCACTTGCCCGGGCCGCCGGTTTATTGCCAAATATAGGGCAGTATTGGGCTGTTGTAGGCGCCAAACACGGCATTCTGTGCCCGTTGCCAACCACTTGTCGTGAAGGCGACGACGTGGCCTTTAGCAAACACCTTGCATAATCGAAAAAGAACCTGGGCTACTTGCATCAGAATCGCCGGCCGCGTATGATTAAACAATTAAAGTCCTTCCCGAGGAGCGTATGACAGCGACAGACGACCTACGAGCGGAACATGAAGGCATTCTTCGCATGCTGGGCGTCATGCGGGCACTCGCCACGCGCATCGAAGCGGGTGGAACCGTTCCAGTCGCCGAGCTTACTGGCATCCTCGATTTCCTCAAAATTTTTGTCGACAAATGCCACCACGGCAAGGAGGAGGACATCCTCTTCCCCGCATTGGAGGCTGCGGGCACGCCGCGTGAAGGCGGTCCCATCGGAATCATGCTTCACGAACATGCCCTCGGGCGGGGACTTATTCGCGGCATGGACGCCGCCCTGGCAGGCAGCGCCGCCCCTCGGTCATTCGTCGCCCCGGCCCTTGACTACATCGAATTGCTGACCCAACACATCGCCAAAGAAAATAGTGTGTTGTTCCCCATGGCCGAACGCTTGCTTGGCACGCCTGCCCTGACGGCGATGCACGAGGCTTTCGAGCGCCTGGAAGAGGACCGCATCGGACCGGGTAGGCACGAGGCCTTTCACCGACTCCTGGATGACCTGGCCACCGAATATCTGCCGGGGTGAACCATGATGGCAGACCGCGAAAAGGAGAGACCGGCATGAGTATCAAGATCACCGACAACGTCACCTGGGTGGGCAAACGCGACTGGGAATTGCGACGCTTCCACGGCGAGGAATACTCCACGCATCGCGGCTCCACCTACAATGCCTACCTCGTGCAGGACGAGAAGACGGCCTTGGTGGAAACGGTCTGGGCACCCTTCGCCGGCGAGTTCATCGAACAGCTCAAAACTGTCGTGGACCTCGGCCGAATCGACTACGTTATCGCCAACCATGCCGAAAGCGACCACAGCGGAGGATTGCCGGAGCTCATGCGGCTCATTCCGGAAGTGCCCGTTTTCTGCACAGCCAACGGCGTCAAATCCCTGAAAGGTCACTACCACCAGGATTGGAACTTCCAAGTGGTCAAGACCGGCCAACGCCTGAGCTTGGGGAATCGAGAACTGCTCTTCATCGAAGCCCCTATGCTCCACTGGCCGGACACCATGTTCTGCTATTTGACAGGTGACGAGATTCTCTTCAGCAATGACGCTTTTGGTCACCACCTCGCTTCCGAAGGCATGTACAATGATCTCGTCGACCCTTGTCTGCTCATGGAAGAGTGTATCAAATACTACGCCAACATTCTTACACCCTTCAGCACACTGGTCAAACGCAAGATCGAGGAGTTTGCCGGACTTGGCCTGCCACTCAAGATGATCTGCCCAAGTCATGGCACCATCTGGCGCGACAATCCCATGCAGATCGTAACCAAGTATCTGGAGTGGTCCGGGGATTATCAAGAACATCAAGCCATTATCATCTACGACACCATGTGGAACGGGACGCGGCGCATGGCGGAAGCCATTGCCGCAGGCGTGCATGAAACCGATCCGACCCTTGTGGTGAAACTTTTCAATGCCGCCAAGGCCGATAAAAACGATATCGTGACGGAGGTCTTCCGCTCCAAAGCCTTGCTCGTGGGCTCCCCGACCATCAATCGGGGGTATCTATCGTCCCTGGGCGGTTTTCTGGAGATGGTGCGCGGCTTGGGCTTCAAGAGAAAAAAAGCGGCGGCCTTCGGGGCCTACGGCTGGAGCGGCGAGTCTGTCAAGCTGCTTACGGCGCAACTGCAGGAATGCGGATTCGAAGTTGTCTCCGACGGCATCCGTGCCCTGTGGAACCCGGACGACGACGCGCTCGGGCAGTGCCGGGCCTTCGGACGCGTATTCGGCCAGGGCATTGCGGGCTGACGGCAACCGCGGGACTGACGTCAAGTTCCGATTGGAATATATTGGGATCACCTCTATGGACGAAGGCGACAAAAACGAGTCTGTCCATCCCTCCGAGCAGCCGGGACATGCCGGAGAATCATGCCATCCCCCCCTGCCGTTTCCGGTGGTGGCTATATGCGCTTCCGCCGGCGGCATACAGGCGCTGCACACTCTGCTTGACAGCGTGCCCGCACCTCCCCGCGCCGCCCTGATCGTTCTCATGCACCTGGCCAAGGACAAGGCCAGCCAGTTGTCTCAAGTGCTCACGGATTTCACCACGCTTCCCGTGCGCGAGATACGACAGGCCACGCCGGTCGAAGCCGGAACGGTTTTCGTCCTGCCGCCCGGAAAGGCCCTGACCATCGAGCATGGGGTACTCCTCCTGCAAGAACTCCATGACCGCAACATTTTCGACCGGTTCCTGGGCAGTCTGGCCGCCGACCAAGGCTGCAACGCCATAGCCCTCATCCTCTCGGGCGCGGGCTCCGACAGCGCGGGGGGCGTCGTGCAGATCGCCAAGTCCGACGGCCTCGTCCTGGTGCAGGATCCGTCCACGGCCATGCACCCGGACATGCCGGAAAGCGCCATCGCAACGGGGATCGTCGACAAGGTGCTTACCCTGGAGGAGCTCGGAACAAGCCTCTCGCGGCTGCACGCCGACACCGACACCAGCAAAGGGACCAGCGCCGACCGACTGAGCAAGGTGTTCGACCTGCTGTGCCAGGAAACCGGCCAGAACCTTTCCGGTTATCGCCCAAGCACCATCTCGCGGCGCATCCAAAAACTGCGATTGCTTGGCGGGTACAACGACCTCAATGCCTATCTCGACGTCTTGGAGCGCAGCGCCGAGGAACGGCGCAAACTTTTTGACTCCCTTTTTATCGGCGTGACCTCTTTCTTTCGCGACCCCGAGGCCTTTGACTGCCTCTGGGACAAGGTCTTCCCGGAAATCGTCGGCGGACGCGCCGAGGGGGAAGCCTTGCGGATTTGGGTGGCGGGCTGCTCCACGGGGGAGGAAGCTTACTCCGTGGCCATGTTGCTGGACGAATTCCTGGAGGATCGCCGCCTCAATCTGAGCGTCAAAATTTTCGCCACGGACATCGACGCCAACGCCGTGGAAACCGCCCGCAAGGGCTGTTATCCGGAAAAGGCCCTGCAAGGGCTCTCCCCGGCTCGCCTCGAACGCCACCTCATCAAGGGTGACGAGCACTGCGCGGTGCGGCCCCTATTGCGCGAGCGCATCGTCTTTGTTCGCCACAACCTCTTGCAAGACCCGCCGTTTGTCCGCATCGACCTGGCCGTTTGTCGCAACCTGCTGATCTATCTTACCCCGCCGCTCCAGGAGAAGGCCCTGGCTTTGCTCGCCGGTTGTCTCAATCCCGGTGGTTTTTTGTTCCTGGGTTCGGCCGAGACGCCCAAAGCCGAGTCCCTTGGCCTGGAACCGGTCGATCGCAAATGGCGCATCTTCCGGTCCAAGCCGGACGCGGACGGGGCCGGCGTCCACCGGCTCGCCAGATTGCAGAGCATACGACTGACGATGCCCGCCAAGGCCCCGGGCCATACCGCCGCCGGCAAACCGGCGGCTGAGGTGGTCGCCGATATTTTCAAGCGCCTCTACAGCCCGCCGGCCGTGCTGGTGAACCCGTCCTTCAAGGTTATGCACATCAACGGAGACGTGCGGCCTTTTCTGGCCCTTAACGCCGGAGAACCCAGCCTCCTTCTGCCCCAGTTGGCCCGTCAGGATCTCCGCCGCCACCTGCGAGCGGCCTTGCTGCAAGCCGCCGAAACGCTGACGCCCGCCGTGGTTTCGGAGCTTCGCCTACCAGACGAGCCGGCCATGCTGCTCAACCTGCGCGTGGAACCCGTACGCAACGCCGCGGGGCGGCTGGAATCCTTGCTGACGATCTTCGAAAGCAGCCCTCTGCCGGCCCAACAGGACGGCCGCCCGGGTCTGGCCTGCCTTGGCGAATCCGAACTGGTGCAACGCTACGAAGACGAATTGTTCCAGGCCCAGGAACTCGTGGGCACGGTGACGGAGGAATACGAGAGGCTCAACGAGGAACTTCGCGCGTCCAACGAAGAACTCACCAGCATGAACGAGGAGCTCCAATCCACCAACGAGGAGATGGACGCCTCCCGCGAGGAACTCCAATCCTTGAACGAAGAACTCTCCGTCAAGGTGGAAGAACTCGCCCAGGCCCACGCCTTCGTGGAAAACCTCCTGCGCGGCGCAGCCCTGCCGATGATCTTTCTCGACAACCGCCTGCGTATCCTGCGCTTCACGCCCACGGCCACACAGGTTTTCCATCTGGCCCAGGCGGATCAGGGGCGTCCCCTGGCCGAAGTCAAGTCCCAGGTCCAAGACGAGGCCGCCCTGGCCCAGGCCGAGAGCACGCTGGCCACGGGCACGGAAACCGAAGCCGAAGTCATGCACCGCGACGGCCGCACCTTCCTCAAACGCGTGTTTCCGTTCTTTGGCCCCCAGGGCGAAGCCGAAGGCGTGGTCATGACGTATTCGGACATCACCAAGCTCAAGGACGCCGAGGAGGTGCTGCGCCGCAGCAACGAAACCCTGGAAGGGCAAGTCGCGGCCCGCACCCGGGAACTGGAGGTCGCCCGCCAGGAGGCGGAACGTCGGGCCGTGGAACTGGAAGCCATCATGGACCAGGCCCCGGCCGCCGTCTGGATCACCAGAGACGCCGAGGCCCGCACCATCATCGGCAACCAGGCCAGCTACCATGTGCTGCGCATGGCCCCGGGCAGCAACGTGAGCAAAACCCTCGAAGGCGTGCCCTACCGGGCCCTGCGCAACGGTTACGAACTGCCGCTCCAGGACCTGCCTATGCAGCGCGCCACCCGGGGCGAGCATAGCATCGGCCAGGAGATCGACCTGGTTTTCGCCGACGGCCAATCGAGGACCATCTTCGGCAACGCCGCCCCGCTGCGCAATTTCCTGGGCGAGATATACGGGGCGGTCGGCGTGTTCCTGGACATCACCCAGCTGAAGTCCGCCCAGGCCGAGGCCCTGCGCTGGCAGCATCTTTTCGAGCGCTCCGAGTTCGGGTTGGTCATCGTCAGGGTCCGGGACAACACCTTTCTGGCCGTCAATCCCTCCTTCGCCCGGGAACGGGGCTACGAAGCCGAGGAACTCGTCGGCAAGCCTCTCTTTATGCTTTATCCCGAGGCAGCGCTCCCCGGCCTGCGGGAACATATCGCCCATGCCGACGCAACCGGGCACGAACTGTTCGAAGCCATGCATATGCGCAAGGACGGCTCCACTTTCCCGGTCCTGGTCGAGATCACGGTGCTCATGGATGACGAAGGGCGGCCGCAGACGCGCCTTGCCTATTGCCTGGACATCACCCGGCGCAAGGTTGTCGAGCAACAACTGCATCGAGCCCTCGCCGCGGCCAAGGCCGGGACCTGGGAATGGAACCTGTCCACCAACGAGAACGTCTGGTCGCCGGAAACGTACAGCCTGTACGAACTGGACCCGGCCAAACACCCGGCCTCATATGCCACATGGCTCATGACCGTGCACCCTGACGACCGGGAGCGGGCCGCCCATGACGTCGCGGAGATGGCCCGCCAGGAAGCCCCGCTCGCCGTGGAATACCGGCTCAACACCCGCGACGGCCGGGAGTGCTGGCTGTTGTCCCTTGGCGAGCTGCAACGCGACCTGCACGGCAAGGGCACGGCCTACCTGGGCCTTGTCCTGGACATCACGGAACGCAAAAGGCTGGAACGCGAACGATCAGCCTTTTTGCAGGAAGTCGAGCGTCAAAAGTCCTTCCTGGAAAGCCTCGTCGGCAACGCGCCCATCCTCATCGGCGTGACGGAAGGCCCGCAACACCGCTACATCCTGGCGAACACCATGTATGAGTCGCTCCCCAAGGACATTCCAGGCCCCATGGTCGGCCGGACGGTCGCCGAGGTATTCCCGTCCGTGGCCGAACAGATCGTTCCAATTTTCGATACCGTTCAAGCCACGGGCCAACCAATGAAGTTGCGTGACTTTCCGGTTCCCTTGGCAGGGCGTCCGACGTGGTGGGATGCCGACTACATCCCCTTGCCGGACGCCGACGGGCAGGTTGCCCGCGTGCTCATCCTGGCCTTTGAGGTCACTGCCCGGCACGAGGCCGAGGAGACGCTGCGTCAAAGCGAGGAAAAATACCGTTCGCTCTTCGAATCCATGAGCGAGGGGTTATGCGTCTTGCAACTTGTCCGCGACGCCGCGGGACGTCCCCTCGACTACCGGGTGCTGGAGGTCAATCCGGCCTATGAACGCATTCTCGGCGTCCAGCGGCAAGTTGCCGTGGGACGGGAAGTCCGGGAGATATTCGGCCTGGATCAGGCCCCCAACCTGGATGTCTATGTCCCTCTGCTGGAAACGGGCCAGCCCGTCGCCTTCGAAACCGCCATCCCGGAACTGGGCAGACATTTTCGGGTCTCCGCCTTCGCGCTCCAGGACGAATGTTTTGTGACGATATTCCAGGACGTAACCGATATATGGGTAGCGCGACAGGCCGAGGAACGCAGCGCCAAACGCTTTCGGGAGCTCTTTCGGTTCTCGCCGATGCCCATGGGCTACATGGACCCGGAAGGCCACATCCTCGACCTCAACAAGCGTTTCACGGCCCTGTTCGGCTATACCCTTACGGACATTCCCACCCTGGATGCCTGGCGGGAGAAGGCCTACCCCGATCCGACCTACCGTCGCGCGGTCACCGCGCAATGGGACGCCGCCGTGGGCAGCCGTAGCGGCGCCGCCCACGAAGTCCCAAGCTCCGAGTTTCGCATCACCTGCAAGGACGGCCAAATCCGCGAGGTCCTCATCTCGGGCATGGCTATCGGCCATGGCTTGCTGGCCTGTTTCGTGGACATCACCGAACGAAAGCGCTTTGAAACGGCCCTGGCGGAACGCGAGGAGCAACTTCGCCTCTTCGTGGAGCATGCGCCGGCGGCCATCGCCATGTTCGACCGCAACATGGTCTACCTCGCCGTCAGCCGACGCTGGATCGACGACTACAATCTTGGCGACCGCTCCGTCCTTGGCAGGTCGCACTACGAAATTTTCCCTGAAATCCCGGAACGCTGGAAGCGGATTCACCAGCAGTGCCTGGCCGGGGCCATCGAGCGGGCCGACAGCGATCCCTTCGTGCGCCTGGACGGCAACACGCAGTTCGTCTCCTGGGAAATCCGTCCCTGGCTGACGCCTGAAGGAGCCATCGGCGGCATTGTCTGCTTCAGCGAGGACGTCACCCTGCGCAAACAGGCCGAAACGGCCATGCTGGAGGCCAAAAACGCCGCCGAAGCCGCCAACCGGGCCAAAAGCGAATTCCTGGCCAATATGAGTCACGAAATCAGAACCCCGCTCAACGGACTCATCGGCATGCTCCAACTTCTGCACACCACACCGCTTGACGCCGAACAAGAGGAGTACGCCCAGATGGCCATTCGGTCGGGCACCCGTCTGACGCGGCTCCTGTCCGATATTCTGGACCTTTCCCGCATCGAAGCCAGACGCTTTCCCCTCACCGACGCGCCATTTCGCCTGGACAGTATCATCCAGGCCTTGCGGGATACCTTCGAACCCTTTTGTAAGGAAAAAGGGCTGCAACTCTCCTTTGAACTGGAACACGATCTGCCTGCGAGAGTGATTGGCGATGAAATGCGCATCCGCCAAATTCTCTTCAATCTTGTTGGGAATGCCTTGAAATTCTCTACGAATGGCGAGGTGCTGGTTGGGATGTCCTGCTTGCTTCCCATCAACGAGACACATACACGGCTCCTTTTTTCCGTGGCGGATAGCGGCGTGGGGATCCCTGACGATAAGATTGACTCCGTGTGCGAGCCGTTCACTCAGGCGGAAGGTTCCTATACCCGCTCCCAGCAGGGGGCTGGCCTCGGTTTGACCATCACCAAGCGTCTGGTGGACCTGATGCAGGGAACCATGACCATCGAAAGCGAGGCCGGCCAGGGAACGACCGTCTACGTCATGCTGCCTATGGGCATTGCATCAAGGTCCGCTGGGAAGTCCTCCACTCGGCCGGAAGCCGGCAGCACGAGTCCAGGTTTATGCCGCGTTCTTTTGGTCGAGGATGACAAGATCAGCCAACTCAGCATCCAGCGTTTGTTGGAGAAAGTCGGATATCATGTGACTGCTGTCGACGACGGCGGCCAAGCGCTTGAGGCCATGCGCCGGGAGGACTTCGACTGCGTGCTCATGGACATACAGATGCCGGTTCTCGATGGGGTGACTACCACCAAACGCATCCGGACCGATTTGAGCGGGGCCCTCAACCACGATGTCCCTATCGTCGCCCTCACAGCCTATGCCATGAGTGGTGACCGCGATATTTTTCTCAGCGCAGGCATGGACGCATATCTCCCCAAACCAGTGGACTTGGAGAAAATGAAACAAGCCATTAAGCAAGCTATGGTCGCCCGAGGTAAATAACTATCCGTTACTCTGAGAGGCCGCTCACTTTGGAGGCTCACCCATGTCCGCCCACAACACCTCCGGTCCTGCCCCAAGCCCCTGCCCGCCCCCCCGGCTCGCGTCCTCCTCCCCGTCCTGGGCCGTTCCCATGGGACCAGGGCCAACTCCCCTACCAGCCGCCCCTGGCTCGGCCTTGTTTCGGCAAAATTTTTTTCAAATATCGCTTTACTAGATTTGGGCGTGTGCGCTGTTTTCCGTTTCCCGCTCGACGCTTGGCTATGCGTCACGGCTCGATGTCCTGGCTGGTCCGGTTTTGCGGCGATGCAGCAGCTGTCGGACCAGTTTCCCCGGTTGCGGTATCGGCGCATACTGGTTTTCATGGAGCAACTGGGGCACGCCATAGGACCGGACAAGACGTTGCGCCTCTGGCAAAAGGCCGGGTTGCAGGTGCCCCGAAAGCGGCCGCGCAAACGTGTGGCGCACTCGCGGCCTCGGCCGCAATCGCCGTCAGGAGCCAATGAAGTCTGGGCCTACGACTTCGTGCACGATGCCTGCGCCAATGGGCAGCAGCTCAAATGCATTACGATCATTGACGAATATACGAAGGAGTGTCTTGCCATTGACGTTGCCGGGAGCATCCGGTCCCTTTCAGGATTTCATACGAAGGCTTTTTCCGTTGCCAGGTATCTGTTGGCTTGGCATATGAGGTTATTTTCTTTCCGAACGAACAAAGACAGGATTACCTATTATGCTTGGCGTAGACATGGGTTGCCTGTACCCCACTTGGCCCCTTTCCCCCAAGATTCTTCTCTTGCCGCATTGCGTTTATCTATAAAATAAAATAATTACATATAGTTCGTCACAGGCCTAATTTGACTATTGCGAACAGGCCCTCGCAGACTTTCCGATTTTCCGCGACCAGCTCACAGGCACTTGGGGCATCTGTTGGGTGCGCCATCCGCCCAGCCTTAAAACGTCAGCCGCATGCCCACCGAAAGGGTCATGTCCGAACGCGTACCTCCGGCCATACCATCAAAGCGCGCGGTGAGAGCCCGGCCAGCCTCACCGTGAAGGGTCAGGCCAGCCCCGAATCGAGCCTGATTGCGGTCGGTCTCGCCGCCGGAAACGACAAACAGCCTCTCGGGGGCACCGGCAAAAGCCGCCCGGACCAGTGGATTGGTGTTGCCGAATTCGTGCCGCCAGCCGCCCCAGACATCCGGCGTAAGCTGGCCGCCCCAGGCTTCGAAGCTCTTTTGCAGGCGCAGCCCCAGCACCGAAGCCAAGGACGCGCTGTCGGCGGCCGGAAAAACAAGGTTGGACGCTCCGGCCCCGGATTCGCCGTACCCGTCGCGGTGCAGGACCAGATACTGGGCTTCGACAAAGGGCTCGGCCACAAAGGACGCCCCAAGCGCCACCGTGCGCCCGGCCCGCAGATAGGCAAGCAGCTCCTGCATGGAACTTGTGCTCTCAGCCGTGTTCGTCCAGACCGGACGTCCGGCAGCCAGCCGGTGCGTACCGTAAGAAAGCATGGCGTCCAGGCTGTATGGGGCGAAATCCAGGGAGACATACGGCCCCACGCGCCAGATGTAGTCGTTGCTGGTCCCCTTGCCTGTATAAAACTCGGCCCGTGACCAGGCATAACCGCCAAGGACTCCCACACGCAGGCCGGGAACCGCCCGGATGCCGACCCCACCCATGGCTCCGGTCAGCGAGCTGGCGTAGCCCGGAGCGTCGCCGCTGGATGCGCCCTGCCCCTTGGCCCCGTAGACCGAGGCAAATGCCTCCAGGGGCCCGTCGACGCCCAACTCCGGACCGGCTCCGGCCGCCGTCGGCAGCGCGGCCTGCCAGGAACTCGCCCCAAAGGTGGCCTTGCCCGAGACCGCGGATTGGCCCAGATCGGCCAAGTCGGGGAGCCCCGCCTCCTGGTTGATGAATCCGATGGGGGTCAGGCCTCCGGCCCCGCCTCTGCCCGCGGTGCCCCGAAGTCCGCGCATGCGGGCGGCAAAGGCGCTGGTAAAGGCCGAGGCAGCGTCCACCGACAACACCGTGGCCCGGGTCTGCGGGCCGGGTAAAAGCCGCGAGGTCAATCCGGCCGGGTCTTCGGACTGATCGAGCAGGCCGATGAGCCCTTCCATTGCCGGATTGACCGTACCGGCGATGCCGTCCATGGCTGCTCCCAGGGACGGGTTGGCAGCGGAGCGCGTATACCAGCCCAGATCGCGCAATCCGGTCACGGTCAAGTTGGCCCCGTCCGAAGCCGTCAAAAACCGAACCATGGGCAGGTTGTTGGAAACAGCCAGCCCACCGTCCGGCAGGGAGAGGGAGTCGGCCTCGATAAGGCGGTATGACTGACCGTTGGCCACATAACCGGACGCGTCGAAGGTCAGGGACAGCGTGGTGTCGCCACCCAGGCGCACGGATTCGACGTTGATCACAGACACGGGCGACGTCCCAAGCGGCGAGAGGGCAAAGGCGAGGGATGAGGGCCCGGACGTGGTCAAGCTGTCAAAGCCCGCACCCAAGTCCACCCGGCCTGAGATCGTTCCGCCGCGTACGTCCAGCCGGTCATTACCGCCGGCGGTCTGGACGGCGTAGGTGCCGCCCGAAATGCTGCCCGAATTGATGATGGTCGTATCCCCGGCGTCGGCCCGCACAGCCGAGCCCGGCGAATGGATGGTCCCGAGATTGACCAACGTGTTGCCGGTGCCGAACGGCGCTGCCATAGCCCCAACCGCGGGGACCTGGCCGAGAAAAAGGATGGCCACGTCCTCGGTGCCGGCCAAGCCGAATTTGGCCTTGGTCGAACCGGTGATCATGCCGCTGTTGGTCACAGTATAGCCGGGTGAAGCGATGAGCAGCCCCTGGCCGCCGGAGACGACGGCTCCAGCCGCGATACGCACCGTGTCCCCGCGCGGCTGAAACGACCGGCCGGCCCACAAGGTGTCCAGGTTGCCGACGACGTCAAAATCGCCAGACCCGTTGCCTGAAGTATACAGGTAGGACGTCAGGGAATAGATGGAATAGACGGTATACTGCGAGCCGCCAGGCAGGATGAATTCCGATAGCCCCCGGATGTCGGCCAGAGAATCGCCCAGGCCCCAGCGATAGGTGTAACCGAGCTGGGTCCAGGGGAAATTGCTCGCGCCGTAGGCCGAAGCTTCCCAGTTGGAGTAGTAAGCGGTGTAATTGGCAAAGGTCGTCGAGCTCATGCCGACCGGTTGGACAAAAGGGGCGGCGCTGCCGAGGGATGTCGGCTGGCTGCCAATCGACGGATCTTTGGTCGGGCGCTGTATGGCGTCGAGACGCGGCGTGACGAGCAATTCCACGATGGCGTCGTTGGAATTATCGCTGAACATGCCTAAGACCCGCGACGTCTCCAACTTGACGTTGGCCGCCGTGACGCCAAAGTTCGTCAAATAGGATTTGAGTTCGCCACCGACCGTCACCCAGGAAGCGCTGGTGGCGGCCGAGCCGTACGTGCTCATGGTTTTGCCGGGGTAGGCGTCGGCATAATAGGATGACTTGGTGAACGTGCCGGCCACCACCTTGCCGTCCACATAGGTGTTGCCGTCGCTGGTCCCGGGGCCAGTGATCACTTTGAGGTCGGTCACCTTCCAGGGACCGGGGTCGGCGGCGTTGGCCTGGGCCTTGACTACGGCCGCGTCATAGGTGGCGGCGCTGTCGTTGGCCTGGGCAGGAGCGTACAAGGTCCCGGCCAGCAGCATAATCAATGCAAGCACGGGGAAAGGACGTCTCAATGCTCTCGGGTCAGGCATGTGACACTCCTTGCGGCCGGATAGTAAACGATAATTCCAGGTATTTCTATTACCTTCATACGTCAAGGCGTGACCCGCCCGACAGGGGCAGGAACTTCGCGGGGAACAGTCGCGGCACCACATGTATCCCAGAGGTCAAAAACTACCCCCTCCCTGACGGAAGCAGTCTTGCGGCTTCTCATGAAGGCCGAGGTGGACGGCTTGATCGGAGCCGGCCGCTACGAACGGAGTCCCGGGCGAGTACACTCCGCCGGGATAGGGATAGCGCTTCCTGGCGTGACGATTCGGCAAAGACGTCTTTCGATGCCTGTGGGGACGAGAGTGCTTCCTGCTCCAAATACCTCTGCGGCCATGGTCTGGCTCATCCCGCCCTCGACGACATCCTTCACGGCTTTGCGCCGAATGGCGTCCTGGGCCGAAGGGGGCAGTTTTCTTGCGTCACCGGAATCCATGCAAGAAATCTATCAAATGTCTCCCAAAATTTTAAATGTTCTATGCTCTGAGTAATAACTGGCTTGAGCCCCACTCGTCACCGGCATCTGTGGATGTCAAGTAGGAAACCGTCCTCACAACATTACATCATTCTCTGCTCCTCGTAATATCTGCCTCAGAGGGCTTAGCAAGAATGTTTTATCGCGTTGCCATGTTCCGCCCATTTCGCCTATACGGGAGGCAGAGTCGCAAGGAGCGCCCGATGCCGGAAGATCCCGCCCCGCCCGCTTCCCCGTTGCACCGACCGTGGTCCCCGGACCGGCGTTCGGCATTGTGGAAGGTCCTGGCCTGGCTCCAGTTGGCGTTTGGACTGGCGCTTACCGCGTACGCCTGGAACCTGGTCCAGGGCGACGTCACGCGCTATGCCCAGGCGCGCTTCGATTTCCGCGTCTCGGAGATCCTCACGGCCCTTCGCGACCGGGTCATGGCCTACGAACTGGCCCTTCGCGGCGGGCTGGCCCTGTTCGACGCCGTGGGCGACGTCAGCAGGGAGCAGTGGAAGGCCTTCGCCGACACCATGGACCTCAACGCCAACTACCCCGGCATCCAGGGCCTGGGCTATTCCCCGGCCGTCTTCCCGGAAACCCGCGAACGCCACGTCGCGGCCATGCGCGCCCAGGGCTTCCCCGACTACGTCATCCGCCCCCCCGGCGACCGTGAAGCCTACACCCCGGTCATCTATCTCGAGCCGGACAACGCTCTCAACAAAAAGGCCTTCGGTTTCGATACTTTCAGCGAGGCCGTGCGTCGCGCCGCCATCATGCGCGCCCGCGACTCGGCCAGGCCTTCCATCACCGGCAAGATCACCCTGGTCCAGGAAGGCACGACCAACGTCCAGCCCGGATTCATCATGTTCATGCCGGTCTACGACACCCCGGCGCCGCCACCCACCGTCGAACTGCGCCGACGCCGCATCAAGGGCTACGTCAACGCCCCCTTCCGTATGCACGATCTCATGCGCGGTGTGCTGCCACGCGGCCACCAGGACGTGGGCTACGAAATCTTCGACGGAGACACCGCGTCCGAGGACGCGCTCCTATACCGCAGTGCAGGGTTGGCCGCCAAGGCCGACCGGCAAGGCAAGCCCCTTTTCACCGCCGAGCAGCACCTGGACCTCTTCGGTCGCGTCTGGACCATCCGCTTCGCCGCCCTGCCCTCCTTTGAATCCACCGTGGACCGCCGGCTCCCCTATTTCATCGGCGCCTCGGGCGTGGCCATCACCCTGCTCCTGTTCGCCATCATCCGGGCCCTGCTCACGGCCCGGGCCGGCTTCGCACTCCTCGCCCGCACACGCCGCCACGAATCCGAACTGCTGCAAGGCATCCTCGGCAATTTCCCGGCCCCCTATCTGCTGGTCGACGCCGGGCAGCGCGTGCTGCAAACCAATCAGCGCTTCATGGAAATGCTCGACATCGACGGTCCGCCCGAAAGCCTGGACGGCAAGACCGTGGCCGAAGTCTACTACCGCGACCCAGCTCACGAAACCATGGCCGGGAAAAGCATCGCCGAAGGGGTCATCTACCAGAGTGTGGAGGTCAACACCAAAAGCCACAAGGGCCGCGACAAGATCATCCTGGCCAACATCTCGCCGCTTTACGACATCGACAACCTGTGCATCGGCGGGCTTTGCATCTATGTTGACCTCACCGAGCGACGGCAGATGGAGATAAAGCTCGCCCGGGTGGGGAAACTCGAAGCCATCGGCCAACTCGCCGCCGGCATCGCCCACGAGATCAACACGCCCACCCAGTACGTCGGCGACGGCGTGACCTTCTTGCGCGACGCCTTCGCTGGCTTATCCCGCCTGCTGGCCCTGGCCGAGGGCTACGCCGCCCAGCCCGAGGTCGTGGGCGAGGAGGCCGCGCGGACGTTGCGGATGCTGTTGGAAGAGATCGATGCCCCATTTTTGCGCGACGAGATGCCGGCCGCCATCGCCAGCATCTTTGACGGCATTGGCCGCATCAGCTCCATTGTCGCGGCCATGCGCCGCTTCTCCCATTCCTCCGGCGACAGGAGTCAGGCCGTCAATCTGGCCGACATGGCTCGCGCCACCCTGGAAATCTCCCGCAACGAATGGAAATACGTGGCCACCGTGGACCTCGAATGCGAGCCGGACATGCCCGAGGTACGCTGCCAGCCCGACGAAATCAGCCAGGTGTTGCTCAACATCGTCATCAACGCCGCCCACGCCGTTTCCGACGTGGTCAAGGACGGCGCGCCCGCCGGGCGCATCGCCATCCGCATCCGCAAGGACGGCGACATGGCGGAAATCGCCGTCAGCGACACCGGCCCGGGCATTCCCGAAGACATCCGCGACAAGGTCTTCAATATTTTTTTCACCACCAAGGACGTCGGCAAGGGCACCGGCCAGGGGCTGGCCATCGCCTACGACATCGTGGCGGCCAAGCACGGCGGTTCCCTGACCTTCGTTTCCGAGCCGGGACGCGGCACGACGTTTTTCGTGCGCATCCCCATCGACGGCTCCCCTTCCCGCAGCTCCGAGGACGCGACCCCATGAAGCCGAGAATCCTTTTCGTCGATGACGAGGCGGGCATTTTAAATGGCCTACGCCTATCGCTGCGCCTCCAGCGGGCCAAGTGGGATATGGATTTCGCCCTGGGTGGTCCCAACGCTTTGGAAGCGCTGTCAAAAACGCCCTACAACGTCATTGTCACGGACATGCGCATGCCCGGCATGGACGGGGCGCAGGTCCTCGCCGAGGCCCGGCGGCTGCAGCCCCACTGCGTCCGCATCATCCTCTCGGGCTTTGCCGACAACGAAAACGTGCTCAAGGCAGTCAAGCCGGCTCACCTTTACTTGAGCAAACCCTGTCGCTCCGAGGTGCTGATCAAGGCCATTGAAAAGGCCCTGGATCTCGACGGGCTGCTCGCCAGCGAAGGCCTGCGCGCCCTGGCCGCCCGCCTGGAATCCCTGCCCGCCCTGCCCCACCTCTACACCGAACTCGAACAGGCCCTGTACCGGGGAAACGTCCCCCTGGCCCGGCTGGGCGAAATCATCGGCCGGGACGCCGGCATGGCCGCCACCATCCTGCGCCTGGTCAATTCGGCCTTTTTCGGGCTGCCGCGCCGGGTCACGAGCATCCAGCACGCCGTGAACCTGCTCGGGGAAAACATCCTGCGCACCCTGGTGCTCACCGTGCATCTGTTCACGGTCCTCGACAACGCCCGCACCCCGGATTTTTCGGTCCGCCTCCTTTGGGAGCACAGCTTCCGCACGGGCAGCTTCGCCAAGGCCATTGCCCTGGCCGAAGGGGCTGATCCGCAGGATCGCGAAGACTGCTTCATCGCGGGGATGCTCCACGATGTGGGCAAACTCGTCCTGCTGATGGGGCTCGCGGCAGAGTACGAGGCCATCCTGGCCCGGGTGCGGAGCGAAGCGTTGCCGCTTTACGCGGCCGAACAGGCCGCTTTGGCTGCGGACCATGCCGCCATCGGGGGCTATCTTCTCAATCTCTGGGGCTTTCCCAGGACGGTACTTACGGCCGTCTCGCAGCACCATGCTCCGGCGCACCTCGACTGGACCGTGTTTTCGCCGCAAACCGCCGTGGCCGCCGCCAACGTTCTCGAACATGAACTCGTGCGGCTGCACCCGGACTACGCCGTGCACGCTCTTGAGGCTCCGCCTGTTGCAGTGGCACGCCTGGATGCATGGCGCGAAATCTGCCGGCGCAAACTCGACGAAGAGGCAACAGCCCGAGAGGAAGGAGCGGGAGAAGACGCCGACTAACAGCCGGTCCGACGCGGTGGTGGAGGATGCGCCGGCCGGGCACCGGATCGGGGAAGACACAGTTCACATGAAGCCAAACGAACTTATCTTCCGCCGAATGTGATTTTAATAGTCGTTTCATTCATTTCGTCAGAAGTTTGCATTTCTATTTCATAACCTAGCGCTTCAGCGATCAACTTTGCCGAATACGTTCCCAGTCCTGTTCCATGCCGCTTCCCGTAAGTTTTATATTTCTCGAAGAAGTGCGCTCTTATCGCTTTCGGAACAACGCCTTTATTTATAATCGAAAGGGTTTTCGGTATGCTTCTTTGAAAGCGAATAACTATATCGCTACCGGCAGGCGATGCCTCAATGGCGTTAGCTATCAAATTTGACATTATATTGTAAAAATTAGTCTCTTCTGTTAGGACTATAAACTTGTCACAATCTGTCACTATTCTGTCGTCAGAATAAAGTACAACTTTACAACCTGACATTTTCAAAGAATTTTGCAGACTATCGACAATTTCTTTTGATATGCCAATCAAATTATTCGGGCTCAGATTACAGCGATAACTCCCTTCTTCCATTTTGAATATATCCAAAGAGTTGTTAATCATCCTTAGCATTCGCAAACCGGACCTTTCTATATGATCCAAGTAATCATATTGCTCTAAAGTCAAATTTTCATATTCTTTTAATAGTTGAGGCAATGCCACAATGGCATTAAGCGGCGTTATGAGATCGTGACGCAAAATGCGATCCACATCCTCTTTAAGTCTCTCAAGGTCAATTTTTTCAGAAATATCATTCTTGACAGCAACATAATTCACTATCTTCCCGAACTTGTCAGGAATCGGAGTGATGATTGTTGACTCCCAAAAGAGCTCTCCCCTTTTGTTTTTATTACAAACCTCTCCCCGCCAAGTCTTCCCAGTACAAATTGCAGCCCACATACTCCTATAGAAGTCCTGATCATGAACCCCGGACTTGAACATCCTCATATTTTGACCAAGTACTTCCTCTTGCAAGTATCCGGTAGTAGTGCAAACCGAAGGATTCGCATAGCAGATATTTCCCATTGAGTCCGTTATCACAATGGAAGCCGACGATGTTTCGATGGATAAATATAATTTCTGAAGCTCTTGCTCATACCTTCTTCGTTCTGTTATGTCCGTAACAAAGGTAACCTTTTTGAATCGGCCGTCGACACCTTTAACCCGAACTGCATCAGCTAAAATTGTGAGATTATTCCCACTCCTCGTAACAACCTCCCATTCTCCACGCACCTCATCTGTTCCGTTGATATATTTATCATGAAGTGCTTGCAAAGCCATCTTATGTTCGTCAGGAACAACCATCGTAAAATTGTTCCCAAGAAGTTCTTCCTGGCTATACTCGTACAAATTACAGTAAGCCTTGTTTACATATTCAAAAATCCCATACTCGTTAGTAATACAAACTCCTGTCGGTGTGTTCTCAACGGCAATCCTAAAAATATCTTCTCCAAGCGCAATGTTGACATCCAATTTCGCTTCGACCATGTCTTGCCTCATTTCGCTTATTCTCTTCGATAAATAAACGGTGGTGCAATCTGTCAGGATACCGTAGCCAGGGAATGGGCCATCAGGCACCACCCTTGTACTCCAGTTTTCACAGCGAATGCACCTGAAATGTCCCAGCGCCTAAACTGCGCTCTAGACCAGAAAGCTGCCCGGCGTCAGAAAGAACCTGCCGCCAGGCAAATCGTCTATCCCGCCAGAGCTTCCCACCCTTGAGCGAGGGGCGGACCGGGGACCCAAGAGCCCTAGAAAAGACCTTTATCGCGCGACCCCGGGGGTGTCCGGAGTGGTGGTTTGGGCCAAGAGGCGGGGAAGGGCAAGCGGGACCAAAGGAAATAGAAAAAACCCGACGCTGTCGTTTAACCCCAACCGCACCGGCGTCGAATCCCACATCAGCATTCTTGCACGAGGAAAAAAGCACGGAGCCCCCTCTGCTCATGATCCACCAAACACGGCGGCATACGTGAGTATCCCGCCGTGACGCTTTCACAGAGAAGCCGGCCGCAACGCAGAGATCTCGAACCGTCTCGCAGCACGTGAAATCAGAATCTGCGGTGGCCCTGTCACACAAAGCTGACCATCTTCCTTGAGCAGATGACAACACTTCTGCAACAAACTTTGTCTATCGTTTGTCTTGCCGAGAACATTCATAAGGGATATCCTATAAAATCGAACGACTATGAGATCATCTCGTGCTTTCGTCACATCTGACTACCAGGGCCGCATCCAGGGCACACAAGGCATTAGAGGCTGGCCAAACGTCTAGTCCCCAGAGCAAACACGGTGAGCGGTTGCCTCAACGCGCGGCCTGCCCGTGTTCCCGCTGCATCCGGCCGAAGGCCGCCGCCAGTTCCTCCCTGTCCAGGGGTTTCGACAGGTAGCCGTCCATGCCTGCGGCCAAGAATTCTTCCCGGTCTCCGGTCATGGCGTAGGCTGTCATGGCCAAGATGGGCACAGCCCTGTTGTCCTCCCCGGCTTCTCCGTCCCGGATACGCCGCGTAGCCTCCACGCCATCCATGACCGGCATCTGCACGTCCATGAGCACCACGTCTACGCCTTTGCCGGCCAACTTCTCCAGAGCCTCCCGTCCATTGACGGCAGTCAGCGCCGTATGGCCCATCTTCTCCACGGTGCGCACGGCGGCCATGAGGCTGATCTCGTCGTCCTCGACCACCAGCACGCACAGACCAGCGCGCCCCCCTCCATCGGCCCCCCTGGTATGGGCCAGCTCGATGGCGCGGGGTGCGGGGAGACGAAAGGGCAGCAAGAGATAGAAGGCGGAGCCCTGGCCTTCGGCGCTGTCGGTATCCAGGGTTCCGTCCATGAGCCGCACCAGCCTGCGCACGATGGACAGCCCCAGGCCCGCCCCCTGGAACCGCCTGGTGTAGTCTCCCTCCACCTGGGTGAAAGGCTCGAAGATGTCGCGCAGGCGTTTCTGCGGGATGCCGATGCCGGTGTCGCTCACGGTGAAAAGCACGCGGCAGCGCCCGGGTTCCGGACGGTCCACGAGCGTGGCGTCCACCCGCACCCCGCCCTTTTCGGTGAATTTAAGGGCGTTGCCCACCAGATTGAACAGGATCTGGCGCAGCCGCGTATCGTCCCCGACGATCTGGGGTGGCAGGGACGAGTCCACCCAGGCCGTGAGCCCGAGCCCCTTGCGGCTATCCTCTTGGGCGAAAGCGTCCACCACCGAATCCACCAGTTCCCGGACGACGAAGGTGGTCTCTATGATCGGCATTTTCCCTGCTTCGATGCGCGACAGGTCCAGGATGTCCGCCAAGAGCCTGGTCAGCCTCCGGGAGGACTTCATGGCGGCCTGGAGATACTCCCCCTGCTCGGCGTCGAGGCCAGTGGTCGCCATAAGCTGCAGCATGCCCATGACGCCGTTTAACGGAGTACGGATCTCGTGGCTCATGTTCGCCAGAAACTCCGACTTGGCCTTGTTGGCGGATTCGGCTCTGGCCATGGCATGCTCGAGTTCCAGGGCGGCCTTTTTCTGGGCGTCGATGTCCTGGATGGTACCCATGACAAAGGCGTGACCGGCGGCCTGAACCTTTCCCGCCGCGCGCAGGGAGGCCCACTTCCGGGCACCGGAACCGGTGACGATTTCGCATTCGATGTCGCTGGTGACCCCGTCATGCAGGGCCGTGACCAGCATCTCGCGTATCCGGGGCAGGTCTTCGGGGGAGTAGAACCGCAGCCCCTCGGACAAGGAGGGCTTGTAGTCAAGGGGCAGGTCGAGGATCCGGTTGACCTCGTCGCTCCAATAGAGGGAATTGTCCTCGATGTTGGCCTTCCAGCCCCCGATCATAGCGATGCGCTGGATCTCCTGGAGGAAGAACTCCCGCTCCCGCAGGGACTCCTCGTCCTGCTTGCGCTGGGTGATGTCGCGGGTGATGCCGAGTACGCCGATGAGCGTCCCATTTGCATCTCGCATGGGGGTTTTGATGGTCTCGAACAGGCCGCGGTAGCCGTCGGCCGCGAAGGTCAGCCACTCCTCGTTAACCCGGGGGCCATCGGCCAAGATGGCCATCTTGTCGTTTTCCCTAAAAAAATCCGCAAGCTCTTTGGCAAAAAAATCGTAATCGGTCTTGCCGACCAATTGTTCCTCGCTGACCCCGATGAATCGCTCGAACGCATTGTTGCAATACAGATAACCACCGTTTTGATCCTTAAGCCAAATGGGGTCGGGAATGCTGTTTTTAAGAGTGCGCAGCTGCAGTTCCGACTTGCGCAACGCCTCTTCGGCCATTTTGCGTTCGCTTATGTCGCGCAGGAAACTGACGAACAATCTGTCCTCGCCGGGGTGGTACTGGACGCTGACCTCCACGTCGAAGACGCCGCCGTCCCTGCGCCGATGTCGCGTTTCGAATCGCGCCTCGCCAAGCGCGGTGATCGCCCGCATCCTGGCCTCGATGGCCTCAGGCGTCATCGTCGCCTCCAGGTCGACGACCCGCATGTTCAACAGTTCCTCCCGGGTGTACCCGCTCATGCGGCAATAAGCCTTGTTAACCTCCATGACGCGCCCCTCGGCGTCAAGAATCCAAAATCCGTCCATGGCCGAGCGCAGCACGGAATGGAAACGATTCTCCTGTTCCTGTTGCTCCACCTGGATCGTCTCGAAGAACATGATGATGATGCCTATGGCGGTGGTCAAGGCCAGCGTCGCTCCAAAGAGAAACCCCCACGGCGCAAACCAGCCAACATGCCGCAACAGGAAATAATCGTACTGGTGCAGGCCCCAGATGACCAGGGAGACCCCTGCGATTCGGCGTCCGGCGTTGCCGAATCGGGCCGGCTGGCGCTTGATCAAGAGACCGCAGGTGATGAACATGGACCCGAGCAGGACATAGCTCGGCATGTACAGTAAGGCCCATCCTGTCTGCAACGTGACGGCGATGGGAACCCAGATCGCCACCGCCGCCAGGGACCAGCGCATCCATTTCGGAAACATCTTTCCCGTAAATGTTGATGCGCCATAATACAGGCTGAACACTGCCGTGAGAATGAAATACTGTTCTCCAATACGCAACACACTGACTTGGCCTCCGAACGACACATTGGCCAGAATGCACAAACTTCTGGCCGCGAATGCGGCGAATGCGCATCCCCAAGCCAACAGATACCGTTGCTTGTGACTGGAGAAGAGAAAGATAAACGTCAGAGCCAGAATGAGTGAATTGACTATGACGGCCACAAGGCCGATTGGGAGCCAACTTTCCAAGCACACCTCGCGCATTGTATGGGCGTTTTGTCTTGGCTACTTGAGCCTGGATCCCATCAATATTGCTTTTCCGTTATTACTCCCAGTGGTTACTTCTTGCCATATTACCCTCACACCTAGCCAAGAGCCAAGATAATGCGGCATTGGTTCTTCGAGCCTGCGGGAGCTATTTTATTCTCCAAGTAATATTGACATGTGCAACAATCCTTAGCCGCAGCCAAACGGATGGCCGGTATGCGGCCTTGTGACACACCATATCACTGCTCTTTTCCCAGGGGAACCATCTTCCGCCCATTGAGTATCGAAGCACACCGCCGTACCCCAGAAGATCGCGGCGACTTCGGACGCCTGCCTGAGGGCTTCACCCCACAACGGAGCCTGTTGTTTACGCAATAGCGTGAGCAATGACCGAGAAAGGTTCGGAACCTGCGATGGCCGTGGAAGCTTGGCTGCGAGCCGAACCGGGCAGCCTCTGTTCTTGACTCGCTAGGCAAGAACATCCCCAGCCGGCAAGAACATGGCTCTGCTTTTTACAGCACCACCAACGTCACATCGTCCTCGGACGGGACCCTGCGCCTCCCGCTGCCGGGGACTGCGGGCACGAGGACCGTTGTTGAAAACACGCGGCCGGATGTTCTCGGGACGCGGCCCTAACCGAGGTAGGCCCGGGTGATGCGGGGATCATGCAGCAGATCTTCCGACGGACCGGACAGCACGATGGTCCCGGCCTCCACAACGTAGGTGCGCGCCGCCACCCGCATGGCCTGCCAGGCGTTTTGCTCGACAAGCAGGATGGTCGTGCCCATGGCTCCAAGGCCGGCCACGATCTCGAAGATTTCCCCAACAAGCAATGGGGCCAAGCCCAGGCTCGGTTCATCAAGGAGCAGCAGCCTTGGCCGGCTCATGAGCGCCCTGGCCATGGCCAGCATCTGCTGCTCGCCGCCGGAAAGGGTGCCGGCCAGTTGATGCTGGCGTTCAGCCAGGCGCGGAAAGACCTCGAACAGGCGTTTTTTGTCCGCAGCGATGCCGGCGCGGTCGTTGCGCACGTAGGCCCCGAGTTCCAGGTTGTCGTCCACGCTAAGGCGCGCCAAGACCTGGCGGCCTTCGGGACAATGAGCCATGCCCAGGCGCACCAGGGCCTCTGGGGCCAGAGACGTAACGTCGCGGCCGTCGAAGCGGATGGAGCCGGCGCGCGGAGCGACGAGCCTGGATATGGCCCGCAGGATGGTGGACTTACCCGCGCCGTTGGCCCCGATGAGGGTGACGATCTCGCCCTGGCCGATACGAAGGGAAATGTCGCGCACGGCGACAACCGCCCCGTAATCCACGCGCAGTCCCGCGACCTCAAGCAGGGCCATGCCCGCCTCCCCCGAGATAGGCCTCGATCACGTCCGGGTCGCGCTGCACGTCCTCGGGCGTGCCCAGGGCGATGGCCATGCCGAAATGCAGCACCATCACACGGTCGCACAGCCCCATGACCATGGGGACATTGTGCTCGATGAGAAAAACCGTCAGGTCGAAGCGTTCCCGGATGTCCCGGATGAAAGCGGCCATGCCCACCTTCTCGGCCGGATTGAGCCCGGCGGCCGGCTCGTCGAGGAGCAGGAGCCTTGGCGAAAGCGCCAGGGCCCGGGCGATTTCCAGGCGCCTGCGGTCGCCGTAGGGCAGCGAGGATGCGACGTCATGGGCCCGGTCGGCCAGATGCACCAACTCGAGCAGTTCGTAGGCCCGGTCGGTGACGGCGCGCTCCTCGCGCCGGCTCCCCGGCATGCCCAGAAGCGCCCCGAACAACCCGGAGCGCGCCCTGACGCGGCCAGCGACGCGCACGTTGTCCAAAAGCGAGAGTCCCGCGAAGAGCCGGATATTCTGGAAGGTGCGGGCCAGGCCCAGGGCGGCGATGGTATCGGGGCGCGCCCGGGTGATGTCGTGCCCGTCGAAGGCGACCGTGCCGCACTCCGGCCGGGTCAGGCCGGTGAGCATGTTGAAAAAGGTGCTCTTACCAGCGCCATTGGGGCCAATAAGCCCCATGATCTCGCCCGGACGCACGTCGAGGGACACGTCGCAGACGGCGATAAGCCCGCCGAAGCTGCGCCGCAGGTCCTTGGCGACAAGCAGCGCGCTCATGCCGCTTCGCTTCGGCCCGGGCGCAGCCGTTTTCCCAGCTCGGCCAGGGCGCCCATGATGCCCCGGGGCAGGTAGACGCAGGCGATGACCAGCACCAAGCCGTTTAGAATCATGCGCGAGTCCTGCAACGGCCGCAGCAGCTCGGGCAGCCCCACCAGCAAGGCCGCCCCGCAAAGTGGCCCCCAGATGGAACGCGAGCCGCCGATGAGCACGTAGGCCAGGCAGGTCACCGAGGCGTCGAAGGTGCCCTGCCGGGCGTTCCAAGTGTTGAGGAAGGGGGCGGACATGGCCCCGGTCACGGTGGCCAGGGCGCAGCCCAGGACAAAGGCCATGACCTTGTTGCGAGTGGTGGCCACGCCCATGGCCCCGGCGGCCAGCTCGTCCTCGCGGATGGCGAAAAGCGACAGGCCCCGACCCACCGTGCCCAGACGGTGGACCAGGAGCATGGCCAGCACGAACAGCGGGCCGAAAAACCACAAATAATCCAAGTGAGTCACAAAGGGCTGGGGAATACCGAAGATGCCCACGGCCCCGCCGGCAATGGGCAGGTTGAGCACGGCCACGCCTACCACCTGGACAAAGGCGATGGTGGCCAGGGCCAGGTAGATGCCCCGCAGGCGCAGGGCCGGATAGCCCACGGCCAGGCCGAGAACAACACCGAGGACCAGGGCCAGCAGCCATTCCACGGGATAGAGCAGAAAGCCCAGGCAGGCGCGCCAGGGGGCGAACCAGGGATGGGTGCCCATGATGGCCGCCACGTAGCCGCCAAGCGAATAAAACCCGAGGCTGGCCAGGGACAGCTGGCCGGCCATGAGCGGCAGATAGAGGCTCAGGCCCAAAAGCGCCTGCTGGATGATGGTGACCAACAGGAACCCGTAATTCTCCAACACACCCATGGTTCAGACCTTCTGTTCCAGGCTGCCCCCCAGCAGTCCCTGGGGGCGTATCAACAAAATGGCGAACAGCAGGACGAAGGCCACGGCTTCCTTGCATGAACTCATGTCCGCCGGCAAAAAGGCTTCGCCAAGGCCGATGACGAAGCCGCCGACCACCGCCCCCGGAATACTGCCAAGCCCTCCCAGCACCATGACGGCCAAGCCCTTGAGGCCGTAGGCCACGCCGAAATAGGGACCGGCCAGGCCGAAGGACGCCCCGATAAGCGTCCCGGACAACCCGCCGAGCAGGCCCGAGAAGAAAAACGTGCCACGGATGAAATGGTTGACGCCGATGCCGAGCAGGCTGGCCGTGTCGGCGTTTTCGGCCGTGGCCAAAAGCGCCTTGCCGGTCCGGGTGCGGTGGATGCACCACCAAAGGCCGAGCAGCATGACCAGGCAGGCGGCGATGATGATGATCTGCACGGTGCGCACGGCCACGGGCCGGCCGCCCACGGGAAAGATGACGGCCATGGGCAGGCCGCCGAAGATGTCGGCCGGAAAGGAATAGATCTCCGCGCCGACCAGGTACTGGATACAGTTGACGATGATCAGCGCCACGCCCAGGCTGCTGACCAGGGCCAGCAACGGATCGGCCCCGCGGCGGCGAAGCGGCCGGAAGGCCAGCTGCTCCACGGCCATGCCGGCCAGGCCCGACAGCAGCGCCCCCACGACCAGAGCCGGGAAAAATGGCAAGGTCACGGGCAGGGTGACGCCGGAGAGCAGGCCGTTGATGCCGAAGCGGCCCACGGTCAGGGCATAGGTGAGGTAGGCCCCCAGGGTGAAGACCGCGCCGTGAGCGAAATTGATGATGCCGAGGATGGAAAAAACCAGGGTGTAGCCCAAGGCGAAGACAGCATAAACCGAGCCGATGCTCAGGCCATTGAGGAGACTTTGCACAAGCCAGGCGAAATCCATGGGAGCACCAACACTTCGGCCGACCGGGAGCGCTGCTCCCGGCCGACCGAGACCTTCGGATCTATTCGGTGACCAGGACGAAAGCGCCTGTCTTCCCGTCGGGCTGCATGACGATTTTGGAGACGTAGAAATCCTTCTGCGCGATCTCGCCGGAAGGCAGGATGCCGATCTCACCGATAGGCGTGAGCGTCGTTCCGGTGCGCAGGGCGGCGTTGACGGCCTCGCGTAGTTCCGGAAGTTCGAACGAGGAAATCTTCTTGCCGGTCTGCTTTTCCACCTTGGCCAGGGCCTCGGCCACGACCTGCACAGCCGCATAGGCCTGGGCCGAGAACTGGGCCGGAGCCTTCTTGTAAGCCTGCTCGAAGGCCTCCACGAAGGCCTTGTTGGCCGGGTTCCCCTCCACGGCGGCCGGACTGTAGGCCTGGGCCACAAGCGTATCGGCGCAAAGCGCGCCGCACACCGGAAACATGTTCGGGGAATTGAGCCCGTTGCCTCCGACGATTTGCCCCTTGTAACCGAGCTGGCGCAGCTGCTTGACCAGGTTGCCGGAATCGGCGGCCAGGCCCGAGATGACGACCATGTCGACGTTGGCCCCGAGCACCGTGCTCACCTGGGTGGTGAAATCGGTGTCCGTGGTCTGGAACTTCTGCACCGTGACGGTTTCCAGACCCAGGTCCTTGACGGCTTGCTGGAAAACCTCTGTCTCGGAGGCCGAGAAGGCGTCGTTTTGGGCATAGAGCACGGCCACCCGTTTGATGTTGGGGTTTTGCCGCAAGGCCTGCTTGAGGGAATGGGGCGCGACCTGGGTCATGGGCGCCGACACCCGGGACACGAAGGGCCCGATCTGGGGGATACCCTTGGCCGTGTTGGACGGGGCGACGACCGGGACCTTGGCCTGGTTGGCCAGGGGATCGGCGGCGAAGGCCTGCTGGGACAAGGTGGGCCCGATGATGGCCACGACCTTGTCGCGGTTGATGAGGTTCTGGAAGGCGTTGACGGCTCCGGCCTCGTCGCCGCCGGTGTCCTGGAAGACCAGGGTGATCTTCGCGCTGTCGATGCCGCCGGCGGCATTGATGAGCTGCTCGGCGATCTTGGCGCCGTTGACCTGCTCCTGTCCGAAAAGGGCGACATTGCTGGTTTGGGCCACAGCGATGCCGATGGGGATCGGGGTGGCGACCGTCTCGGCCTTTACCGGGGCTATGCCGCATAAAACCAGGAACAGTGCTGTCACGATATACTTCATGGTGCCTCCGGGCCAGACGGTTGGCGCGAATCGAAAACCCTTCATTTTCAAAAAACAAAATCATGAATAATGGTGTTTTTCGTGTCAAGACTCCATTGGGGCTTCTTACGTCGCTACGCCGGGCATAGGCCGGTTTCGCCGGCGTCGCGTCCGCCCGACCGCCAACCAGCCTGGACATAGACTCTCTTTCCCTGCGACCTTTCCTTGTGATGATGGTGGCACCAAGCACTCCTTTTAGGAGTTTCTTCTAACCCCTCTTTCTAAAAGCACATGCAGTGTGGAATACAAGGACACAGCCCGCACCCTTGCTTCACGTACAGAGCCAGTTTCCAAACTCATCCGAATTTCAGCATGCCCCAGGCGATCACGATAGACCTTGGGAAAAGCGTAGCGAAAATAAAAGAGATTCCCTTTGAGGTAAAGATAGCTGGGAGAGGTGCGCTTAAGGGATAGCGCTTCCTGGCGTGACGATCCGGTAACAACGTCTTTTGATGCCTGTGGGGGCGAGAGTGCTTCCCTTCGGCCTTGGAGCGACTGGCAAGTTGGTGACATGGCTATGGCCCACGCCGGCGTCCGGCATGTTTGCCCCAGCAGTTTGATCCTTTTTGCTACTTTGGCCAAATTACAGGGCTTCTTGAAGCCTTGCCGTAACCCTGAAGACAAAAAAATAAGGGGTTACAGCTTGTTAGCTGTACCCCCTCTATAGATGGTGCCGAAGGGGGGACTCTGCACCCTCGGACCTCATAGCAAGAGACAACAGCTTGATATGCTTAGACTTCAAAAATAGTTGATACTGATTTTCTCTGATTTTGACCTATCAGTTTGACCCTCGTCCGGCAAGGACAAAATTGTCCTAACATGGCGGTTCGAGTCCCTATGAGTTCTGGCTGGTTGGGCAGATTTGCGGCAAGGTTAAGCTATAGCCCAGATGCTTTCATACCGCTGAGGCCCTCCAGGCAGGTGCTCTCTCCCTCAAACACCTTCAAGCGCCGAGCGAGTCAGCTACCGCAACGGCTACCGTGACCGCAGCCTTGATACCCGCGTCGGCTCCCTGCAACTGCGCATCCCCAAGCTGCGCCAGGGCAGCTACTTTCCGCCCTTCCTGGAGCCGCGCAAGACCAGCGAACGCGCTTTGGTGGCCGTCATCCAGGAGTCCTGGATCGGCGGCATATCGACGCGGCGCGTGGACGATCTCGTCCAGGCCATGGGACTTTCCGGCATCTCGAAATCCCAAGTGTCCAAGCTGTGCAAGGACATTGATGAACGAGTCCATGCCTTCCTTTCCAGGCCGCTGGCCGGGGAATGGCCCTATTTGTGGCTGGACGCGACCTACCTCAAACAGCGCGAAGGCGGCCGGGTGGTCAGCGTTGCCGTCATAATCGCCGTAGCGGCGAACACGGAAGGCCACCGGGAAATCGTGGGGCTGCACATAGGCCCCAGCGAGGCTGAGCCGTTCTGGTCTTTTTTCCTCAAAGGCCTTCTTCGTCGAGGCCTCACCGGTGTGAAGCTGGTCGTTTCCGATGCCCATGAAGGTCTCAAAGCCGCCATTGCCAAGACGTTCGGGGCCACATGGCAGCGCTGCCGGGTCCACTGGATGCGAAACGCCTTGGCTCGCGTCCCTAAATTGCAGCACGCCATGGTTTCCGCCGCCCTACGTCAGGCCTTTTTGCAGCCAGACGCGGCCAGCGCCAGCCAGACCTGCGGCATGTCGCTGACCAGCTTCGCGGCAAATGGCCAAAACTCGCCAGCTTCATGGACGAAACCGAGCACGACGTGCTGGCCTACATGGCCTTCCCGGCACAGCACCGGGTCAAGCTGCACAGTACCAATCCGCTGGAAAGGCTGAACAAAGAGGTGAAGCGGCGAGCGGACGTAGTCGGCATCTTCCCCAACGAGCAGTCCATCATCCGGCTCATCGGGGCCATCTTGCTGGAGCAAAACGACGAGTGGCAGCTGCAAAGCCGCTACATGCAGGTCGAGGCCATGGCCGAACTCAACACCCAACCCAACGAGGCGCAGCCAGCCCAAATTCCACCCAGGGCAGCCTGATCGATTGCCACCTCAAGCACACCGGAATTTACACCACGTTGACGGACGCGACCCTGATTGGACAGATTGTGGCAAGGTTAAGCTATAGCCCAGATGCTTTTCATACCGCTGCGGCCCTCCAGGCAGGGGGTCTCTCCTCAAACGCCTTCCGAGAAAGTGCGTAACGGTTTATCAATATGAAAACCTCCTGGAGCTTTCACCCCGTAGTGGAGGATTACGCAGATTTCGTTAAAGGCCCCCTTCGGAACACTCAAACAGGGCTATGGCTTCTTTCGCCCCCGACATCCCGATTAGGCAAAGGTCGAACTGACATTCCTCCTCAACACCATGGCCATCCCCCTGAAAAAGGGTCCTCAAGGTCGATTGTTGAGGACGCGTGCCTCCCCGGAACACGACAGGCCGGGGCAAACCCATTGCGACATGCAGGGACGCGCCTCAGGGCGCAATACGCCTGAAGCTTTTGGCGAGCGCCTCGCAGTCGCCCTGAAACGCCGCCAACCCTTCCGGAAGCGTCGTACAGGTGATAAACCAAGTGCTCTCCAGGGGAATCACATAGCTGATCATGGCGAAGTGGGAGCCGTTGACCGTGGTGTGGTACACGAGCTTCACGGCGCGGTTGCCGTCAATCTCCTCGTTGCGTTGCTCCAGCAACGATACATCCGCTCCCGCTTCCTTCAATTCGCCAAGCACCTGATCGGCTACCATGCCCTGCCCTGCCGGCGTCCTGGCATGGCGCACGTTGACATTGTCCTGAAACGCCGCCTTCCCGTCCCGGGTCGGGACCAGGACGATATCCGTGTCACCATAGGACGGCAGCACCTTCCAACCCACCGGATGGAGCAGGGAAAAACCGTTGATCCTGTCCACGTATTCCATCCGGGAAGACAACGGTCCTCCCGGGCGCGTGGCCAGATACAGCGCGCCGGCCACGACGATGGCCGCCATGCAGAGCACGGCGCGGGTCCCCGTGCGCACGCGCCCGGGCTTGTCTGCCTTTCCGACTTGCTTCTTCATGCCCTTTCTCAGGCCGGGCCGCGTCGCCGTCGCCGCCAACGGCATGCGCCCGCGGCTTTGCTTGCGTCATGGTCAGGCGAAATTCACCATGAATGTCGCGGCGTCCTCGGACAATGTAAAGCTCTCTCCGGGAGAAATCAGCACTTTTCCGTTGACGCGCTCACGACCGATGTAGACGCCGTTTCGGGATTGCAGATCCTCAACGAGGAATTTCCGCTCGGCCGTGACGCAGGATATCCTGGCATGTTTCCTTGAGATATCTTTTGAGGACATCACCAGATTGCATTGATCCGGGTCGCGCCCGATCACAATGCCCTTGCCGTCGATGGGAATCCTGGCTCCCACATACTCTCCGGAGACGGCGACCAGCACGGGCCCCTTGCCAGCATACGCTCCCCGGTCGCTTGCAACCGTCTGTTGCCGAAACATCGCCGTGGAGGGAGCGGTCCGCCCCATGCCGGCGGTGGGCTGCGCTTGGAGTCCGACATTGCCCGCCTGGCTCTGCGTGTAATCGTACCCGGGCTGCTGCGGGAGCGGGGCGCCAAAACGCAAGCGCGGATCATTTCCGTACGGATTGTCTCCTTCTGTGCCGCACAGGAACGACAGTTCTATGAAAATCCAGATGTTGGCCAGCGGCACAAAGCTCAACAGCACGAACCAGCCAGGACGGTTCCTGTCGTGAGCCCGCTTGATGGCCAGCATATACGTGACCACGATGCTGACAACCGTAAAACCGCACAGAAAGACTAGCCCGGCCCCAAGTTGCCAAAAAAATGCGAGGATATCGGCTTCCGTATGCAATCGTTGAACAGAACCGATGAGCAACCCCGAGATGAGGATTGTGAGGACCGACACAACAAAAGAGATGAACCAGACGAATATCGTCGCGAACCAATACTCCGACCGGCAAATGCGCCCCCTGAAATTGAACAAATAATACATCAGGTTGTCTGTCGTCAGGTACCTGCCGTCGGCAGTATCGCGACAATAATAATCCGCCCCGAATTGTTGCTGGTAGGACATCGTCCTGCCCCCCTCTTCCTTATTTGAACTCGTCCCAGATGAATCCGGAATCACACAAGGCGCGCAACAGCAACGTCGTTCCACCGATCTCAATCTTGTCCATGTTCGCCACGAGCGTACGCTGCACGATAGGCCGACCATTGAGATACGTCCCGTGTGAAGAGTGGTCCTCGATATAGAATTCATTCACCTTCGGATAATAATAAATGGTCGCATGGCTGCGTGAAATCTGCCCGTCCTCGCCCAGGCGGACATTGGCTTCGGCGTCCCGGCCGATGGCGTTCTTGCCCACGACTAGGCGGTAGTCTTGCCCTTTTTGCGATCCGGCAAGCGCCACAAGCCAGCCCACCGCGGGATTGAAAACGGAGGCATGCGTGGTGTTTTTTGTCTCTCCGGCAGCCTGTCCGGAAGTTTGCCCCGTGGCGCCGCCGAATCCGGCGGAGGTTTCCTGGGAATGCAGCAAGACGCCGGGCGTGGTTGGGCTGGAATGCAGAGGATTGCCGCCCCCGCCGTTTTTTTGCTTGAAGATGCCGGAAGGCGTGCCCTGCGTATCCTGGGAATCAAAGGCGACCGTCTTGGCGGACGTGAATCCGGACTGCCGGGTCGCCGCGGTGTTGGTATTGGTAAAACCCGAGGAACTGGACATCGCGCCGAAACCGTCGGCGGCAGCCGTACTGGAGGGACCCGCACCCCGGCCGCCCCCGCGACAGTGCGGGCACTGGGGTGTTTTTTCCGCGTCGTACATGTGGCCGTTGGGGCACTTGGTCAGGCTTGCCATGGCTCTTTTCTCCTTCCTGCAAGAGGCGTCGCCGCCTCGTTGATGTCAAACGCCAACACCACTTCATTCTGGGCCAATGCGAACTCCATCCCCGGAAGCAACCTGACGCTGTGCGTCACGCGCTTGCCTTCGCACCACACCCCGTTTTTCGAGGACATGTCCTCGAGCGTCGCGTGGGCGCTGCCGTCCCAAATGATGCGGGCATGCACCCGGGAAATCTTCTTTGACCTGAACACCAGTTGCGCCTGCGTAGGGTCGCGGCCGATGACCAGCGTGCCGCGTTCCAGCGGCACTTTCCGTCCCCGACCTTCCCCTTGCCGGATCTTGATCTGGGCCGTGCGATCGGGACGCGGCAGACTCGCGCCCGAGCCCCTGTACGACCCGCGCCAGACGACGGGACCGAACCTCCGTCCCCCGAACAGGACCCCGCGTTTGTCCCTGCACAGGAAATACAGGATCGCTCCGGTGACGCACACACCAGACAACAACATGAAGACGGCCACAAGCAAACGCCAGACAGAGCCCACCTTCTCCTTGAAGGCGATTCCGTTGTGTTGCAGGAAAGACGCCACTTCCCCCGAGGCGATGGACCAGCCGACTTGTTCGGCCCTGCCCGATTTCAGGGTGTTGACCCCGACGACATAACCCTGCTGATCGATAAGGGGACCGCCGGAGTTGCCGCTGTTGATGCCGGCGTCGGTCTGGATGAAGGTGACACCGTCGTCGTTGACGACAAAGGCGCTGATGATGCCTCGTGTCAGCTTGCTTTTCATGAAGGCGTCGGAACTCAGGTCGGCGCCGCCAGGAAAGCCCACCCCCCAGACAGTCGCACCATCCTTGGTGCTTCCCGGCTTGGCCAGGGCCAGGGGATCCAGGCGCACGGGAGAGTCCACCTTGAGCAGGGCGAGATCCCGGCGCATGTCGGCCGCGACCACAGAGGCCTTAAGCAGGTTGCCGCCCTCGAACAGCAGCACCTTGATGTCGCGCAGCACATAGGGGCTGCCCTTTCTGCCGCCCTCGCCCGCCATGTCCATGGTCTTTTCCACGACATGGTAGTTCGTGACGATAAACCCGTCTTCTGTGACGACGAACCCGCTGCCTGTGGCCCGCGCCACGTTCCCGTCCCCGCCCGACTGGGGGCCGTAATCCGAGATGATGCGAACCACGCCCTCCTTGACGCGCTCGAAATCCGGCTCCGCAGGCTGACAGCCGGCAAGCGCGCCCAGCAGCGCAAGTCCCGCGAGGAATACGGACATCAGCATGGCGCGCACCCGCACGCCGTTCCAGACGGCTTCGCGCAATGCCCAGTTGCGGAGACTGACGCTGGTGGAAACCATTCCCACTTCCTCAACGCCCCGCTGATCGGACAAGGGGAAGGCGGTGGACCACAAGCGTCTTTGCAATGGCGTCATGCAAGGAAACGCCTCCTTTGGATTCCATGATGCACACGATATCCGCGATGCCCGCCAACACCTGAAGCACGACGCCGAGGATAAACAGCCAAAAACCGGAAAGGCCAAGGCTCGACCAATGCACGTATTGCAAAGGGAAAAAGAGCAGCGCCGGGTATTTTGCCAGTGTCCGGACGCCGCTCTGCAGTTGCCCCACCTTCCGGCCGCCCCCATGGCGCATGGGAATGACGCGAAGGCCCAGGCAGCTTTTCCCGAAACTCGCGCCCCACCACGCCTCGCAGCCGGCCGTGCAGAACAGGCACGCCAGAAAGACCACCACCGGCACGGCACCACTGTCCATGAACGCGAACCCCAGCCGGGAGGACACGACGCCAAGCAGAAGCAGCAGAAACAGATCGATCAGGCAAGCCAGGCCGCGACGGGCGAGCGTGCCGGGAACGACGCCCGAGGCTGGGGGAGGAAAGACCCCACCCACGCCAAGCACGCGCCGCAGGAACCACTCCAGCGCCCCCCTGGCGCCGGGAAGCTCTCCGTCCCATGCCGGGACGTCGCTTCGCGATGGGGGACGCCAGGGACCTGGCCGCACGGAAGGAGGACGCCGGTCGGGACCGGGCCCGGGCGCCGGCCCCGCTTGCGGGTTTCTGGTCCGCACCGCCGCGGCGAGGGAGGCGCAGTCCTGATACCGCGCCTGTGGCGACTTGGCCATGGCCCGTTGCACCACCTCGTCCAGCCAGGACGGGTGGTAGGCGTAGCTCGCCTGAATCGACGGCGGACGCACGGTGGGGATAATGGACAGGGCTTCCGGAAAGGTCGTGATCCGAAAGGGCTGACATCCGGTCAGCATCTCGTACAGCGTGGCCCCGAGGGAATACACATCGGTGCGGACATCGATGCGCGCGCCCATGGCCAGCCGTTCCGGCGCCATATACGGCAGACTCACGCCTGAATGCGATTCCACGGCGGCAGTCTGGTCCATCGTCTTGGCCAGACCGAAATCGAGCATCTTCACCGGATGCGTCGGTTGCCCGCCGACGACCACGGTCTTGCGGGGGAGCACCATGATGTTTCCCGGCTTGATGTCCCGGTGCAAAACCCCCTGGCCGTGGGCATAACCGACCGCATCGACGACTTGAAGAAACAGCGGGACAGCCTGCTCGTCGACAAGCTTGCCCTTATTATAAATATACACATCCAAGGGAATTCCGGAAATGAACTCCATGACGATGCCGAGGTATTCGCCGTTTTTGTCCTTATGCAGGATGGAGCGATACACCTTGGCAATAGCGCCATGTCCGTGCAGCAGGGAGAGCATCGAAATTTCATTGACGAAACTTTCGCGCATCTGTCCCCAATTGCCATGTCGCAACAAGGAGGAACGCGAGAGTTTCAAGGCAAAGGGGTGGCCGGTTTTCATGTCCCGGACCCTGTACACGTCGCCGAATCCGCCGGAGCCGATATGCTCCCGGACCACGAATCCCTTGATGACGGTTCCCGGCTGGATCATGACGCGCCCCTACAGCCCCCGCGTCGGATTGACCGGCGTATCGGGAAGGGGAAACCGCTTGTCGCCGAAAGGCGTATCCAGAGTCGCCTCGCCTTGCAGCCGGCACTCCGGGGTCCCCGCGCCCAGGCGGCCCAGCATGACGCCTACGGCGTTGGGCCCGTCGACTACGACGACGCCGTCCATGCGCGTCGCGGCGCGAGGCGCGATGGTCACGCGCGCGCCCTGTGGCAGGCGAATCGTGCCCACGGGCTGCCCGTCGCAGACGAAGACGCCATGCAAAGCGGTCACGGTCGCGCCGACGGGATTGCTGTTTTGCACCTCCAGGACGACGACGACCTCGGGATGCAGCAACGGTTCCGGAATGCGGCCCTGCCGCAGGGAATCCGCGACCATGCCGAACAGATCCTGCCCCGGCAGCCCGGGTTGCGCCGGGAGGCCAGGGGCAAGACCCGCCGGAAGCCGCACGCCCACGACCCGTATGCGCGTCGGCGAGAATCCGGCGTTGCATGCAACCAAGGCAAGCGTGACGATGCAGCACGCCGCAAGGAAAGGCGTCCATCGCACGAGCCACCTCCATGCGGACACCCCGAGGACGCGACCGTGGCCGCGCCCCCGGATTCGGGGCATGGTCCGCCTCATCCCCTGGGTCTCTGGCAAAGCGCTCCCTCCGCGGCATGAGGCGCGAGGTCCGTGAGGACGCCGCCACCGGGAAGCCATTCTGATTTCATTTCCAGACTGATCTCCTGGGTGATGCGCTGGCAGTCGCTGGCCTTGGCCGTGGCCAGTTCGCCTTCCGTCTTGAGTTCGTCGCGCAGGCCGGCCATGACGTCGCAACGCTTGGCGCCGCCTTCGAGCGATTGCCCCTCGGGCAAGGGCTGGTATGCGGGGCGTGACAACGGCGCGCACTGGGCGGCCTTCTGGCCCGCATCGGCCTTGGCCGCCGTCTGGGACGCCGGGGAAGACGCGGCCGCAGGCTGCGGCGTGACGGTCTGCTCCTGGTCCGCCTTGGCCTTTTTGGTCTTGCCCTTGGTCTTGGACTTGCGCTTGTGCGCGGGCTCGGGTTCCGGCGCGGGAGCAGGCGTGGACGCGGCCTCGACTCGCTTTTCCGCGACAAGTGGGGGTGCCTGCTCCCCGGCCTTCTTGTACTCGGAGTCAACGGCGGCCTTGTACTGCAGCAACTTGTCCTGGGAACCGCTCTCCGAGGATTTAAGCAGGGCTGCTATTTCATTGAGCCCGCTGACGATCTCTTTCGCCCGCTCCAAAAATTCCGCCTTGCCGATCTCGCCCCCCTTGTATCGAGCGAGTTCCAGGTCGAACTGGCTGGTGTAGCACTGTCGCGCCTGGATCGAAGCCAGGGCGATGCTGTCCATGGAACTGATGTCCAGGTCGATGTCGCCGGCGATGCTAGCGCGGCGTTGCTGGTCGTCCTTGATCTGTTTCTGCTTGGCGATGGCATAGCCGAGCGCCGCGCCGCCTGCCGCGCCCGCCAACGCTCCGATGCCCGCGCTCACGCCGCGACCGCCGCCAAGCGCTAATCCCAGTCCGGCTCCGATCAAACCGCCGATGATGATGCCGGCGGCCACCGTGGATGCGAACTTCTTGTTTTCCTCACGGAGCTTGTTGATGGGTGCGTAGCAGGCCGGATAGTAGTTGACCTGGGTCGTCTTGGGCGCCAACTTCGCACACCCGTTCAGCAGAAGCGGCAAGATCAGCGCAAGCGCCACCCCTTTGCCGAGCAGCTGGCGATACATCCGTGAACGTGCCATGAACATGTTCGTCCTCCTTTGACATCAACCGCGATATTGCGGGCCGTTGCGGACAGGCGCCGCTCCGATCAGGGCCTTTCCAACGCCTCTATCTGCTTCTTGGCATCCGGTGCGCCTTTGGATGCCGCCTGTTTGAAGTAACGAAGCGCTTCATCACGACTTTTCGGCACGCCACGGCCATCCCGATAAGCAATCCCGAGATTGTAGAGCGCCGTTGCATTTCCTGCGCCGGCGGCCTTCTCGTACCACTTCACCGCGTCGCCATACTGCTTGTTTCCAATGGCGCTTTCCCAATAAAGGACGCCAATGTTCACGGCAGCCTCGACAATCCCCTTGTCGTAGGCATCCTTGTAAAACTCGTAGGCTTTTTTATAATCCTTGCGGCTTTCGCAAATAGACGCGAGCAGCATACACGCCTGCGGCTCGCCCTCCGCTTGTGCTTTTTCCAGCCAGAATGTCGCGTCATCCACCCTGTTTTCACCGATATAGAGACTTCCGATCTTCAGCATCGCATCGATGTCGCCCTGGCCAGCAGCCTTCTTGAACCATGCCTCCGCATCATTGCTGCTCTTTTCCGTACCAATGCCCTTGGCGTTCATAAGACCGACGTTGAACTGGGATTTTTTATGTCCTCCTTCGGCAGCGGCGAGATACCACTTGAAGGCCTCTTTATCGTCCTTGGCCACGCCGGTACCGTAATAGTACAGCTTGGCCAGTTCGAACTGCGACTCCACGTCACCCGCCTTCGCGGCACGCCGCAGGCGCTCCAAGGAGGACTCGCTATGAGTCGTAACGGTTGCCGTGCTGGGAGAGGACCCGCCGGAACGCTGCGAACCTCTCGGAAGAATCAACAACGCGCCGCCGACCAGCAGCAACACGCCGACCAGGATCCCAAGCAGCACAAGGGGGAGGGATGAACGCGTCCTGCCCTGCGGCGGCAGGGATGGTCGTTTTACGACGTCGGCCGCCTCGGTCGGCACGGCGACAATGGGCTTCGGCACCGGCTTTTTCGGATGTGCCACAGTGTACGCGCCATGCAGCAGCCCCTGCGCCCCCGGCATCAGGGCGGCCAAGTCCACGGCCATGGCCTCGCAGGACTGGTAGCGGCCGGCGGGTTCCCGCGCCAGGGCTTTGGCGATGACGCCATCGAGTTCTGCGGGGTGGAATTCGTAGGATTCCCGCACAGAGGGAACCGCCGCGGTGGTGACGATCCGCAGAGCCGCGAACTGGTCCGCGCCGCCAAGGTCGAAGGGGAACTGGCCGGTGAGCATGACGTAGGCCAAAACGCCCACTGAATAGATATCCGAAGTGGCGTCGATCTGAACGCCTACGCCTTTGATGCGCTCGGGAGGCATGTACGCGCTGCTGCCCCACCCGGTGGACTCGGTGGTCACGTCGCCCTCGAACGCCTTGGACAGGCCGAAATCCATGATCTTGATGGGATGGGTCGCTATGGCGCCGCACGTCAAAGTGCTGCCGGTGAGCACCATGATGTTTTCCGGTTTGATGTCGCGGTGGATGATGCCTTTTTTATGCGCGAATCCCAGAGTCTTGAGAATCAGCAGCAGAAGTGGAATGGCCCGCTCATGCACCATCTTTCCCTGCTTCTTGATGTAGTCGAACAGAGATTCGCCCCGGAGAAATTCCATGACCACGCCCAGCTGCACACCGGTCGGAGTCATGTGGATCAACGTGTTGTAGACGTGGACAATACCTTCCTCTTCCTGGCACAACGAAGCCATATTAATAATTTCATTGAGAAAGGCCTGTCTTGCTATGTTCTCTTCCTTCCGATCGAAGCGCGGTTGCAGCAACTTGATGGCGACCTGTCTCGAAATATCCGCCGCCTCGTGCGCGAGGTAGACCACGCCGAAGCCGCCGACGCCGAGTGTCTTTTCGATGACGTATCCCTGCAGGATCTCGCCAGGATTGAGGATATTGACCGCCATGCTCTTTCATGCCTTGTTGCGCGCGGGTCGGCCCCGGGGCTCCCCTTGCCTGCCGCCGCGCGTTGTTACGGTTGTCGCGCCGGAGAGGGGACCGCCATCGGTGTGGCTTTCTCCGTTGCCCTCGGCGCTTTCTGCCGGAGCTTTCTCTCGACGATCCCCGACGGGCTGGCGGGGCTGAAGTTCTTGGCCGGAGGCGGCGCCACTCCGGATTCTTCTTGCATGGTTGACGCATCCGCCGCCGGAGCGGCTGCAGGAGACACTTCCTGCGGGGCAAAGGTCTCCGACGGCGCCTGCACGGCCGTTCCCTGAGGCGGAGTCTGGGCAGGCACGCCCGGCTGCGGCGAAGCATCGCCGTCCTTGCTCTGGGCCGTCACGGGCACTGACACAACCGGTGGCCGGGGTTTGCCAAAAATCAGGACCAGGGCTACGGCCAGGATCGCAACAACCGCCAGTGCCGCGGCCATAGCAATAAGGCGCGCCTTTCCGGATCGAAGCCGGGAAACACCATTCCCCTTGGAATCTGCCTCGCCGAACGTGACGACATGAACGGTGAGATTGTCCTGCCCCGGAACCTTGCGTGCGAGAGCGGCCTTGATCAGCGCGCCCGCAGCGGTCTTGGGGGTGCTCTTCGCGACGATTCCGACGATGTCCGCTTCGGGCAGCACGCCGTAGAGGCCATCGGAGCACAGGATCAGCACATCGCCCGGGAGCAGCAGAAAAGGCTCCTGCGGCAGATCGAAGTGGCTGAAATGCTTGTTGCCCAGATAATGGACCAGCTTGTGGCTCTGCCCTTCGTACTGCCTGGCCTCTTCCTGGGACAGCTTGCCCTGGGCGAGCATGGACGCGATCTGCCCGCCGACGGAATGGTCCTCATTGAGCAGGCGCAGCTCTCCCCGGCGACACAGATAGAGATGGCTGTCGCCGACAGAGGCGTAATAGAGCCTGTTTTCGACGATGGCGCAGGCGACGAGCGTCGTGCCCATGCCGCGCAGGAAAGGTTCCTGGACGCCGGCACGCACGAGGGCCTCGTTTGCGCCGGCCATGAGCCTGCCAAGCAATTCCGGGATGGGAATGTCCTTTGGCCGGTTCGCTCCGACGCCGTAGTATTTTTCGTGAAAATACTGCACCGCCATGAGACTCGCCGTGGAACCCGCCGCCATGCCGCCCATGCCGTCGGCCAGCAATACCAATTCCCCCCTTGCCTCAAATCCGGAGGGAGGCAGGTAGTGGGCGTAATAATCTTCCTGATAGGGGCGGCTGCCCTGATTCGTGTCGTTGGTGACGACTATCAAACGCATACTCCCGTGCCGACGAACGGCGTGCAAATCCTTTCGTTTCCCCGGCCTGCCGCGCGGCAGGCCGGGGAAATGCGTGGTCGTATCAGGCCAATTCAGAGAACTGGAGCTTCACCTGACCGATCGTGATGACATCGCCGTGGCGCAGACGGGTTTCCGTCTCCACCTGTTCGCCGTTGAGGAAGGTTCCGTTGCGGGAACGGAAGTTCGTCAGCGTAAAAACGCCCCGGGAGGCGGTGATGTCGCAGTGGTGCCGCGATACGTGGGAATCTGGAATCTGGATCATGCAGTCGTCGGCGCGTCCGAGCTGGGTGCGCTCGTACACATCGAACGCCGTGCCGGGGGGAAGCGTGTCGCCAATGCCGCTCTCCAGGACGACCAGCCGCCCCTGCGCCACTTGGGGCATTTCCGGGGGAGCCGTGGAATACCCGCGCCCGGTCGTGGTCGGCATGCCGTCGAGAATCCCGCTGGCTCCACCTGCCTCGTCCATGGAGAGGAGCGACGATCCTTCCTGCTCCCCTTCGAGCACGGCCTTGGCCCGGGCTCGCTTGCGCATGAGGACCACGCCTACGACGCACAGCGCGAGCACCAGTCCCAGCCCGCCGAAGAACCACCATCGGTAACGCTTCAGAAAGCTTTCCGGCTCCGGTTCCTCGACCGGAGGCGGCGGTGGCGGGGACGCCGGCACGAGGATTTCCTTGAAGCCTTCGCTCGACATGCCGTCGCGGCTGAACACCACCTTGAGCGTCATGGCCTTGGCGGCGTCCAGGTGCGGGGGCTGGATGCCGAGGACATAGGTCTGGTTGAAGTACTGTTTGATCTGGGGAAGGCTGCGATCGATCTCCTGGGCTTTGGGCGAGGCAAAGAACAACCCGCCGGTCATGACGGACAGGCGGCGAAGCGCCGTCAGGTGTTCCGGCTCGACACGGGTATAGCCGACGGTGAAAAGCGGAATGGAAGGCTGCAGGTCCTGTTTGAGCACGTCGTCCAGGGTCAGTCCACTGCCCTCGTCCTTGCCATCGGAAATGATGATGATCGCCCGGCGGTCCGGAATGTTTCCGCCCTTCTGGCGGTTGATGCGCAGCGCTTTTTGCACACTCTCGTAAAGCAGGGTGTTTTGCGCCGAGGGACTGATCTCGGACAGCGCGTTGTAAAGGACGTTCTTGTCGCTGGTGAAGGGCTGTACCACTTTCACGTCGTCGCCAAAGGTCATGATGCAGAAGGAATCCTTGGGCGAGGCCGAGGCGATGAGCTTTTTGGTCGCTTCCACGAGCAGGGCAAACGGCGTCTGTCCCCCGCCCTGGCGGATGCCCATGCTTTTGGAAACATCGAGCAGCAAGGTGATGCCCATGCCCTCGCCGGTCTGGGAAAAGCGGGCCAGGGAGGTCAGTTGGGCCGGGACGCCGTCGAAGGACACGCCCAGTTCCTTCTGGTCGACGGACTCGATGTTCTGCCCCTCGTCCCAGGCGAACGAGGCGTAGACCTTGATCAGGTCTTCGGTCGCGATGGCCTGTTCGATATGGACGGTAGCAGCCTGCGCGACGCCGGCGAACGCCAGGAGCCACGCCGCGCAGCAAAACCCCAGAAATCTTTTCATAGCCTTCCCCTTTCTCCTTTCGTTCTCTGCGACACTCTACGGCAGGCCTGTAGCGCAAGCGCGACTCGCAAACAGGAACGTCGTCATCGCGGTAACATGGCGCGCCGCCCCAGCACCGCCCCCGTGGTCGCGAAAAGCAACACGAGCATGGCGAGCAAGACGGTGACGTCGGAGGATAGACTCATCGCATCGCGACCGAACACGCATGCGGCCCATCCCTCGTTCTTCCCGCTTCGCGGCTCGGCCTTTCCCTTGACGGGCGGCGTCGCTTCGCCGCCGGGGCACGGGTGCGCGAGGTTGCCCCCGGCCTCGTCCTCGAGATGCAAAAACGCCTCGTAACCCCAGCGCGTCGGCGCAAGCGTAGACAGCCCCTTGGTGAAGCCGGACATGGATGTGGGCAGGACCATGCTCCCGCCGAGGATGATCATGGGTAAAAGGACAAGGGGCAGCAATGACATGGCCGTTTTTTGCGAAGGTGACACGGCCGAGAGCAGCAGGCCAAGGCCAAGGCCAATCTGGGAAATGAGAAAGCTCATGGCGAAAAAGGAAAACCAGGATCCGCGCATGTTGGCCATGACGAGCCCGGCCGCCAAGATGGCGCACTGGATGACGCACAGACAGGCCAGAACCACATATTTGGACAGAAGGTACTCGGCGATGCCGAGAAAGAGCATCCGTTCGCGCATGAACACCGCACGCTCCGAAACGATCTCGCGCAGGGAATTGGACGTCCCCAGCCATATGGCGGCCATAGTAGTGAAGAAAAGCGGTGTGGGCACAGCCGCCTTCTGGCTGCCGAACAGCATCACGAGCAACACGGCGATGAAGGGCGCTTGCAGCAACAAGGCCCAGGTGTTGGCGACGTCCTTGACCTTGATCCGGAAATTGCGCCTTGTGAGCACCAGAAACTGATGCATGTCGAAAAAGCCCGCCCCGGTCTGCTGCGCCGGATTGCGCCGCGAGTCGCGCCGCCCCAATGTTGCGGAGCGCGCGGCAACGAACTCCCGGTGCTGGTGCGAAGTCTCGTAAATACGCTGCCACTCCTCGGCCGGCCGAGTGTTGACGCCGAGCAGGGCCTTTTCCGGGCGTTGCAGCACGTCGGAGGCGCAGCCCGGATTGAAATAGCTGATGGAATCCGGCCAGCTCCTTCCATAGTAAACGAGCTTGCCGTGATGCAGAATGAGGATATTGTCCATCATTCTGTAGCTTTCGATGTCCGGCTGGTGGATGGTCACGACGACGGTGACGCCCTTGTCCGCCAGTTGGCGCAACAGGCGCATGATGGCCAGTGTTTCCACGGCGGACAGTCCGGACGTGGGCTCGTCGAGAAAGATCAGACCCGGCTCCGTCAACAACTCCATGGCCAGGGTCACGCGTTTTTTCTGCCCGCCGCTGATGCCCTTTTTCTCCGTCGAGCCGATGGTCGTCTGCCGGACATCGACGTTGCGTGCGGGATCGAGCAGTTGCAGCTTCATGAGGATATCGTCGATACGGCGAAGAATTTCCGCATCACCGGTGTCCTTGGGAAGCCGTAGCCGTGCGGCGTAATACAGGGCTTCGCCGACCGTGAGATCCTTGTGCAGCACGTTCTCCTGGGGAACGTACCCTATGAGCGCACGGAACTGGGAATAATTCGCGTAGAGATCAAACCCGTTAAAAAGCGCGGCCCCGTCCTCGGGCTTTGCATGTCCACTGAGAGTGAGCATAAGCGTGGTCTTCCCCGCCCCACTCAACCCCATAAGACCAATAAATTCATGAGGATATACCGTAAAACTGACACGGTCGACAATGGCCTTGCAGTGCCCGGCCTGATCCTTGCGCACGACAAGGACATCCCTGGCGTCGAGTCGGATGGCGCTGCTGAGATCGTGCAGCGAGATATCCTGGTGCGCACCGACATGAAACAAATAGCCGCCCAGCATGATTATGTCTGCGGACGTGACATGGGCCCGCTGCACGCGCCGTCCGTTTACGTAAGTCCCGTTAGTGCTGCCCAGGTCGGTGAGCAGCCACCGGCCGGGCTCGACAGAAACGAGCTTTGCGTGACGCCAGGAAACCGTGGGATGTCCAAGAGTAATGTCCGCGTCAGGATCACGGCCGATCAAGGCCGGCGCGGTGGGGGAAAAAACATGTGCCGTGGGTCCGGAGGGTTTGACTGCATCCATGACTTCTGCGACGGTGAGACGACAGGAAGCCAGATAGATTACATCTTCAAGCGTTATTTCTATATCATTTATCTTGTTAGCAGGATTATTCAGTGCGGTTCCATTAGTACTTCCGCAATCGCAAAGCCGAAGACATCCATCTGGAGTACTATATATTCGCGCGTGGGATTTCGAGACAGAGCTATCCTGCACATTGATCGTATTGTGCTTTCCGCGTCCAATTGTGATAGAAACATTTCGAAAACTTGTCCTTTCACTATCGAACGAACTATATTTGGCACAACGTTCGCGACGCACGCCTGAAAGCGAATTCATTCGTTGCATCTAATTCTACCAAGGCTGAACATTGATCTACAATTACAAAACAAACAGCAAATACAGAAACAATAAATCCATACAACACATGACAACAAAGAATCTACAAAAAAATACAAACAAGTGTCGTACAAATGAGTCACAACACCACAAAAATACTGATTCAAAACAGTCTATAGCATCCAGACAAAAGAGTTTATATCAGCACGATTTATATAGATCAAGTATTTTCTAGACACATCTTTGCCCATCATATCCGTAAGTTACAATTTTCATTTGTTTCATAGTTATAATATATGGAATAGTAAATCCAGCTTTTCAAGCTCACTCTTCGTGCCATGACCTCACACCGATTTTAATCCAAGCAACAAGACAATGCCATGCCGCACTCTACATGATGCTCTTTGGATACACAGTTTTCATCAAATATTGCTAGCCTCACTAATTCATACTAAAAAGATTACATTTCTGCGCACAGTGGCTACGGTCCGTTCAAGGGGAGACACATTGACATATTGCCGAGCATACGCCAGATTACGGCAACCGTTTGAGTCTTGAGCCGACCTGGACAACAGAAATGATTGAGGAAATACCATGTCTCTTGCGGAACATGAGAAAAAATGGATTGTCGCTTCAAATTCACAGATATTCGGCCCTGTATCGGCATACGAAATAAAATGTTCGATGCGGGACGGAGAGATCACCGCGGATGACTGCGTCTGGCGCAAGGGCTGGCCCCAATGGAGACACATCGAAGACATTCCGATATTCTCCTATGCTTGTCCTCCCCGCACGGACGAGAAAAAAAACATCCCCGACATTCCCGTCCCCGGATCGCAAGAATACCAATGCATTCTCACTCCCAGAATATCGCCAGACCAATTACGGACAGCAAATTATCACAGCGGCTGGCATGTCGCCCTTGTCATCGGCGCGAGCCTTGTCGGCGGTGCCCCGGGCGCAGCGTTCGCCCGTTGCATCGCCCAAAGGGGCAAAACCGTATGCACTGTTTTACAGGACCTGGAATTCATCGCGCTGATTTCGGGGACGCTTGCCGGCCAATAATGACTACGCAACAATGCGGCAAAGCCGCAGGAGACAACCATGAGCTTATTTAAAAAAGTATCTGGCGCATTTACCGGTGCCGTCGTCTCAGCGAGCAACAATGTCGTCAAGGGCGCAACAATAAAAAAAGCGCAAATCGAACTCCAGGATATCAACAACAGATACGACGAATGCTACATTATCATTGGGAAACGAATTGCAGATTTCTTGAGAAACGGAGAAACTATCGACGACGCCAAGGTCAACGAAGCTTTCACTCGCATTCTCAAATTCGACAAAAAGAAGAGCGAACTGGAAGAAACGATCAAGTGCTTAAGTGAGGAACAAGACGCCTTATCCGATGCCGAGACACTTATTGACATCGAAAAAGAGGTTGAACAAAAAATAGAAAACTACAAATCGCTCTTGAACAACGGCATTTACTCCCAGGAAGAGTATGACTTGAAAGTCGCCGTCCTGCAAAATCGCGTGAATAACTACAAATTACTCGACTCTTTAGACAAAGCTTTAGCCGGAGGACTGATTTCCGAAGCTGAGTACAGTCAAAAAAAGGCCGATATCCTAAGCAGGCAGATCACTTCATAATCTCAGCTGTACCATATAGTATATTGCGTACGGCTTACGCCCCCGGCCGCAACATGGGCATGGTGGCAGGTGTTACGCATCTGAGCTGGTCGCGGATAAGGTAGTGTCCGGCGTCTCTCCGCCAGTTACGAGATAGTCTTTGAGCCGTTCCTGGAAGAAGATCGAGAGCTGGGCCATGATCTCCTGCCAGTTCCTTGTTCGCATCGTCCAGCGCTTCTCGGCTTCGGCCACCGCCAGATACAATGCCTGGAACAGGGCTATCTCCGTCGGGAAGACGCTTTTCCCCTTCACGGTTTTTCTGACCCGGCTGTTGAGGCTCTCAATGGGGTTGGTGGTGTAAATCAGCCGCCGTACCGCTTCGGGATAGTTGAAGAAAGTCGCCAGTTCCGGCCAGTGCCGTTTCCAGGACAGCACGACATGGGGGTACTTCCTCCCCCAGGTTTCCTCGAACTCGGCCAGGGCCATGAGGCCGGCTTCCTCTGTTGGAGCGGTGTAGATCGAGCGCAGGGAACTGGCAACCTCCTTACGGTCCTTCCAGACCATCTGCGCCAGCGAGTTCCTGACCTGGTGAACCAGGCACCGCTGAATCTCAGACTGGGGATACACGGCCCTGATGACTTCTGGGAAGCCGGTCAGTCCGTCCACGGCGAAGATCAGCACGTCGTTCACGCCCTGGTTTTTGAACTCATTGAGCACGCCGAGCCAGTACTTGGCGGATTCGCTTTGCCCAAGCCAGATGCCGAGACACTCCTTTCGTCCCTCCAGGTCGATGCCGACCATCAGATAGGCCGCAACGTTTTTGACCCGGCCATCCACCCGGAGCTTGAGGAACAGCGCATCCATGAACACAATGGCGTAAATCGGCTCCAGCGGCCGGTTTTGCCACTCCTTGGCCTTGTCGATGACGGCATCGGTGATGCGGCTGACTGTCTCGGGCGAGATGTCGTGATTGTAGATTTCCTTGACGTGGTGCTGGATATCGCGGGTGCTCATCCCCTTGGCATACATGGAAAGGATGAGCTCCTCGAAGCCGCCGATGTCCTTCTGGCGCTTTTTGACGATGGCCAGTGCGAACTCTGATCTTCGATCCCGGGGCACATCGATGACGATGGGCCCGACCTTCGAGGCAAGCTCTTTCTGGCTGTAGCCGTTGCGGCGATTGCCGGGATCGCTGTCCGGCGTTTGGTAGCTGTCGTAGCCGAGGAAACCGGTCATCTCGGCTCCCATGGCCGTTTCGACCACGTCCTTGATCATCGAGCGAAGAACGGAATTGAGGTCGTCCAGGCTGGTGATCTCTCCTTCGAGCACCTTCCTGGCCAGTTCGTCACGGTTGATCAGCACGAAAACCTCCTGGGACTTTCGTCCCTTAGTGGAGGTTTACACAGTTTTCGTTACAGGCCCCCGAGGAGCCGATTGTCCGCTTTGAAACGTCTCCCGGCAGGCAGGCTCAGGTCGACTGGTGCGTTTTCAGACGCGGCCAGCGATCACTTTCGGCCTTCGTCATGACCTTCGGCTATAGCCGATTCACGTATGTCGAGTTCGTCACCGACGAACGCTTCGAGACCCTGCGGGCATGTCATGAGCATGCCTTTGCCGCCATCGGCGGCGTGCCTCGCGAGGTGCTTTACGACAACATGCGTACCGTCGTCGTCGAGCGAAACGCCCATGGCCAGGGCAAGCACCGCTTTCATCCCGGACTTTGGGACGCGGCCAAGCACTTCGGCTTCGTGCCACGGCTGTGCGCACCGTATCGGGCACAGACCAAGGGCAAGGTGGAACGCTTCATCGGCTATCTGCGCCGCAGTTTTTACGTCCCCCTGGCCAGCCGGCTTGCCGGATCGGGATTGGTGCTTGATGCCGCCACGGCCAATGCCGAGGTCTGGCGTTGGCTTCGCGACGTGGCCAACGTCCGGGAGCATGCCACCACAGGCCAGCGTCCGATCGACCTCCTGGAGCAGGAAACGCCCGAACTGCTGCCACTGCCGGTGCGCCAGGCCGTCCAGACGCCTGCATCGAAGCCTCTGGCCAAGACGGCATGGCCAACGGAGACGCTGCAACGCCCGCCGGCCTTTTACGAGAGCCTGCTGGCGCCGGAGGTGCGGCCATGAGCGAATTGCGCCATGAACGGATCGCACGGCTTTGCGAGCAGCTCCGCCTGGTGGCCGTCACCAGCCAATATGCCTCCCTGGCCGATGAAGCAGTCCAACGCGAGGCCAGCCTGGCAGAATTCCTCGAGAATGTGCTGCGCTCGGAACTCGATGTGCGCCAGAGCCGCTCCAGGCACACCCTGATGGTAATCCTCCCCTTTTTAGGCGGGCTGAAAAGTAGGGCTATGCAGCCGTTCTCAGTTTCTGCCTCGGGGTTATGCCGCCGATGCCCATGTTGGGCCGTTCGTTGTTGTAAGTCCAGAGCCACTTGGTGGCATAGTCCCTGACTTCTTCGATGTTCTCAAAGAGGTGCTGCCCCAGCCAGTCGTAGCGCACGGTTCGGTTGTAGCGTTCCACATAGGCGTTTTGCTGCGGTTTGCCCGGCTGAATATAGTCGAGGCGTATCCTATTCTTCTCGGCCCAGGCTTGCAGGCGATGGCTGACATACTCCGGGCCGTTGTCGCACCGGATGGCCTTCGGCTTGCCACGCCACTCCATAACCTGTTCCAGGACCCGGATGACGCGCTCTGAGGGTAGCGAGAAATCCGCTTCAATGGCCAACCCTTCCCGATTGAAGTCATCGATCACGTTGAATAGACGGTAGCTTCGACCACCTTCCAACTGGTCATGCATAAAATCCATGGACCACGCCTGATTCGCCGTGTCAGGCTGGACCAGTGGCTCCGGCTTCTCGCGGACCAAACGCTTTTTGGGTTTGATGCGCAGGTTCAGCTCCAACTCGCGATAGATCCGATACACTCGTTTGTGATTCCAGCCGTACCCCTTTACATTGCGCAGGTACAGGAAGCAGAGCCCAAAGCCCCAGTTGCGCTGATTGGCAGTCAACCGAACCAACCAGTCGGCCACGAATTCATTCTCGTCAGACAGCTTGGGCACATGCCGGTAGCATGTCTGGCTGATGCCAAACGCTTCGCAGGCTTGTCTGATGCTCAAGGCTTTCCCCTTCACGGCGTCTTTGGCCATCTCACGGCGACGAGATGGCCTTGCTACTTTTTTCCGAGTGCCTCGCGGAGAACTTCGGCCTTCATCTGGGCTTCGGCGTACATGTGACCTGCCCGGGCCTTTTCGGACCATCTGAAACTTGAGAAGGTGGCTCCCGACGACAAAGAGGGAGCCATGAGAAAGGGACGATTTTCGGAAGAGCAGATGGTCGGCATCCTGCGCGAGGCCGACAAGGATCCGGTGGCCCAGGTCGCCAAGCGCCACGACGTGAGCGAGCAGACGATCTATGGCTGGCGGCAGCGCTTCAGCGGCATGAACGCCGACGACGTCAAACGCCTGCGCCAGCTGGAGCAGGAGAACACCAGACTCAAACGGCTCCTGGCCGAGCGGGACCTCGAGATTGAGGTCATGAAGGAAGTCGCCGCAAAAAAATGGTAGGCGCACCCGCCAGACGCCGGCAGGTGGTGTTTGCGCAGCGACGCGGACTGTCGCAGCGCAAGGCGTGTGCGCTGTTTTCCGTTTCCCGATCGACGCTTGGCTATGCGTCGCGCATCGAGGCCCGCGATGGCCCGCTCCTGGCGGCCATGAAACAGCTGTCTGACCAATTCCCCCGGTTCGGCTACCGGCGGATACTGGTCTTTATGGAGCAACTGGGGCACGCCATGGGACCAGACAAGGCGTTGCGCCTCTGGCAAAAGGCCGGATTGCAGGTGCCCCGAAAGCGTCCGCGCAAACGTGTGGCGCACTCGCGGCCTCGGCCGCAATTGCCGTCAGGGGCCAATGAAGTCTGGGCCTACGACTTCGTGCACGATGCCTGCGCCAATGGGCAGCAGCTCAAATGCCTTCCGATCATTGATGAATATACGAGGGAATGCCTTGCCATTGACGTTGCCGGGAGCATCCGGTCAAACCGGGTGATCGAAGTCCTGTCGCGCCTGGTCAGCGAACGCGGCGCGCCGCATCACCTGCGTTCGGACAACGGTCCGGAGTTTGTCTCCAAGGCGCTCCTGCGCTGGGTGGCGAACCAAGGGCTCGAAGTTGCTCTGATCGATCCCGGCAAGCCCTGGCAAAACGGCATGGTCGAGAGCTTCAACGGCAAATTCCGGGACGAATGCCTCTCCATGGAATGGTTCCGCTCCCGGACGGAAGCCAAGGTGGTGGTCATTGAGGATTGGCGCAGGACCTACAACGAGGTGCGGCCGCATTCGAGTCTCGGCAAAATGACGCCGGGGGCCTTTGCTCGGATGCTCGACAGCACCTCAAACCAAGGAGCTACCCTCAAGAATTGACTGGTCCGAAGAATGCCGGCAGGTCAGCTTACTAATGGTGTCCAAAAAAAAGACGGATGTTTAAATTCATTATGGACATACTTTTTACAAAGAAACATCTTTTGCAAATCGGACTTATCAAAGGCATCGCGCAGCCCGATATCCTGCCTATCATCTTTAACAGAAAGTGCCTTTGCAGGATTGAATGACAAAATATTTTCTTTGACGCCCCACTCAAATAAACTTGAAACCGCTTCGACAATCATATTTACTGTCTTAACGTTAAGCACTGTCGTAGGTTTCATCGCAATAATCTCTTCAATACTTTTATCTCGAAACTCCTTTCGCTTTGTTCTATTGGGTGGCAGCTGTCGAATTGTATCACGAAAACGTCTCGCATCATCTCTTGAAACGTCACACGCATGCATGTCACCCAATATATCGGTCAAATTTGCCAACCGGCCCCGATGGTCGGGGACGCTATGTGCTTTCCAAGCCCCATCCGACAACTTTACTTCAATATATTTCTCAATAAGCTCAGACAATAAAAATGATTTTTCTGTCTTCACAGAAACAGCATCGGAAGACGTAGCAACATCTTCGTGTTCACATGGCTTATATGGAGCAGCAAAAACAGCCTGTTCTGGCAAGTAATCGCCTCGTGCCCGCGCCTCCTGGATCCTATGATTGGTGATTTGAGCCTTCAAATATTCTTTTGTAATTTGCAAAACATTATCTTTTGAAATCTCATCCGGGCGAAAAATTTTTCCCGCAACAAGTTCTGGAATTGTATCAATGGAAATATCAATCAGCGCTTCTGGCTCGTTAACGATACTTGTAAGTATATCAGCCTGACATAGCGAAGCTTGTCCGTTAGTTAATTCAATATCAGGCCCCACCACCCGTGGCCGGGGGTGAATATTTCGATCGTCGTTTTCAAGCAGCACCCGCAAATATCCGTTTATCCTTTCTCGAATCTCTCTTTGCGAAACTGGTTTTTTATCATCTTTTGCAAGAAGCTGAAGCAACCATTCCTTTAACTGCTGTCGGAGCTCTTGATAGTCCATCACGCCACTCCCCAATAGGATCCGAAGTCTTGAACACATCGACACGGCCCGCACCCTTGCTTCACGCACGTAGCCTGTTTCCAGGCTCATCCGAATTTCAGCATGGCCCAGGCGATCGCGATAGATCTTGGGAAAAGCGTACCGAAAATAAAAGAGATTCCCTTTGAGGTAAAGATAGCTGGGAGAGGTGCGCTTAAGCGATAGCGCTTCCTGGCGTGACGATCCGGCAATAACGTCTTTTGATGCCTGTGGGGGTAAGAGTGCTTCCCTTCGGCCGTGGAGCGACTGGCAAGTTGGTGACATGGCTATGGCCCACGCCGGCGTCCGGCATGTTTGCCCCAGCAGTTTGACCCTTTTTGCTACTTTGGCCAAATTACAGGGCTTTTTGAAGCCTTGCCGTAACCCTGAAGACAAAAAAATAAGGGGTTACAGCTTGTTAGCTGTAACCCCTTTTAGATGGTGCCGAAGGGGGGACTCGAACCCCCACGGGCATGGCCCACCACCCCCTCAAGATGGCGTGTCTACCAGTTCCACCACTTCGGCAAATATCGTCTATTTCGCGGGAGAGTCTCCCGGCACCTTGGGCGCGACCGGCGGAATATCCTCGAAGGTGACGCCCTTCTTGGGTTCCGCGTCCTTGGTCGCGTCGGTCGCCACACCGGCCGGCGGCGCGATGGGCGCGCCGCTCGAGTCGATCATCACCGACTTGGCCGAGCGCTTGTGCGAGCCCGAGTACACGTTGTACGCGAGCGACGTGATAAGAAAGATCGCCCCAAAAAGCGCCGTCAGCTTGACCAGCAACCCGCCGGCTCCCGTGCTGCCGAACACCGACTGGCTGCCGCCGCCGAAGATGACTCCCATCCCTTCCTTGCCCGACTGGAGCAAAACCAGGATGATCACTGCGACGCAGGCGAGTACATGTACAGTAATTATGAGCGTTGTCAACTGAATTTTCCCGTTATTTTCACGGACATGACCGCGAGTTCATCAAGCCGTCACAATGGCCGAGAAGCTTTCAGCCTCAAGGCTCGCGCCACCTACCAGTACACCGTCCACATTGTCAATCCCCAAAAGCTCCCCGGCGTTGCCCGGCTTGACGCTGCCACCGTAGAGGATGCGCACGGCCGCGCCCGTTTGCGGCCCGAAACGCGCGACCAGATGCGCCCGCACGACCTTGTGCGCATCCGCCACTTCCGCCGGCCCGGCCGTCAACCCCGTGCCGATGGCCCACACCGGCTCGTAGGCCACGGCCAGCCTGTCCGGGGACACGCCGGCGGGAACCTCGGCCAATCCGGCCGCGAGCTGGCGCGCAAGCACCGCTTCCACCTGCCCTGCCTGACGCTCTTCGATCTTTTCGCCCACGCACAGGATCATGGCCAAGCCGGCGGCCAGGCCGAAGCCCACCTTGCGCCCGACCGTGGCGTCGTCCTCGCCGAGAATGTGCCGGCGCTCGGAATGCCCGGCCAGAGCGTAGGTGCAGCCGGCGTCGAGGAGCATGTCCGGCGCGATCTCGCCCGTAAACGCCCCCTGCTTGGAAGGATAGAAGTTCTGCGCCCCGAGCGCGAACCCCGTCGCGCCGGCCAGGGCCCGCCCCGTCGCGCCAAGGGCCGTGAAGGGCGGAATGACGAGCACTTCGCGGTCTGCGGGCAGTTTGCCGTCGAGCCTGGCGCGAAGGGCCGCGGCCGTCTCCCCGGCCTCACCGGAGAGTTTGTACATCTTCCAGTTGGCGGCCATCAATTTCTTCATGACTGACACTCCTTGAGCGCCGCGAACGCCGGCAGTTCCTTGCCTTCGAGAAACTCCAGGGACGCGCCGCCGCCCGTGGAGATGAACGCCATCTTGTCGGCCAGTCCCGCTTGGTGCACCACTACGTCGGTGTCGCCGCCGCCGACGATGCTAAGCCCCCGCACGCCGGCCACGATGTGCCCCACGGTGAACGAGCCCTGGGCGAAGGCCGGGTTCTCGAACGCACCCATGGGGCCGTTCCAGACCACGGTCTTGGCCGGCTCGATGACCAAGGCGTAGAGCCCGGCGGTCACGGGGCCGATGTCGAGGATCACGGCGTCGTCGGGCACGGCCTGGAAAGGCACCTGGCCGGCGGGCTGCATCTCGGCGATGGGTTTGCCCGCGTCCATGGAGATGACGCAGTCCACGGGCAGGTAGAAGCCCACGCCGCGCTCCTTGGCTTCCTTGAGGATGCCGCGCGCCGCCTCGTAGAGGTCGGGTTCGACAAGGGACTTGCCCACCTTGTAGCCCTGGGCGGCCAGGAACGTGTTGGCCATGGCCCCGCCGATGACCATGGCGTCGACCTTGGACAGCAGGTTGTTGAGCACGCCGAGCTTGGAGGAGACCTTCGCCCCGCCGGAGACGGCCACGAAGGGGCGCGTGGGCGACTGCACGGCCTCGCCCAGGAACTTCCATTCCTTCATGAGCAGGAAGCCGGCGCAACATTTCTTCGCCACCTTGGCAAACGCCACCATGGAGGCGTGGGGACGGTGGGCCGTGCCGAAAGCGTCGTTGACGTAGACATCGGCCATGGACATGACTTCCCTGGCGAAGTCCATGTCACCGGCGGTTTCCCCGGGGTGGAAGCGCAGGTTTTCGAGCATGAGGATCTCGCCGGGCTTAAGCGCCGCGGCCATGGCCTTGGTCGCCTCGCCCAGGCAGTCCGGGGCCATCTTGACCTCGCGATCGAGCAGTCCCGACAGCCGCTTGGCCGCCGGGGCCAGGGAATACTTGGTATCGGGCTCGCCCTTGGCCTTGCCCAGGTGCGAACACAGGATCAGCGAGCAGCCCTGGGACAGGGCGTACTCGATGGTCGGCAGGCTCGCCCGGATACGCAGGTCGTCGGTGATGACGCCGTTTTGCAACGGCACGTTGTAATCCACCCGGATCAGGAGCTTCTTGCCTTTGACATCCACTTCGTCGATTCGGATAAGAGCCATGGGATCTCCTTGGGTGTTGCGTCCTTGGAGGCTTACGAAGATTCGCGGACCATGACCAGGGCGTCTTCCCCATTGTCGGGGTAATAATGTCTGCGCACGCCGGCTTCGTGGAACCCGTGGCGCTGGTAGAGCCGTCTGGCCGGGACATTGCCCGCGCGAACTTCCAAGTACCCCCGGGTCATGCCCATTTTATCCACCAGTTGCAAGACATGGCCGAAAAGCACGCCGGCCAGCCCCCGGCCACGCAGCTCCGGGGCGACGGCGACGTTGAGCACCTCGAACTCATCGCAAAGGAAATGGAAAGTGGCGTAGGCGACAAGCCCCCCTGCCCCGTCGGCGACGCCGAACGCGGCAAAGGCCTTGCGCCCGAAGGCGGCTTCGAACGCGGCGGCGTCCCAGGGATCGGGAAAGCAACGCGCTTCCAGGGCGGCCAGGGCCGGGGCGCTTTCCGGCCCAAGGCGCGCGGGTTCAGGCGCGTACGGGATTTTCATGGCACAGTGCCTGTGGCATACGGGTTGCGGCCCAAAGGCCGGGAGAAGTCGTCATGGCGAAAAAACGCGTGGCCGGTCCGCCGCCGGAAATGGTGGACATCGTGGACGCGGCCGACAAGCCGCTTTGCATTCTGCCCCTTGCCGAAGCCCACCGCCAGGGGCTCTACCACCGCTCGGTCATGGTGCTCGTCTACGACGGCCGGGGCAAGCTCTACCTGCAAAAACGGGCCGCCAAAAAAAGCCTCTATCCCGGCCGGTTCGACCTGTCGGCCACGGGCCACGTCAAGGCCGGGGAAGCCCGTCAGGACGCCGCCGCCCGGGAACTGCTCGAGGAACTGGGTCTGCGCGCCCCGGCGCTGACGTTCGTGGACGCCATCGACGCGGGCGAGGACACGGCCTTCGAGTTCGTCACGCTCTTCTCCGCCGGCCGCCTGTCCGCGCCGCCGCGCCCCAATCCCGAGGAAGTTTCCGGCGGCATGTTCGTGGACGCCGCGGAACTGGCCGCCCTGGTTCGGGATTACCGCGACCAGCTCACCCCCGCCGTGGTGCGCTTCTTCGAGCGCAAAAGCCTGTTCGCGCGCACGGGGTAAGGCTGGAGGGGAGATTGGGGAAATGGGGAGGAGGAGCGAGGGAGATGTGGACGGGGAGAAGCCTCCGGCGGCCAAAGGGCTACCGCCCTCTGGACTCCCATAAAATTTCCGAGATGCCGTTCCCTACCCATTGCAAAAGCGCGGCCTCATTCCGCCAGGAGTTCCTCCATGGCCCCGTGCAGCCGGCCGTTGCTGGCAAGGAGGCGGAAATCCCCGAGTTTGTACGGCGCATTCGGCCTGTAGCCCGTCACCCTGCCCCCGGCCTCGGCGACGAGCAGCACGCCCGCGGCCACGTCCCAGGGGTTGAGCGCCATTTCGTAAAAGGCGTCGAAGCGCCCGGCGGCGACATAGGCCAGGTCCAGGGCGGCCGATCCCGGCCGGCGAATGCCCTGCGTCGCGGCGAGCATAGCGCGAAGCGAGGCGGTGATCTCGTCGAGATGTTCGCGTATGGCGTAGGGAAAACCCGTGGCCACAAGGGCATTCACGGGGTCGGCGACGGTCGAGACCGTGATGGGCGCGCCGTTTAAGCGCGCGCCGAGCCCCTGCCCTGCCTCGAAGCACTGGCCGAGGATGGGGGCGCTCACGATGCCGACCAGGGGCTCCTGGCCGTCGTAGAGCGCCACGGAGGTGCACACGAAAGGAAAGCCGTGGGCGAAATTGGTGGTGCCATCCACGGGATCGATGATCCAGGTCGGGCCGGTGAGCTTCGTGGCCGCGGCCGTTTCCTCGGCCAGAAACGCAGCCCCGGGTAACACCTTGGCCAGGGATTCCTTGAGCATGGCCTCGACGGCGAGGTCCGTGGCCGTAACGAGATCAATGCGACCCTTGCGGCGCACGTCGCGCGGGGCGGCGAAATCGGCGCGGATGCGCTCCCCGGCCTCCCGCACGGCAGCCAGCGCCCCGGCCAACGCGGCGGCAACGTCAATAGACATAGTCATTCCTTTGTTGAGGGGATGAGGCAGGGAAGATGCCTCCGGCGGCCAAAAGGCTACCGCCCTCTGGACTCCCTTATAGGGGATTCCAACATATGCGGATCGTGCATCATTATTTTATTCAAGAACTTCGCCCCGAAGGGGCGACAGGCCTGCGA
>JAEWPX010000076.1 GCA_023399375.1 Pseudomonadota bacterium | reverse complement strand
TTCCCCGACCACGGGCGCCAGCGGCGAAGCGCCGCATTTTAAGAGATTTTCTTTAAGGTCTTTTTCTTCCCAAAGTTTTTAAAGAATAATTCCTTCAAACTCGCCCTGAAAGGGCGACGGCCCCATCTTTGTACCGCCAACGCCGATGCCTGCGGTGCCCGCAGCCTTTCCCGCGCCACAACGCCGACCGGGGGGACCTGGGGGAGTGACTCCCCCAGGCGGGTCCAGGGCAGAGCCCTGGTGGGGTCCGGGGCAGCGCCCTGCCGGGGCCTGGGGAAGCGCCCCAGTCTTGACCGGGAGCAGCCCGACAATCCTGTAACTGGCGGGCGGTTGCGTGCGGCGGTAGAAGGCTTTCAGGAGTAACAGTCATGACGGATCTGGAAGCCAATGCCGCCCGTTTCGACGGGCTTGCCGAGGTGTATGAAGCCAGCCGGCCTTCGCCGCCGGTTATGCTGGTGGACGTGTTGTGTCGGTATGCCGGGGTATCGCGGCCGGATTTGGTGGTGGATTTGGGCAGCGGCACGGGGCTTGCTACGCGGTTATGGATCGGCCGGGCCGGGACGGTGATCGGCATCGAGCCCAACGAGGGGATGCGGTATCGCGCGGAGGCGGCGGTGGTTGCCATTCCGGGCGGCGCGGATGTGATTTTCCGCAACGGCTATGCCGACGAGACCGGACTGCGGGACGGGTGCGCGGACATTGTGACGTGCAGCCAGTGTCTGCATTGGATGGAGCCGCAACCGACCTTTGCCGAGGTGGCGCGCATCTTGCGTGAGGACGGCGTGTTCGCGGCTGTGGATGCGGACATGACGCCGTCGTTCGGGGGGCCGGCCGAGGAGGCGCTCTGGACGATGTGGCGTCGGGCGCGGGCGCTCGAGGAAAAGTTGCGGCTGACGGACGTGCGACGTTGGGACAAGGAGGGGCATCTCGGCCGCATGGCCGCTTCGGGGCGGTTTCGTTTCACGCGCCAATTTGCGATGCACCATATGGAGCCGGGCAACGGCAAGCGGCTTCTCGACCTGGCGCATTCCTTCGGTGGCGTGGCGGCGCTGCTGGCGCATGGCGTACCCGAATCCGATTTCGGCATGGACGTGTTGCGTCGCGAAGTCGAGGCCATGGGCGAGGAGGAAGTGCCGTTTCACTGGAGCTATGCCGTGCGCATCGGCGTCAAGTAGGCACCGCTTCGATGCGAGAGGAAGCCGGCTGGTGGGTGCTGGCGGTCGGCGGGCCGTACGATCCCGAGGATTTCGACCAGAGGGATGCGGCCCGCACGCGGTTGCGCCAGGAATTGCTGCTCGTGGCCATCGTGCCGGACGCCTATGTCTAGGTCTGGGACGAAACGGACCGGGCGCAGCTGGTGCTGCGGACGTTTGCGCGGCGCGAGGCGGCCGAGGACTATGCGGCCTATCTGTCGGGCCGGGGCGTGACGGCGCGGGTGCGGCAGGTGTTCGGCGAGGGGTGAGGCGTTCGTTTCCTGTTGCTGGGGTGTTCCTTTCGTGTTCCTTACGGCCATCCTGCCGTTCCTTCGTTGTTCGTATTTCTCGCATTGATCTGTATTTACAAGACAAAATATGGCATGCAACTTTCGAAGCGGCAGCTTTGACCGTCGCGGCGCGCGTAATGCGCCGCTTTTTCGTGTAATTCGTTCCTTTGCTGTTCCTTGTCAGTGCGTAACCGCAGGAAGTTTGTCGCTAGGATGTGCGTAATCTGTTCCTTACGGCGTGTTTGGTGTCGCTTTCCTGTGCGCAACGTGTCGGCAACTGGTCCGATTTTGTTCCTCTCTTGTGCATAAATTGTGTACCTAGCAGAAATAATGGAGCTATTTTCAAGGAAGCGGAAAGACCTTTGCCAAATACGGCCCAGGAATTTACCCTGCCGCCATGCCGTCGTTGCCCTTTGATCCGCGCATCGCGTCCTGGTTCGCCGCGCATGTCGGCGCGCCCACGGATATCCAGGCGCGCGCTTGGCCGCGCATCGCCGCTGGCGAGCATGTGCTGGCCGTGGCCCCCACGGGATCGGGCAAGACACTGACCGCGTTTCTCTGCGCCCTGGACCGGCTGGCCACGGGCGCGTGGCCCACGGGGCGGGTGTCCGTGGTCTACGTGTCACCGCTCAAGGCCCTGGGTACGGACGTGCGCGCCAACCTGCTCGCGCCTCTGGCCGGTATCCGACGCAGTTTCGAGACCGCCGGGCAGGCGCTGCCGCCCATCCGGGTCGCCATTCGCAGCGGCGACACCTCCTCCGAGGAGCGGCGGCACATGCTGCGCAAGCCGCCGGAAATCCTCATCACCACGCCGGAATCCTTAAGTCTCCTGCTCTCCTCGCGCGGTGGGCGGGGCATGCTCGGCGACGTGCGCCTGGTCATCCTCGACGAGATCCACGCCGTGGCCGGGAGCAAGCGCGGAGTGTTTCTGCTTACTGCCGTGGAGCGGCTGGCGCTGCTTTCCGGCGAATTCCAGCGCGTGGCCCTTTCGGCCACGGTCACGCCGCTGGCCACGGTCGCGGCCATGGTCGGCGGCTTCGCCCCCGCGCCGGACGAGCCCGGTGCGTTTGTGCCGCGCCCGGTCGCCATCGTGGCGAGCGAGGCGCAAAAGCGTATGGATCTGCGCGTGCGCCAAGTGCCCTGGCCCGAGGGCGACCGCACCGGCGGGCGCGTCAAGGCCGTGGCCGCCGACCTGCGGGAGCGTATCAAAAAAAACCGCACGACCCTGGTTTTCGTCAACAATCGCAAGCTGTGCGAAAAACTCGCGCGCCTGATCAACGACGGCGACGAGGGCACGCTCGCCTATGCCCACCACGGCTCGTTGTCGCGGGAGCTGCGCCAGTCCGTGGAGGCGCGCCTCAAGGCCGGGGAACTGCGCGCGGTGGTGGCCACCAAATCCCTGGAACTCGGCATCGACATCGGCGCGGTGGACGAGGTGGCTCTCGTCGAATGCCCGCCCACGGTCAGCGCCGCCGTGCAGCGCATCGGCCGCAGCGGGCACAGGGTGGGCGAGACCAGCCGGGGGCTTTTCCTGCCCACCTCCGAAAAGGACCTGCTGGAAGCGGCAGTCATGGCCCGGGCGGCGCACGCACGCGACATCGAGCCGCTTCGCCCGGTGCTTGCGCCGCTCGACGTGCTGGCGCAGATGCTTGTGGCCATGTGCGGCGTCGAGGCCTGGGACGTGGACGCGCTTTACGACGCCGTGCGCCGGGCCTGGCCGTACCGCGACCTGTCGCGCACGGCCTTCGACCTGACGCTTGGCATGCTGGCCGGGCGCTACGGCGCGTCGCGCATCCGCGAACTGTCGCCGCTCGTCGCCATCGACGCCGTGGACGGCACGGTCGCGGCCCGAAAGGGCGCGCTCATGCGCCTCTACGCCTCGGGCGGGGTCATCGCCGACCGGGGGTACTACGCCCTGCGCCGCGCGGACAGCGGCGCGCGCCTGGGCGAACTCGACGAAGTGTTCGTCTGGGAGGCGCGCCTGGGCCAGCTCTTCGCTTTCGGCGCGCAGAACTGGCGCATCGAGCGTATCACCGACGCCGACGTCTTTGTTTCGCCCGCGCCCGAGGGCAGTGTGCCGGCTCCGTTCTGGCTGGGCGACCCCCACGGCCGCGACCGACATTTCTCGGGCCTGCTCTCAGATTTTCTGGAGCAGGCCGATGCGCGCCTGGGCGAGCGGGGCTTTGCCCACGAACTCGAAGAGGAATGTTTTCTCGAGCCCGATGCCGCGCGGGCCCTGGTGGATTTCCTGAAAAGCCAGCGGGAAGCGACCGGGACCGGCCTGCCCCATGCCCGGCATCTGGTCGTCGAGGTCACGGCCACGGGACCCGGCGGCGCGCCGGGGTCCCAGGTGATCCTGCACGCGCCCCTGGGCCTGGCCGTGACCGCGCCCCTCGGGCTGCTCCTCGAAGCGGCCCTTGGCGATGCGCTTGGCGAAAGCGCGCCGGTCTACGCCGGTAACGACTGCGTGGCGATCACCCTCCCGGGCGAGGTCGCGCCCGAGCGCATTCCCGAACTGCTCGCCCCGGAGGAGACGGTGGCGCGGCTGCGCTCCCGGCTCGAGGGCTCGGGTTCCTTTGGCGCGGCCTTTCGCGAGGCCGCCGGCCGGGCGCTGCTGCTGCCTCGCGACGGCTTCGGCAAACGCCAGCCGCTTTGGATCACGCGGCTTCGCGCGCGAAAGCTCCTGGCCGCCGTGGCCGGCTACGGCGACTTTCCCATGGTGCTCGAAGCCTGGCGCACGTGCCTGGCCGACGCCTTCGACATGGAAGGGCTGCGCGTCTTCCTTGCCGGCGTGCGTTCGGGCGCGGTCGCGGTCAGCTTCGTGCGCACCCGGGTGCAGAGCCCCTTTGCCGCGGACCTCGTCTGGCGGCACGTCACGGAATACATGTACTTGACCGACGCCGGCACCGCCGCCGGCCCGACGTCCGCCCGGCCCGACCTCGTGGCCGAGGTGGCGCGCGCGCCGTCGCGGCCGAGCGTGCCGGCGCACATCGTGCAGGCGTTCGTGGCCAAGCGCCAGCGGCTCTTCCCGGGCTATGCCCCGTCCGGCGCGGCGGAGCTGCTCGAGTGGCTCAAGGAGCGCGTGGTCGTCACCGAAACCGAATGGGCGGCGATGCTCGCGGCCATGGCTCGGGACCACGGGGACGCGCCCGAGGCGCTTGCCGAGGCCTTGCAGCCGCGTGCGCGCCGCCTTGTCGCGCCGGGCGACGGCCTGTCCCGCGTCGTCGCCCTGGAGCGGGCGGCGGATGTGGCCCTGGCGCTTTACGGCGACGCCGCGTTCGCCGGGGAAGCCGCATCCGCGCCGCCCAAGGCGCGCAAGGGCAAAAGTCCGGCGAAGCCCCCGGAGGAAATCGCGGCCCTGCGCGAAGGGCTGCTCGTGGAATGGTTTTCCTTTTACGGTCCGCTCTCCCTGCCGGAAATGGCCGGGCTGCTCGGCACGGACGCCGCGTTCCTCGCCGCCGCGGCCGAGGACATGGCCGCTGCCGGGCGCTGGCTGTCCGGAGCGCTCGTTATCGGCGAAGACGGGACGCAATGGTGCGACGCGGCCAATTTCGAGACCCTGCTGCGTCTGGCCCGCGCAGCCAAGCGGCCGGGACTTGCGGCCGCGCCGGCGGAGCGGCTGCCGTATTTCCTGGCGCTGTGGCAGGGACTTGCCGCGCCGGCGGACGACGCCGCAGGCGTGGCCGCCCGCCTGGAACAACTCGCCGGCCTGGCGCTGCCCGCCGCGATGTGGGAGACGGAAGTCCTGCCCGCGCGCTGCCGCGCCTACGATCCGGCTTGGCTCGACGCGGCCCTTGCCGCGAACGGCTTCGGCTGGTTCGGGGCCGGGGCGAAGAAGGTCGTCTTCACGCACCCGGACGACCTCGACCTGGCCGGCTTCTCGCCGCCCAAACCGGGCGCTGGGCTTTTTCCCGATCCCCGCGCACGCTACGATTTCGCCGCGCTGCTCGACATTACAGGCGTAACACCCACGGAACTGGCCACGCGGCTCTGGGCCGCGACCTGGAAGGGCGAGGCGGCCTGCGACGCACTGGCCGTGCTGCGCCGGGGCGTGGCCACGGATTTCACGCCCGAGGCTCCGTTTTTCGAGGCTTCGCGCGGCGGGCGGCGTACGCTGCGGCGCACGTCCCAGGCGCGCTTCGCCGCAAGCCTGCCTGCAGCCGGTTTATGGGGGCTTTTGCGTGTGCCGGCTCCCCCGGACGACGCCGTCGGGCGCGAGGAGCTGGCCATGGACCGGGCGCGCGTGCTTCTTGCGCGTTACGGCGTCGTCTGCCGCGACATGCTCGCGCGTGAAGCGCCGGCTTTTGCCTGGCCGGGCGTTTTCCGGGCGCTTCGGCGCATGGAGCTTTCGGGGGAAGTGGTCTCGGGCGAATTCTTCGCCGGCCTGTCCGCGCCGCAGTTCGCCACGGCAAAGGCCGTGCGCCTGCTTGCCGCCGGTCATTCGGGCGGGGAGCCCTGGTGGTGCGCCGGGCGCGATCCCTGCGCCCTGTGGGGCTTCGGCGCGCCCGGCGACGGCGTGGCTTTGCCGCGCCGGGCGGCGGGCTGCGCCGTGGCCTTTATCGGCCCAAGGCCCGTGCTGGCCCTGGCCGCCGGCGGCGGGCGTATCGACACGGTCCTTGCCCCGGACGATTCGGCTTTGCCGGCCGCGCTTGCGCCGCTTACGAACCTGCTCGTCCGACGCACTCTGCCCGAACCCCGCGTGGCCGTTGCGACCGTAAACGGCCGCCCTGCCGGGGAGAGCCCCTATCTGCCGCTTCTGCGCCAGCTGTTCGAGGCCGTGCGCGAACGCAATGGCCTGACGCTCTTCAAGGGGCGCGGCCCGGCGGCCGGGGCCGGCTCGTAAGGCTGCGTACTCAGGCCGTTCCGGGCGGCGCGCAGCCGGTTTCCCGGCCCATGGCCCGCAGGAGCGCTTCGGCCAGATGGTCGTTGATGCTCGCGAGCGCTTCGTCGCTGCCCCGGGCGAAGCGTTGGTTCACTTCGAGCTCCATGCCGATATAGGCCTCGCCGAAGCGTCTACGCAGGGCCGTGACCAGGCCGTCCGTCACTCCGCGATAGGGATAGTTGCGCCGCAGGATGAGGTCGCCGTCCAGGCAGCGCAGCTCGCGCAGCCAGCGGCTGCAAAATGCCTTTTCCACGGCGCGCTTCGGGTCGTAGAGAAAGCCCACGTCGCAGTGGCGCACGACGTCGCCCAGGCGCGGCGTGAAACTGTGGCTGGCGATGTGCAGCACGCGCCTGCCCGTGGCGCGAAGCGCAGCGACCTTGGCAATCACGGCCTCGCGGTGGGGAACATAGCAGGTCGCGAGGATTTCCAGGCGCATCCGGCGGGGAAGGGGCTTGGTGATGTCCGAAAAAAGGCGGGGATGTCCGCTGCTGCGGTTGTGGTCGGCAAGCAGGCGCGTCAATGCCACGGACAAAAGCGGCGCGCCGGCCGCCCGGGCGAGGGCCTCTGCCGTGGCCAGCGCGCCGAGGTCGAAGCCCCGGTGCGAGGCGAGCAGGCCCTCCTTCCCGGCAAAAAGCGGGAGATACCCGGGCGGCACGGCGTTGCCGGCGTGCTCACAAGTAATAAGCGGCGCCCAGCAGTCCGACATTGAACGGCTCGTTTTTTTCCAGGCAGTCGCACAGCCTTTCGTAGACGTTGCGGATGTTGACGGGTCGCATGTCGCCGTCGAGCGCGGCCAGGATGCGCCGGGCCAGGCTCGACTGGTCCACGAGAACGGGCAGCGCCTTGTCCCAGGCCGGATCGTAGTCCATGGTCGGCAGGCAGCTGTGGGTCAGCCGCCGCCAGATGACGCGGGCCGGGATGTTCGAGGGCGCGTAGACTCCGAACAGCTTGGCGTATTCCTGGGGCACCATGGTGCGGCCGGCGTTGCGGATGGTGTTCTGAAACACGGCGGCCAGCTCCCGCGTGTCCCAGGCCTTCTGCTCCGCGTAGGTGGACCAGCGTTCCTCCACGAGCCCCTTGAGCGCCGCCGTGAGCACGCCGGCCAGGGCCAGATCGGCGCAGGGGCATTCCTGGGTGTCGAGGACGCGGATCTCGATGGTGGAGCGGTCGAAGCGGGCGATGGCCCCCCGGGCGTTTAGGAACTCGTCCTGGAGCACGCCGGCCGGGTCGAGCGGCGCGATGTCGCGGTACATGGGCGCGAGGATGCGCTCGCGGTATTCCTGTTCCGAGGAGACGTCCTCGGGGACGACCGTGGCCATGACCGAGGGCACGCGCGCGGCGTTGTGGGAATACTGCTCCATGCGCGCGTCCAGGAACCCGGTCGCCCTGCCGTCGAGCAGCGGCGAGGACGCGGCCAGGGCCGGCATGATGGGCAGCAGCACCCGGATGGCGGCGTGCAGCCGGGCGAACTCCCCGTCGCCGCGAAAGGGGAGGTTTATGTGCATGCTTTGTAGGTTGGACCAGCCGTGCCCCTTGCAGTCGAAAACGGCGTCGAAGGCCTTGTATATCTCGCCGTATTCGTGGGGCCAGAGCACGGTTTCGGACTGGGGATTCATGAACGGATGCGCGCCCGTGGGCATGAGCCGCCCGCCCAGGGGCGCAAGCAGCGCATCGGCCATGGCCACGCCCTCGGCGAACTGGCCGGCCAGGCCGACCAAGCTTTTGGCGGGCTTTGAGACCTTCATCTCCAGCACGTGGTTGACGAGTTCGTTGGACCAGGTGAGCGCGCCCATGTCGACGTCCGCGACGCCTTCCTCGCGCGCCGCGGCGGCAAGCAGCTTGTCGGCCACCGGCAGCACGCGAAGCGTGTCCCGGTCCACGATCATGTATTCGATTTCGATGCCGTAGGCGGAAAAGAGCGGTTTGGCCCGGCTCATATATTCAGGCTCCCGGTTTTGCGGCGTTCGATGCGTTTGAGAAACACTTCCACCACGCGAAGGTACAGCTCGTCCTGGAGGACTTCGTCCTCGAAGCCGGCGTCGATGTTGGGGTTGTCGTTGACCTCGATGACGTAGACCTTGTTGCCGACCTGTTTGAGATCCACGCCGTAGAGGCCGTCGCCGATGGCGTCCGCTGCCTTCAGCGCCGTGGAAACGACTTTCTTGGGGACCTTGCCCACGGGCAGGGTTTCCACTCGGCCGTAGATGTCCTTGCCGCTCTTGCCCTTGCGCAGGATCTGCCAGTGCCCGGCGGCCATGTAGTACTTGCAGGCGAAAAGCGGCCGGCGGTCAAGGATGCCGATACGCCAGTCGAAATCCGAGGGCAGGTATTCCTGGGCGATGACCAGGTCGGATTTGGCGAGAAGCCGCCTGGCTTCGCTGACCAGGACGTCGGATTCGCGCACGAGCACCACGCCCTGGGAAAAGGCGCTGTCGGGCTGCTTGAGCACGCACGGCAGGGGCAGTTCCTCCAGGATGTGGTCGATGTTCTTGCTGTGGGCGATGACCGTGCGCGGGGAAGGAATCTTGTGGCGCGTCATCAGCTCGGCCAGATAGACCTTGTTGGAGCAGCGCAGGATCGATTCGGGGTCGTCGATGACCACGAGTCCTTCGGCCATGGCCTTGCGCGCCATGCGGTAGGTGTGGTGGTCCACGTTGGTCGTTTCGCGGATGAACAGCGCGTCGAATTCCGACAGGCGGTTGGAATCCTCGCGGGTGATGAGTTCGACGCCGACGCCCAGGGTCTCGGCGGCCTTGACGAAGCGCTTGAGGGCCTTGGCGTTCGATGGGGGCCGCGTCTCCTCGGGATCGTGCAGGATGGCGATGTCGTAGCGGGACACGGGCCGCTTGGGGATGATGAGCTTCTTGCCGGCGAAATACTCCGTGGACACGGATTCGGCGAAGTCGCGCTCCTCGGGCGGGATGTCCTTGACGGGCAGCGGCGAGACGTTTTGCAGTTGCCAGCCGTTTTGAAACGAGAAGTCGGCGCGCAGAAAAGGCGACGGGAAGAGCTTGAACAGCCGCGAGGCCAGCTGTTCGAGGCCTTTTTCAGGTGTTTTCCCGAAGTAGGCGGAAAAGCTAAGTTTCTCTGGCTGATGCTCGGCCAGGGCCTTGGCCATCACCTCCTCGAGCTCGTCGGAGGCCAGGCGGATGATGCCCACGGACTTCATGTCCTGGATGGCCGTTATGGATGGCACGGGCTTGTGTCCGCGCGCCTCGGCCAGAAGCGACACGTAGTAGCCCATGGATTGGTAGCGGTAGGAGCGGCAGATGTTGAGGATCTTGACGCCGCGCAGGCCGGTGAAGGTTTCGTCGGTGAGATAGGCCCGGGCCGCAACCGGCTCCACGCCGGAAAAAACCAGGGAACAGTCCTCGGGGTTTTCAATGACCACCAGAACGGACACGAGAGGAGGCTCCTTTTTTGCCGCCCGTTGGCGCGGCGTTTTTACGGGGCGAGAGCACGAGCAGGTTGGCGTCGCGGGTGATGATGCCGAGCATGACGGCGCAGACGAGGTGGTTGAGCGTCACTTCGTAGTACTGGCTCTCGCTGATGGGATTGGGCAACAGCGGATCGGCGATGTGCGTGGCGCGGTGTTCCCGGTCGTAGCCGCCGATGACCACGAAATGTCCTGAGGGTTCGCCGCGCAGGTCGTCGAAGATCATTCTGCCGTCCGCGTCGTCGCGTTCGCGCGCGGTGCGGTAGAGGTAGGTGGCGGAAAGCCCGGCCAGAATGGGCCGGTCGCGCTTGAGGATGTCGCGGATGAGCCCTGCCGTGAGGTCCTCGAAACGGACCTCGCCGCCCAGGCGCAGAAAATCCAGCGTGGCCTCGGTCGTGGCCTGCAGCCGCGAACTCCGCTTCACGCGGCGCTGGCGCGTCAGCTTGTCGGCCAGGTCGACGCCGCCCGCGCCGTTGAACCAGGTGATGTCGAAGACGGTAAGGTCGAAGGTGTAGAGCTTCGCCGCATAACCCCGGCGCAGGGCGTGGCAGCCGAGCCAGGCGGCCAGGGTGCCGCCGCCGGGCAGGGTCGTGGTTTCGGCGATGACCGAGGACAGGGACACGTCGTCGCCGTAATAGCGGTAGATGGCCTGCAGGCAGGTGGGACCGCAGGTGGTGTCGTCGGGCTGGGCCTCGATGGGTATGTCGAGCATGGAGCGCACGGGTTTGCCAACTATCACGGCCCATGGGGGTTGGCCATGGGCGTTTTGCGCCGATATTACGGATTTGTGCCGTGATGGCAAGTCGTTACGAAAATGTGGCGCCTGGCGGGAGGGAGCAGGGAGACGCGCGATGCAGGGAGGGATTGTCGGGCTTCCCGGCGGGAAGCGCAGTCGGAACACGGTCGCGCCCGTCGCGTCTTGCAAAAACGTCATGACCTGCCGGTCATTCGAAGTGGATTTCCTCTTCCTTGACGATCTGGAACGCCTTGTTGGACTTGACGAGGCCAGGAATGCCCCGGAACTTGCGCACGCCTTGGATCTCGGCGTCGAGCAGGTCGTCCACGTCGTTGTCGAGCATGATGATGTCCCCGGGCTTCAAGGAGAGCAGCTGGCGGCCGGTGATCTGGGAGCGGCCGAAGCGCACGAGCATCTCCACCGGAGTTTCCATGAGCCGTTCCTTGAAGCGCGCGATCCAGGCGTGGTCCACTTCTAGGCGTTCGGTCTGGAAGGATGCGTAGAGTTTGGTGCGGATGGGCTCGATGGTGGCGTAGGGCAGGCAGACGATCAGCGAGCCGATGGCGTTCTCCAGCTCCACTTCGAAGGTAACGACGATGACTACGTCGCTTGGCGGCACGATGGCCGCGAACTGGGGGTTGACCTCGCTGCGCACGAGCTCGATGTGCACCTCGTGCACGGGCTGCCAGGATTCCTCCATGTTTTCCAAGGCGATGCGCACGACCCGGTTGATGATGGCCTGTTCGATGGGCGTGAAGTCGCGGCCCTCGATCTTGGGCTGCGAACCGGCCCCGCCGAAAAAGCTCTCCACCATGGCGAAGACGAGGCGCGAGTCCACGACGAGGATGGCGTTGCCGCGCAGGGGGTCGAGCTTGAAGATGTTGATGGAGGTGGGCACGGGCAGGGAACGCATGAAGTCCCCGAACTTGGACATGTCGATGGAGATGGGGTTGACGTCGGCGCGCTTGCGCATGGCGTTGGCCATGGCGTTGGAGGCCAGTCGGGCGAAGCGGTCGTTGATGATCTCAAGGACCGGCATGCGGCCGCGGATGATGCGGTCCTGGTTGGACAGGTCGAAGACCACGACTCCGGAGTCGTCCTCCAGGATGTCGTTTTCCGCCTCGATCTCGCCGCCGGAAAGCCCGCGCAGCAGCGCATCGACTTCGTCCTGATCGAGAATCTTGCTCATGTCCCCACCTTTCGGCCGTTTACCGCATGACTATAGGGACGTCGCCCCGAAAAGGAAAGGGGCCCAAACGCGAACCGGCCGCTGGCGAGGCGGCCGGTCGTATCCGCGCACGCGGCGCGAAAGGGCTTGGGGGCCGCGACTGCGGCGGCGTTCGGCCTAGAAGCTGACATTGAGGCCGAGGGTGCCGCCGAAGCCGTTGACGCCCTGGCTGTTGAACTGGCCGATGTGCAGGTACTTGACCGAGCCCTTGATGCTCAGCTGCTGGGTCAGGGCGTAGCTCGCGCCGAGCTCGCCGTTTTCGGTCACGCTGTTCTCGAAGCCGTTGTAGGGCACCTGGGTGTCGGCCCAGAGGCCGCCGAGACCCGCGCCGACGAAGACCGTGGCCGGACCGGTGTTCACGAAGTGCCAGCGGGCGTTGAAGTTCCCGCCGATGCCGCTGGCGGGCGAGGACTTGGTGCCGATGCCATAGGCGGTTTCGAAGCGCTTGTTCTGGTCCACGTAGACGCCCATGCCTTCCACTTCCACGCCCACGTTGTCGAAGATGAAGTAGGTCAGCGCGCCGCCATACATGTAGATCGAGTTGACGCGGTCGTTGGTGGTGCCGAAGGCGCTGAAACGCGGTTCGAAGCTGAAGCTGCCGGCCGCCAGGTTCTGCTGCGCCAGGACCCATCCGGCCGAAGCGGTCAGGATCAGGCAGACGAACCCGAGGGTCACGAGCATTTTGCGAAACAGAGCATCCATATCCTTCTCCCTGTGCGAACGGTTTGCGAATCGCCGGAAATCAATCAATTTTCATGCCAATGATGTGGGAAGAAGAGTTTTTGCTAATTGCCTGTTTATACTGGATAAAGTTGTCGCCCTTGTGGCGGGGCCATTGGAAGAAGTCTTTAAAATCGTGTGATTTTTTCAAACAATGAAACAGGACTTGCGACCGGGTAAACCAGGACGCCAGCACGCTTGCGCGTCGGGCGGATGTCATGGCGGCCATGAAATAATTGGAGAAAGTCGAGGGAAGGGCACGGCGCGCCGTCCCGCCCGCAGGCGCGGCGGGACGGCGGAAGGCGTCGGATCAGGCGGCGGCGCGCTTGTCGGCCAGGCGGCGGCGCAGCCAGTCGTACCAAGCGTCGAGGCCCTCGCCGCTGCGGGCGGAAACCGGAAAGACCTCGATGCATTCGTTGAGCACCCGGGCGTGGCGGCTGGCGCGCTCGAGGTCGAAGTCCACGTAAGGGAGCAAGTCCACCTTGTTGAGCAGCAGCGCTGCCGAAATATGGAACATCAGCGGATATTTCTCCGGTTTGTCGTCCCCTTCGGCAACGCTTAGAAGCGTGATCTTGAAATCCTCGCCCACGTCGAACTCCGCCGGGCAGACGAGGTTGCCCACGTTTTCGATAAAAAGGACGTCCAGGCCTTCGAGGTCGAGGCTCTTGATCGCCTCCTGGACCTGGGAGCTGGTCAGGTGGCAGCCGCCCTCGGTGTTGATCTGCACGGCCTGGGCGCCGGTCGCGGCCACGCGGCGGGCGTCGTTGTCGGTTTGCAGGTCGCCTTCGACCACGGCCATGCGCATTTCCGGGGCCAGGGCGCTTAAGGTGCGTTCGAGCACGGTGGTCTTGCCCGCACCCGGGGAGCTCATGAGGTTTAAGACGAGGATGCCTTTTTTCGCGAAAAAGTCCTTGAGGTCCGCGGCGATGCGGGCATTGGCCTCCAGGATGTTGCGCACTACGGGAATCTGCATGGCAAGCCTCCGCTATTCGAGTTCGAGGTATTCGATGTAGAGTTCGCGGCCGGAGAGCACGGCGTGGCCGAGTTCCTCGCCGCAGGCCGGGCAGGGGGCGAAGGCCGAGGAGCCTTCGGGCGTGAACTCCCTGGCGCAGGCCCGGCAGCGCAACACGACAGGCGTTTCCTCGAGCACGATTTTCGCGTCTGCCAGCCGGGTGTCCATGGTCAGGGCGGTAAATCCCATCTCCAGGGCTTCGGGCACCACGGCGGAAAGGCGTCCGTGCTTGATCTTGACGCTGACCAGGGTTTCTTTTCCGTGCTTGGCCATCTCGTCCTCAATCAGGGCGATCAGGCTTTGGGCGATGGAGAGTTCGTGCATGGCGGCACCGGTTTACGGCAAAACGTGGGCCGCGTAAAGGAAGCGCGGCGAAAAACGGCGTCAGGAGAAATACGGCGCGAGCAGCACGGCAACGACCATGGCCGGCAGCAGGTTGGCGACGCGGATCTTGAGCAGCCCGAGCATGTTGAGGCCGATGGCCACGATGAGCAGGCCGCCGACCGCCGTGAGCTGGGTCAGTCGGTCCGGGGTGCAGTAGCCCTGGGCGGCCGCGCCGAGATAGACGAGCAGGCCTTCGTAAAGGGCCACGGGCAGGCTCGAGAGTAGGACGCCGGCGCCGTGGGTGGTGGCCAGGATGAGCGCCACGGAGCCGTCCAGGGCCGCTTTGGCGAAAAGGAGCGTGTAGTCGCTTTTGAGGGCTTCGTCGAAGGAGCCCAGGATGGCCATGGTGCCGGTGCAGAAGATGACCGAGGCATTGACGAGGCCGTCGGTGAAAAGGGCGTTGTCCGAACGCAGGCGGGCTTTGACGGCGTCGCCGGCGCGGGCCATGAGGCGTTCGATGTCGAGGAGCTCGCCGGCCACGGCCCCGGCGAGCATGCTGATGACGACGAGCAGGGGGGCGTTGCCGGTCAGGGCCATTTTGAGGCCGATGAGCAGGATGGAAAGGCCCAGGGCGTGGAACATGGTGGCGCGCACGCGGTCGGGGAAACGGCCGTGAAGGGCGAGGCCGAGGACACCGCCGGCGACGATGGCCGCGCCGTTGACCAGGGGACCGATGGGGATCATGGGAACGCTCCTTGCCGGCGAAGGCAGGGGAGGGCTATCAGTTCCGGACGGGGGGCACAAGAGGGAAAAGATTTGACAGGGTTGTGCTGGTTCGACTATGTTTCACAATTCGAGCCGGGATGGCGGAATTGGTAGACGCAGCGGACTCAAAATCCGCCGGCCGCAAGGTCTTGCGAGTTCGAGTCTCGCTCCCGGTACCAGCATGATACCAGCGGGTTGCAATTGTCCGAAGGGACAGGGGCAACCCGCTGTTTTCGTGATCCCGCCTTCAGGTCCCGGCATGGTCCCGAGCGGCACTTCCTCTTTTCTCGACCCTGTTCGGGCAATCTCTTGACGCTCAGGCGATGGCCGGGAGCCGGCGTGGCATCCGCCGGTGCGTCGGCAAACGTCATGCTCCATAGGCCATGGCCACCAGTTCGGCGGTGTGCATGACCCGGATGTTTCCCGGACGGCGGCTCAGGCCGTCGTTGATGTGCATGCGGCAGGCCGAGCAGCCGGTGACAAGCACTTCCGCACCGCTGGCTTCGATATTGTCGATCTTCTTGTCATTGATCTTCCGGGCCAGTTCGTACTGGGTCAAGCTGAACGTGCCGCCGCAACCGCAGCAGGTGGCGGCGTTTCGCATCTCCACGTAATCCACGCCGGGCAGGCTGGCGATGACGGTCCGGGGTTCCGCAGTCACGCCCATGCCGCGCGCCAGATGGCACGGGTCATGATATGTCACCTTGGCCTTGATCTCCTTGAAATCCCGGGAATAACCGGTTTGAGCCAGATACTGGACGATGTCGAAAACCTTGGTCCGCAGCGCGTTCCACGCCTGAAGGGCGGAGTTGTCCTCCAGGGCGAGCGCATAGTCGTTTCGCAGGGCTGCCCCGCAGGAGGCGCAACCGGTAATGATGGCGTCGCACTCGCATGAAGCCAGCGTCTCGACGTTGCGCGCGGCCAGGAAACCGGCCGTCGCGACGTCGCCGTTTGCCAGGGCCGGAACGCCGCAGCAGCCGAGCCCCTGGGGTAGGAGCAGTTCGATGCCGTTTTTGGCAAGGATGTCGGCGATGGCTTTGCCCGCCTGGGGATAGACGTAGTTGAGCATGCAGCCGGGGAAAAGCGCCACCCGCGCCTTGGGGGCGTTTATGCGGGGTCTTTTGGCCAGAAGCGACCGTAGCGGCCGCGAGGCCAGTGACGGGATGATGCGGCGCATGTTGAGTCCGGCGGCCGGAAGCGGCACGCGGCTGCGCCTGCCGCCGCGTCCGTCGGGAGCCTCCTTGAACAGCAGCGACTGGAACGCCGGTCCCAGACGGAGCCCGAGATCGAAAAGCCGGCGATAGGTCAAGGCGGAAAAGGCGATCCGTTTGGCCAGGGGCAGGCCGACCTCTACGGCTAGCGCACGGCGCAGCCGCAGGAAGAGGACGTCGGTGGGTACGCCGGATGGGCAACTGGGCAGGCAGGTCTTGCACATGAGGCATGTGAAGACGACCTCCTGGAGTTCCTTGCTCGGCGTCAGCCGGTTCGCCTCGATCTCCCGGGCCAAATGCACTTTGCCCCGGGGGCAGGTCGATTCGGTCAGCGTGACTGCGTGCACCGGGCAGACGGTCTGGCACGAGCCGCAACGGGTGCATTGGTCGGCCTGGCCGGCAAAATCCGCAAGATGGGCGTCGACGTGGTGCGCATCCATGCTGCCTACTCCCCGAATATGTTGCCCGGGTTCAAGATGTTGTTGGGATCGAAAACGCCCTTTACGGCCCGCATGAGGGCGATCTGGGCATCGCCCAGTTGGTGGCGCAGGTATTTTACCTTGGCCCGGCCCACGCCATGTTCAGCTGTGACCGTGCCACCCATGTCGATGAGTGCGTGAAAGAATTCGCTCCTGGCCTGGGCCGCGCGTTCCTTTTCCTCGGGCGTGTCGTAGAAAAAGTGGGGATGGACGTTGCCGTCGCCGGCATGCCCCTGGCAGGCCGTCTTGATGCCGTATTCCTTTTCCAACTGGTGCAGCAGACGCACCACCTCGGGGAGGCGGTCTATGGGCGCGGCCGGGTCGCCGCCAAGCCGTCCTTTGGCCACCCGGGCCAGGGCCGGCAGCGCCGCCCGGCGACCCCGCCAAAACTCCTCGGCCTCCTTGGCGTCCCGGGCGATCTTGAAGTCCCGTACACCGAGTCCCTGACAGACTTCCTTGATTCGGGAGGCCTGCCTCTCCAGGCTGGCCAGGTCGCCGTCCACCTCCATGAGCAAAAGGGCTGCCGCGTCCACGGGCAGACCGAGATGACAGAAGGCTTCCACCCCTCGGATGAACGTATTTTCCATGAATTCCATGATCGAGGGAACCACGCCGCCGACCATGATGCGCGAGACGGCAGTGGCGGCTTTTTCCACATCGTCGAAGATGGCCAGCATGGTCTGCCTGCCCTCGGGCAGGGGGAGCAGCTTCAGGATGCACTCGGTCATCACGGCCAACGTGCCCTCGGATCCGACGAGCAGATGCGTCAGATCGTAACCGGCCACGTTTTTGACACATTTCCCGCCCGTGCGAATGATGGCGCCAGAGGGCAGCACGGCCTCGATCCCCAGAACATAGTGCTTCGTCGTTCCGTATTTCACGCACTGCAGCCCGCCCGCGTCGCAGGCCACGTTACCGCCGATAGTGGAAAACCTGTAGCTGGAGGGGTCCGGCGGATAAAAAAGGCCATGGCGTTCCGCCGCGGCCTTGATGTCGGCATTGACGGCGCCGGCCCCGACCGTGGCGGTCAGGGTTTTCGTGTCGATCTCGATTTTTTGCAGGCGTTTGGTGGAAAGCACGATGCAATTCTGGTGGCACGGCAAGGCGCTCTCGCTAAGATTGGACGCTTCGCCGCGGGTGACCACGGCAATGCCGTGCGCATTGGCGAATTGCAGGACCAGGGAGATTTCCGCAGCGGTTTCCGGAAACGCCACTACGGACGGCAGGGTGGACGTGGGCGGCTCTGCGCCGGCATTATAGGTGTAGCAAAGGAGGTTTTCTCTGTCCGCGAGAATTTTGTCCTTGCCTATCAGGTCTGAGACTGCCTCCGCAATGTTGCTGCCGTTCATGATGCGACTCCATAGTGTGTTTGTGGCGACACATTGCATGTGAGCCACACGGTGTCGACAGCTTGAGATTGTCACCCTATGTCGATTGCCGTGAATCTCGCTACAGGGATTGTTCTTTATCATCGGGCGAGACTGGGAAGTCAATGAGGCGTCGCTAATGATTTTTCAAATTTAACAAAAAATAATTGCCGTTCCCGTGCCCGGTTGTTGTCGGATCAAGGGCGCGTCGGCCGCTTGCAAAGCGGCATGCGGGCATTCACGACCATTTTCGCAATTTCTGCCGTAGATTGGCCATGACCGGGGGAGTCTGCGGCTCCGGGCTTTCTGCGCAACGGCATTCCCCTCGCGGGAAAGCCCATGACGCTGCCTGGGAAAATCGCTACATTCTCCGGCCAATGGGTGGTGCAAGCGCTGACGCGCAACCGCAAGCCGGAGGAGAATCATGAAGCTGCAACGCGGCCCAGGCCGCTTCCCGGTCGTCCTTGCCGTGGTATTCGCGCTCTTTTTCACTCTGCTCGCGGTCCATCCGGCTTCGCGAGAGGTCTGGTGGGCGGAAAACATCCCTGTCATGGCCATGTTCGCGCTGATTGTCGCCACTTACCACCTCTTCCGCTACAGCGATATAGCCTATGCCATGATGGCCGTCTGGCTTTTTTTGCACACCATCGGCGGCCACTACACGTTCGCCAACGTCCCCTTCGGCTTCGTCACGGACCTGTTCGGCTTCTCGCGCAACCATTTCGACCGCGTCGCCCACTTCTCCGTGGGTTTTTACGCCTATCCCCTGGCGGAATTGCTCACGCGAAAGCGCCTGGCCCATCCGACCGTGGCCTTGCTGTTCGGGCTGACCACCATCATGGCCGTGGCCTGCGCCTATGAAATCATCGAATGGGGCTACGCCGTCCTCGAGGGAGGGGAGGCGGGCGTGGAGTTCCTGGGCAGCCAGGGCGACGTCTGGGACGCCCAGAAGGACATGCTGGCGGACACGCTCGGGGCGGTGTTCGCCCTGGCGGTCTTCCGCCTGCGCCGTGGGTTCCGCGAAACGGACGGCGCGGCGCGTCCCCCTCAGACCGGGTCGTAGCCCCTGCACAGGTAATGCCGGCGCAACAGACGCGCGGCCAGGAACGGGTAGACGAGCCAGGACAGCCCGAGCGTGGCCGCGGCCGCCGCAAGGCAGAGTGCGGCATGAAGCCAGGCTCCCCGCCAGGCGAAGTACAAGGGGCCGAACAGGAGCGTCCACAGCCACGCGTATTCGAAACGGACCACGCATCCGGACGCCGGATCCACGAACGCCTGGGCGGTGAAGATGCCGCGCAGGGGGCCCCTGGCGTGTTCGTGCGAGTGGTTCGCCCCGAAAGGCAGGTCGCACACCGGGCAGTGGGCTTTGCCCTCGAGGTCGGCGGCGTTGAAGACGACGCCGCAAGCAGGACAGCGGAACACGGTTTCGGCGGTCATGGCGGTTCTCCTTGTCGAAGGCCCGCAAGGCCAGGGCGGGGTGGACGCGAGAGAATCCCGGAGCCGTCAGGCGGCTCATGCATCGCTTGGAGGAAAGCGCATCGGCGCGACGCGGCCGCTTCGAAAGCACCATTTATTTTGTGATAGCGCGCCCGGGGAGCCAATGCAATGCGCGCGTCACGTGCAGGCGGCGCGCGCGGCGCTCCCGTCAGCATCCTCTTGCCATTCCCTACCACGTCACCATAATGTCATCGTGCCCCCGGCGACGCTTCGCATCACCGGCCGGGACGCCAAGGAGAATCCATGCCTTTCGATCATGCCGCCGCAAGCCGGCTGCTGGAAAAAAAACTTGCCGACATCACGAAGAAAACCGTGCTGCCCGCGCCTATGCTGGCCCTCGTCGCCGCCGCCGCTCGGGCGCAGCTCGAGGCCCGCGCGCAGGAACGCGTGACGATCGATGTCGCGGAACTGGAGGACATCGAGCGGGTGCTGCGCGGCGCGCCCATGCTCCCCCGCGACGCCTTTCCCCTGGATATGGCCCGGTCTGAGGTGTTTTTCGACGAGCTCACGCGCCTGGTCGGGGCGAGCGAACCCCACTTGGCCGAAGCCATGGCCGTGATCCGCGCCGACCGGGAGGCCGGCGCCCTGGACCTGCCCAAGGCCTTTTCCCGCTTCACGGCCGGCGACGACACCTTATTCGCCGCCTACGGCGAGAAGACGCCGAGCGCCCCGCGTCTGCTGTCCTTTCTCGTCCAGGCCGCGCTGACGCCGCGCCTGGCCGCCGTGGCCGAGGCCGTCTACGCCCATTTTCCCGACAACCGCACCTGGAATTTCGGCCAGTGCCCGGTCTGCGGCAGCCCGCCGCTCATGGCGCGCCTGGTCGGCAAAGCCGGGGCCAGGCATCTGACGTGCTCGTTTTGTCAGCTGGAATACCGTGCCAAGCGCCTCATGTGCCCCTACTGCGGCGAGGAGGAGCACAAGATGCTCGAGGTCTTCACCGCTCCGGACGAGCCCGGGTATGCCGTGCACGTCTGCCTGCGCTGCAACAACTACATCAAGACCACGGACTTCCGGGAGCTGGACCGGCCGAGCCTCCCGGTCCTCGACGACCTGGAGTCGCTGCCGCTCGACCTCGCCGCCCGCAACCAGGGATTCGCGCGACCGGTGCTCTCGGCCTGGGGGTTTTGATATGGAGGCGGCGCTGACCCGGGAAATCGCCTGCCGGCGCTTCAAAGACGGCGTCATGCGGCCGTTTGCCGACGACGTGGCGGTGGAGATCCGCGTCCGGCTGCGCCTTGCCGGCTACGGGGAGCGGGAGCTTTTCGCCGCGCCCATCGACCCCGAGGGCCTCGCCCTGGGCCATGCCGCCCTGGACATGCTGCCGCAGGGCCTCGTGCCGGTCGTGCGCCGAGCCGAGGGCCTGACGTTCGACCTGGACGCCGTGCCGGACCCGCGCCCGGCCGCCGACCCGGCTTTGCCGCCGTCCGTGGCCGCGTCGGACCTCCTTGCGCTCGTGACGCGGTTTATTGCCGCCCCCGGGCTTTGGGACGGCACGGGCTGCTTCCACCGCGCCGCGCTCTTCGATGCGGGGTGCGGCGAATTTATCGCCCGGGCCGAGGACATCGGCCGTCACAACTGCCTGGATCGCCTGGCCGGCTACGGCGTGCGCCAGGGCGTCAGTCTTGCCGGGCTGCTTCTTTTCCTGTCCTGTCGGGTCACGGCCTCCATGATGGAAAAGGCATTGCGCGCGGGGTTTCGCATGGTGGTCAGCCGCTCGGCAGTGACCGGCGCGGCCTACGACGCGGCCGTGGCCGCGGGCGTCACCCTGGTCGGCTTCGCCCGCGACGCCGAATTGCGCTTCACGGTGTTCACCGACGCCGCCGGCAGGGTCGTGGCGTGAACGGCGCGCCGCAGACGCTGCTCGGCGTGATCCTGGCCGGCGGCAAGTCGAGCCGCATGGGCCGGGACAAGGCCTGGCTCACGTTTTTCGGCCAGCCCATGCTCGCGCGCGTTGCTTCCGTCGTGCAAAACGTCACCGGCGAACTGTGCGTCTCGGGCCGCGATCCGGCCGCCTTCGGCATCCGCGCGCACTGGCTCCCGGACGCCAAGTCCGGGCAGGGACCGGCCGGCGGCGTGCTCACCGTGCTCGAGGCCACGGGGCGGCCGTGCCTGGTGGTGTCCTGCGACCTGCCGTTTCTGGACGAGGCGACCCTGGCGCGGCTGGTCGCGGCCTGGCGGGTCCGTCCGGCCGGGACGCGCATGACCACCTACCGCATCGCGGAAACGGGCTACGTGGAATCCCTGGTCGCGATTTACGACCCCGAAGGCGCGCCGCTTTTGCGCGAAAGCCTCGCCCGTGGCCAGCGGCGGCTTTCCGCGATTTTTCCCGAACCGTTGCGTTGCCACATCGATTACGACAAGGCCGACCGGGATACGGCGCGGGCCTTTTTCAACGTCAATGCGCCCCCGGACCTCCTGCTGGCCCGGGACATGGAGATCGGGTCATGACAGCGACGAACAAGCGCCTGCGCGACGGGCGGGGCAGGGAAGTCAGCTACCTGCGCCTTTCCGTCACCGACCGTTGCAACCTCAATTGCATGTACTGCCGGCCCAAGGACAAGGTACCGTTCATTGCGCACCCGAACATCCTGCGCTACGAGGAAATGCTCGACCTCGTGGCGCTCGCGCGCGACCTCGGCATCGCCAAGGTGCGGCTGACCGGCGGCGAACCCTTTGCCCGCCGCGACATCATGGTCTTCATCGAGTCCCTCATGGGCCGCTACCCGGAACTCGATCTGCGCCTGACCACCAACGCCACCATGCTCGCGGGGAAGCCCGCGACCCTTGCCGCGCTCGGCGTTACGGCCGTCAACATCTCCTGCGATACCCTCGACCGCGAAAAATACGCCCGCATCACGGGCAGCGACCGCCTGGACGCGGTGCGCCGGGCCATCGACGAGAGCCTCGCGGCCGGGCTTCGCGTCAAGATCAACGCCGTGGCCCTGCGCGGCATCAACACCGCCGAGATAGCTGATTTCGTGCGCTTGGCCGCGCAATTTCCCCTGGATGTGCGCTTTATCGAATTCATGCCCGTGGGCGACGGCAACCTTTGGAAGCCGGAAAACTACATTTCCGCCCAGGACGTCCTGGAACTGGCGCGGGGCGCGGCGGAGCTCGTCCCCGAAAACAATCCCCACGAAACGGGCGGGCCGGCCAGGATGCACCGCATCGCGGGCGGGCTTGGCCGCTTCGGCGTCATCTCGCCCTTAAGCGACCATTTCTGCGCCTCCTGTAACAGGCTGCGCATCACGGCCGACGGCAAGCTGCGCACGTGCCTGTTTTCCGAACGCGAATTCAAGCTGCGGCCCCTGCTGCGCAACCCCAAGCTGGGACTGCCCATGGTGCGGCGGGTGATCGCCCTGGCCCTTCGCGACAAGCCGCTCGGGTACGAGGTCCTAAATCCCGGCGCGACCCCGGAAGCCCGGGAGATGTCGGCCATCGGCGGCTGAGCGCGTCGCCGCGATGGCCCTGGACATCCGCCGCCACGCCAAGACCGACGCCGGTGCAAGGAAGGTCATCGAACGCCAGTGCTGGCCCGGCGGGCGCACGACGTGTCCGCGCTGCGGCGCGGCCAAAGCCTACGCCCTGGCCGAGGGGCGCATGCGCTGCGCCTCGTGCCGCTACACCTTCCATGCCCTGACCGGCCGTTTCGCCGGGCTGGCGGGTCTTACGCCCCGGCAGTGGCTGCGCCTGCTTGAACTCTTCGTCGCCGAGGAAACGGCCAACGCCATGGCCGCGGCCCTTGGCGTCGCCTACAACACCGCCTACAAGGCCGCCACCCTCGTGCGCCTGGCCATCCTGGCCGCGAGCTTCGACGGTCTGGCCATCCTGCGCGGGCCGCTCGGCCGCGATCTCGGTTTTTCCGGCAAGACCCTGCGCCCCGTCTCCGCCGACGCGCCGCTGGCCCAGGCGCCGGTCTTCGGCATCCTGGAGCGCGGCGACATGGCCTTCGTGGACTACCTGCCGGACATGACGCCAGAGGATATCCTGCACTTCAACCTGCACTTCTCCCTGCCGCTGTCGCGCCTGGGAGGCATCGTCTTTTCCGACCGCTACCAGCGCTACCAGACCCTCGTGACCTGCGGGGCCGAGGTGCTCACGCGCCGCTTCGTCGAGGTGGCCGGGCGCATGCCGGCCGTCGCGCCGCGCCAGGACGGCTTCTGGGCCTACGCCCGGGACCGGCTCGTGCGCTTCCACGGCGTCACGGCCCGCAAATTTCCGCTGTACCTCAAGGAACTCGAGTTTCGCTTCAACTCCCGCGATACGGATATCCTACCTATTTTACTCGCTAATGTCTGTGCTTTCGTGCCAGACCTTGCGTAATTCTTTTTCCTTTGACCGTGACTCTCCTGTTTTTTAGGTAATAAGTGACTCTCATTACGGAAGTCTATGTTATTTTTAACTTATGCTAAATTTAGCATAAGAAAGCAACAAGCCCTTCCGAACCGGGAAGGGGATGCGGCACGCCTGGCGGCAAAGGAGACGAGTATGGAATGGAACCGGCGAGAGTTCCTCAAGATCGCGGGCGCGACCACGGCCGTGGCCGCGTTCGGCGGGCTGGGCTTCGACCTGGGGCAGGCGCAGGCCCAGGCGGCGGCGCAAGCGGACAAACTCAAGTTCACGAAGCAGACCACCTCGGTGTGCTGCTACTGCTCCGTGGGCTGCGGTCTGATCGCCAGCACGGACAAGAACGGCGAAGGCAAGGTCGTCAACATCGAGGGCGATCCGGACCATCCGATCAGCGAAGGTTCCCTGTGCCCCAAGGGCGCGTCCCACTACCAGCTCGGGAAAAACGACCGCCGCATCTACAAGGTGCTCTACCGCGCGCCGTACGCCGAGAACTGGGAAGAAAAAAGCTGGGATTGGGCCCTGGACCGCATCGCGCGCAAGGTCAAGGACGTGCGCGACGCGAGCTTTACGGCCAAGGACGCCAAGGGCCGCACGGTCAACCGCTGCGAAGGCCTGGCCTCCGTCGGCTCCGCGGCCATGGACAACGAGGAATGCTGGATCTACCAGGCCATGCTCCGGGCCATGGGACTGACATACATCGAGCACCAGGCCCGTATCTGACACAGCGCCACTGTAGCGGCTCTGGCAGAGTCGTTCGGACGCGGGGCGATGACGAACCACTGGATCGACATCGCCAATGCGGATTGCATCCTGATTATGGGCAGCAACGCCGCCGAGAACCATCCCATCTCGTTCAAGTGGGCGCTTCGGGCCAAGGACAAGGGCGCCAAGATCATCCACGTCGACCCGCGCTACACGCGCACCTCGGCCCACGCCGACGTCTTCGCCCGGCTGCGCTCGGGTTCGGACATCGCCTTCCTGGGCGGGATGATCCGTTACATCCTGGCCAATAACCTGTATTTCAAGGATTACGTCGTCAACTACACCAACGCCTCGTTCATCGTGGGCGACAAGTTCGACTTCAAGGACGGCCTGTTCTCCGGCTACGACAGCGACAAGCGCGCCTATGACAAGTCGGCCTGGGCGTTCGCCAAGGATGAGAACGGTCTCATCAAAAAAGACCCGACCCTGCGCGATCCCCGTTGCGTGTTCCAGCTCATGCGCAAGCACTACGACCGCTATTCCATGCAGGCCGTCTCCAAGATCAGCGGCACGCCCGAAGCCGACTTGCAGTTGGTCTACCAGACGTACGCCGCCACGGGCAAACCGGAAAAGTCCGGCACCATGCTCTACGCCATGGGCCAGACCCAGCACACGGTCGGCGTGCAGAACATCCGGGCCATGTCCATCGTGCAGCTCCTTCTCGGCAATATGGGCGTGGCCGGCGGCGGCATCAACGCCCTGCGCGGCGAGGCCAACGTCCAGGGCTCCACGGACCAGGGACTTCTCTTCCACATCTTGCCCGGCTACATCCCCACGCCCTCGGCGGCCATGCAGAACCTGGCCGAGTACAACGACAAGAACACCCCGGCCACCAAGGACCCGCAAAGCGCCAACTGGTGGGGCAACCGGCCCAAGTACATGGCCAGCTTCCTCAAGTCCCTCTATCCCGAGCAGGACCTGGAAACGGGCTACGGCTACCTGCCCAAGCTCGAGCCGGGCAAGGACTACTCGTGGCTCACGCTCTTCGATGTCATGCTCAAGGGCGCCTTCAAGGGCTTCTTCGCCTGGGGCCAGAACCCGGCCGCCAGCACCGCCAACGCCAACAAGACCCGCGAGGCCATGACCAAGCTCGACTGGATGGTCACGGTCAACATCTTCGAGACCGAGACCGGCTCCTTCTGGAAAGGGCCGGGCATGGACCCGAAGAAGATCAAGACAGAGGTCTTCTTCCTGCCCTGCGCCGTGTCCTTTGAAAAAGAAGGCTCCATCTCCAACTCCGGCCGCTGGATGCAGTGGCGCTACGCAGCCCAGAAGCCCTCGGGCGACACCAAGCCCGACGGCGACATCATCTACGAGCTGTTCGAGAAGATCCGCGCCCTTTACGCCAAGGAAGGAGGCGCTTTTCCCGATCCGATCAAGAACCTCGACTGGGATGTGGCCACGAACCACGCCTTCGACCCGCACAAGGTCGCCAAGCGCATCAACGGCGTCTTCCTGAAAGAGAAGACCCTCAAGGTGGGCGACGCGGACAAGACCTTCAAGCCCGGCGACCCGGTGCCCGGCTTCGCCCTGCTCCAGACCGACGGTTCGACCTCGTCGGGCACCTGGGTCTACTGCGGCTCCTACACCGACAAGAACATGGCCGCCCGCCGCGACAAGACGCAGACGCCCATGCAGGCGAATATCGGCCTCTATCCCGGCTGGAGCTGGTGCTGGCCCGTCAACCGGCGCATCCTTTACAACCGCGCCTCGGTCGATCCGCAAGGCAAGCCCTATCAGCCGCAAAAGGCCGTCATCGAGTGGAAGGACGGCAAGTGGGTGGGCGACGTGCCCGACGGTCCCTGGCCGCCCATGGCCGACACGAAAGCCGGCAAGTATCCCTTCATCATGACCACCGAGGGCATGGGCCTGCTCTTCGGGCCGGGCCGCAACGACGGCCCCTTCCCCGAGCATTACGAGCCGCTCGAGTGCCCCGTGGGCGAGCATCCTTTCTCCAGGCAGCTCAGCAACCCCACGGCGCTCAAGTTCGAGGGCGCGACAGAGGTGCACGCGACCTGCGATCCGCGCTATCCGTTCATCTGCTCCACCTACCGCGTGACCGAGCACTGGCAGACGGGCGTCATGACCCGCAACTCGCCCTGGCTGCTCGAGGCCGAACCGCAGATGTTCTGCGAGATGAGCCCCGAGCTCGCCGCGATGCGCGGCATCAAAAACGGTGAGAAGGTCATTCTCGAAAGCACGCGCGGCTCGCTTTGGGCCAAGGCCATCGTCACCGAGCGCATCAAGCCCTTCACGGTCATGGGGCACACCGTCCATCAGGTCGGCGTGCCCTGGCACTACGGCTGGACCTGGCCCAAGCAGGGCGGCGACTCGGCCAACATCCTGTGTCCGTCCGTCGGCGATCCCAATACGGGCATTCCCGAGACGAAGGCCTTCATGGTCAACGTGAAGAAGGCGTAAAGGAGCGATGCCATGAACGGAAAGACCTTCTTCGTGGACCTGTCCCGCTGCACTGGCTGCCGCGGCTGCCAGGTGGCCTGCAAACAGTGGAAGAACAAGCCTGTGGAGCCGACCGAGAACACCGGCTCCCACCAGAACCCGCCCGACCTGTCCTGGCAGACGCTCAAGGTCGTGCGCTTTACCGAAACCACCATCGACGGGAAGTTCCACTGGCTGTTCTTCCCGGACCAGTGCCGCCACTGCCTGGACGCGCCCTGCAAGATGGTGGGCGACTCCGAGGTCCCGGACGCCATCGCCCAGGACGCGGAGACCGGAGCGGTGGTGTTCACCGACAAGACCAAGGGGCTTAATGCCGAAGCCGTGCGCGAGGCCTGCCCCTACGACATCCCGCGCGTCGATCCGGCCACGAAGCTCATGTACAAATGCGACATGTGCAACGACCGTGTCCATGCCGGCATGCTGCCGTCGTGCGTCAAGACCTGCCCGACCGGCACCATGAACTTCGGCGACCGCGAGGAGATGCTGGCTTTGGCCAAGGATCGCCTGGCCAAACTCAAGCCGGCCTATCCAAAGGCCGAACTGGTGGACGCCGGGACGGTGCGCTGCATCTTCCTGTGCCCGCAGCCGCCTGCCGCCTACTACAAGTACGTCCAGTACGGCGACGCCGGGCCGAAGATGCTCACGCGCAAGGCCCTGTTCGCCAAGGTTCTGCGCCCGCTGCGCGCCTTCGGCTAGCCTTGCGCCCCTTGCGGGCGCTGCATTTCGCAGCGCCCGCAAGAACATTGTTGTCCCCCGGACCCGCGAAAGTGGGGCTGCGGGACCAGGCACGACGCCGTTTCCGCTGCCCAGGACCGGTGCGTGTTCCCTTCCGTCCGCTTCGGGAGGCCGCTGCCACGGCCTCCCGGGCCGGCCGGTCGCCTTCGGTCGCGGTTGACCGGAACAAATGATCTGATATGCCCCCGCCATGATAGCACGCGTGCCGCGCTTCTTTTTCGTTCCCCTCCTTGCCGTCCTGATCCCGATTTTGCTTGCGTCCTGCTCCCGGTCGCCGACCGCGGAGGAGATGGACGCGCGCGCGCCGGGTGTGGGCGACGACCTCGTCGTGGTGGGCTCGTCGTTGCCGCTGACCGGTCATGCCAGCTACCTGGGCAGGCAGACGCTGTTCGGGGCGATGTCCTTTATCAACGCGGTCAACGACGCGGGCGGCGTGGCCGGGCGGCGCATCAAGGTGATCGCCCTGGACGACGGTTACGATCCCCCGCGCTGCGTGGCCAACACGCAGCGCCTGATCGTGGACGACCGGGTCTTTTGCCTGTTCAGTTACGTGGGCACGCCGACCACGGCCAAGATCATTCCGCTCCTGGAAGAAGCCAAGGCCCCTCTGGTCGGCAGCTTCACCGGGGCCGACGCCCTGCGCACGCCGTTTCGGCGCGTCATCGTCAACATCCGCCCCTCGTATTACCAGGAAACCGCCGCCGCCGTGGATCATATGGTCGGCGACTTGCGCCTCGACCGCGTGGCCGTCTTCTACCAGTACGACGCCTACGGCTTCGACGGCCTGCGCGGAACGGAAATGGCGCTCAAGGCCCATGGTCTGGCCCCTGTGGCCCGGGGCACCTACATCCGGGGCACCCTGGAGGTGGAGGAGGGCATCTCGCGCATCCTCGAGGCCGACCCCACGGCCATCGTCATGATCGGCACGTCCGGGCCCTGCGCCAAGGCCATCCGCATCGCCCGAAGCCGGGGCTACACCGGCCTTTTTTACGCCGTCTCCTTTGTCGGGGCGGACGAGCTCGCGCGCATCCTGGGGTCCGGCGACGACACGCCGCTCGTCATGTCCCAGGTCGTGCCGCCGCCGGGCCTGCCCGATACCGAGGGCCTGCTTTCCGGCGTGGTGGAATACGCCCGCCTGCTCGCCCGCTATTTCCCGGAGGAAAAACCCAATCTGGTGGGGCTCGAGGGCTTCATCAACGCCAAGGTGCTCGTCGAGGGCCTGCGCCGGACCGGTCGCAACCTCACCCGCGAGCGCTTTCTCGACGCCGTCGAATCCATCCGGAATTTTTCCGTCGGCATCGCCAGTCCGGTGAGTTTCGCGCCCGACCGCCACCAGGGACTCGAGCGCGTCTACTTCACGCTCCTCGACAAGGGGGCATTCACCCTCGTTCCTGACTGGTCCAGCTTGCGCGCGCGCCTCGCCGCGGCGGCGCAACGGGGCGAGGCGGCCCCGATGGCCGCCCCTGGGGCCCCGCAGGGGCGGGAGTAGCCATGTTCGCCTACCGGCGGGTCAGCCTCAAGCTCAAGATGTTCGGCGGCGCCATGGCCGTGGTGCTGCTGGTCAGCGCCGCCATCGCGCTGCTTGCGCGCTGGATTCTCGTCACGAGCCTCAACAGGGAGCTCGAACAGCGCGGCGTAGCCATCGGCCAGAGCCTGTCCGAGCGGGCCAGCGGCTTCATCCTCGACAAGGACCGGGCCAACCTCGTCAGCCTCGTCTTCGACGCCGCCCAGCTCGGCGAGCGCCGCATCCTCGTTTCCTACATTTTCATCGAGGACACCGAGGGCCGCATCCTGGCCAACACCTTCATGCGCCCCTTTCCCAAGGAGCTTCTGCGCGTCAACCGCATTCCCGAGGGCGCGGAATCGCACATCCGGCTCGTCGAATTCGAGGGCGCGCAGGCCATCGATATCGCCGTGCCCGTGCGCGAAGGCATCTACACCCTGGGCGCGGTCCACGTGGGCCTGTCCAAAAGCCACATCGATTCCCTCGTCGGGACGCTGCGCACCACGTTTCTCGGTTTTATCGCCGCGGTCACGGTGGTCATGTTCCTCATCGTCCTGCGCCTGTCCAACGCCGTGGCCCGGCCCATCACCCGTCTGACCAAGGCCGCCGACGCCGTGAGCCGGGGAAGTCTCGAGGAACCTGCCAACCTGCTCGGGCTGCGCGACGCCGCGCCCCGGGACTGCCCGGCCTACGCCAATACCGACCTGCCGTGCTGGCACTTCGACCAGAGCCTCGGCGACGACGCGCTGGCCGGCAGCCTGGAAAACGCGCCGACCTGCCGCGAGTGCCGCTTCTACCGCAAGGACGGCGGCGGCGACGAGGTGGCCCAGCTCGCCGAATCCTTCGGCAACATGATCTGGAGCATGCGGCTGTACCGCCGCCGGCTGCGGGAATCAGAGGAAAAGTACCGGTCGCTTTTCGACAGCAATCCCGACCCGGTCTTCGTCGTGGACGCGGAGAATGGCTGCATTCTCGACGCCAACTCCCAGGCCGAGGACGCCTACGGCTACGCCCGCAAGGAACTTCTCGGCCGCCCTGTCGCCGACCTGGAGCCCGATGCCGGCGCGCACGGCGTCGCCGCCTACCTCGCCGACCGCGACGCCCCGGAGCGGGTGCTTTTGCCCAAGCTGCGTCACGTGAAAAAAGGCGGCGTACCGCTCTACGTCAACCTCCACGCCTGCCGCATCGCCTACCGCGGCCGCGACGCGGTTATCGTTTCGGCAACGGACGTCACGGAACTCGTGGAAAAGGACGCCCAGCTCATCCAGGCGAGCAAGATGAAGACGCTTGGCGAAATGTCCGCCGGCATCGCCCACGAACTGAACCAGCCGCTCAACGCCATCAAGATGGGCAGCGACTACCTGCGCCTGCTCAGCGAATCCGGCCGCAAGCCCCCGACCGGGGATCTCGACGCCGTCACCGCGCAGATCAGCGAACAGGTGGACCGCGCTGCGGCGATCATCGCCCATCTGCGCGATTTCGGCCGCAAGTCGCAACCGACCTTGGAAAACGTGGACGTAAACGATCCTATCCGCGGCGTTTTCGCCATCATCGGCCACGAGCTTTCCCTTCAGGGCATCGCCGTGACCCTGGACCTCGGCGCGCTTGCGCCGATCAAGGCCCACGCCAACCGGCTGGAGCAGGTCTTTTTCAATCTCGTGGTCAACGCCCGCGACGCCCTGGTGCTCTCGCCCAGGCCGGGCGCGCCCGAGAGAACGCGCAGCATCGCCATCGCCACGCGCATGGCCGACGGCCGCGTGACCGCGACCGTGTCCGACAACGGTTGCGGCATCCCCGAAAGCGAGCGTCACAAGATCTTCGAGCCGTTTTTCACCACCAAGCAGGCCGGGCAGGGGATGGGACTCGGCCTCGCCATCACCTACGGCATTGTAAAGGATTACGGGGGCGACATCGTCGTGGACGAAACCTCCGGCGGCGGCTGCACCTTCCGCCTCATCTTTCCTGCGGCGCGCGATCCGGGCGTTTTCGGGGCTTGACGCTTCACCGGCAGGCGGTCACAAGGAAATCGGCAAACTCGGGAGCACGGCATGCGCACGATTCTGGTCATCGACGATGAGCGGCCCACCCTCAGGATGTTCGAACTCTATCTCGGCGCATACGGCTACCGTGTCCTGACCGCGGCAAGCGGCGAGGAGGGGCTCGGCATCTTTGCCGCGCAGCAGCCGCCCATCGTGCTTACCGACATCAAGATGCCGGGCATGGACGGCCTCGCCGTGTTGCGCGCCATCAAGGAAAAGCGGCCGCAGACCGAGGTCGTCGTCATCACCGGCCACGGCGACGTGGACCTTGCGCTTGAGGCCCTGGAGCTGCGGGCCACGGACTTCATCGACAAACCCATCCGCCGCGAGGCCCTGGAAGCGGCCCTGTCCCGGGCCACGGCGCGGCTTTCCCTGGCGGAGGAAAGTGAGGAGGGGGGCGTCGTGGACGTGGAGCGGGATGCCGACGTGGCCGTTCTTACCATCCACGGCAGCCTGACCGGCGAGGCCGAACCCTACCTCGCTCAGGCGCTCAGGCAGGCAGAAAGCGCGGCCAAGCTCCTGTTTGCCTTCAGCCCCGACGCCTCCATCAATGGCGCGGGCCTTGACCTGCTTGTTCAGGTCGCCGAAGATGTCGGGGGTGGCGGGCGACCCGTGGCCCTGTGCGGCCTTGCGGACAATTTCGCCAAGGTTCTCGACAGGCTTGGCGTCACGGCCAGGGCTCCCCGGTTCGCCGGTCGCAAGGACGCCCTGGCCCATCTTGCCGGCCTCGACGGCGCTGCGCGCGCTGTCGGGGCGGCTCCGGGCAGCGGCTGATCCCAAACGGGCGTTTACACGCCGCCCCGGCCCCCTTATATTGCCGCCACCGCGAATCGACGACCGGAAACGGGCGCTTGCATGACAACCCGACGTGACCTCATCGGCCGGGGCTGCCTATGGTGCAGCCTGACGGCGCTGTACACCCTGCTCGGCATGAAGGTCTATACGGCCTGGCGGGATGGGGTATGGCTCGACTGGCCGCTCGGGAACGCCCTGCCCGACGCCGTGGTGCGCTGGGTATTTTCCCTGCCGGACGGCCCGGTTCGCACGGTCCTGGAGTGGCTCATGCACCAGGACGTCATCTACCACGCCGCCGCCGTCACCTTGCTGATCTGGCTGCTCGGCCTCGTTGCCGGGGCGCCGCGGGACAAGGGCGACGATCCGTCCGGACGCGTCAAGGAGGTTTGATTGATGCGAGGCTTGTTGCGGGCCCTGGCCCTGACCCTGGTGTTTTGCGGTGCTGCCGCCCAGGCCGGCGAGGCCGTGAATCTGGCCGGCCGGTGCACGGGCGTCTTTCAGTACCCCAAAACCGAAACCGTCTGTCTGTCCTTTGAGACGACGGACAAGAAAACCTATATGATCTGCGACGATGTGACCGCCAAGGAGATCATCGAACAGCTCTTCGCCCTGGGCAAAAAGGACGCCGCCTGCCACATCGAAGGCTCCGTGGCGAAAAAGTCCGGCGAGGAAACCTATCTCAACGTCACCCGCGTGACCGAGGGCAAATAGCCCCGGCCGAAACGCCGCAACCCAAGCATCCCTCCATGCAGCACAACGCCCAAGCTCCCGCCCGTCATCCCACCCGCGTCGTGACCCTTCGCGGCGTCGGCGTCGGCGGCGAAAATCCCGTGCGCGTCCAGAGCATGACCAATACGGACACGCGCGACGTCGCGGCCACGCTCGCGCAAATCCGCGCCCTGACCGACGCCGGCTGCGAGATCGTGCGCCTGGCCGTGCTCAACGACGACGCGGCCAAGGCCCTTGCCGTCATCCGCGCCGGCACGGACGCGCCCCTTGTCGCCGACATCCACTTCGACCACCGCTTGGCCGTGGCCGCGCTCGACGCCGGCATCGACGCCCTGCGCATCAATCCCGGCAACATCGGGTCCGAGGCCGCCGTGGACACCGTGGTCGCCGCCGCCAAGGCGCACGGCGCGCCCATCCGCATCGGCGTCAATTCCGGGTCCGTGCAAAAGGACCTGCTCGCCAAGTACGGCGGCCCCACACCCGAGGCCATGGTCGAAAGCGCGCTCACCCACATCGCCATGCTCGAGCGGCGGGGCTTTCACGACATTAAGGTGTCGCTCAAATCCTCGAGCGTGCCGCGAACCGTGGCCGCCTACCGCCTGCTCGCCGCCAGGGTCGATTACCCGCTGCACATCGGCGTCACCGAAGCCGGCACGCCCATGCGCGGCGCGGTCAAGTCCGCCGTGGGCCTCGGCATTCTCCTTGCCGAGGGCCTCGGCGACACCTTGCGCGTGTCATTGACCGGCGATCCCGTGACCGAGATCGGCGTGGCCTACGAAATCCTGCGCGCCCTGGACATCCGCGCCCGCGGTCCGGAAATCATCTCCTGCCCCACCTGCGGGCGCACGGAAATCGACCTCGTCGGCCTGGCCGAGGCCGTGGAGGAGCGGCTGCGCGGCGTGACCGACGTCTTCACCGTGGCCGTCATGGGCTGCGTGGTCAACGGCCCCGGCGAGGCCCGCGAGGCGGATATCGGCATCGCCGGCGGGCGCGACTGCGGCATCATCTTTCGCAAGGGCGAAATTCGCGGCAAGGTGCGCGGCGGAGAAAACCTCATTCCCGCCTTCATGGAAGAACTGGAACACTATCTCATGGAAAAAAAGGAATCCGCATGCGACTGAGCCGCTACTACGCCCCGACCCTCAAGGAGACCCCGGCCGAGGCCGAGGTCGTAAGCCACAAGCTGTTGCTGCGCGCCGGTATGATCCGCAAGCTGACCGCCGGCATCTACACCTATCTGCCCCTGGGGCTCAGGGCGCTCAACAACGTCGCCAGGATCGTGCGCGAGGAGATGGACCGCGCCGGCGCGCTCGAAATCCTCATGCCCGCCGTGCAGCCGGCCGACCTGTGGAAGGAATCCGGCCGCTGGGAGTTTTACGGCCGGGAGCTGCTGCGTTTCGTGGACCGCCACGACCGCGAGTCGTGCCTCGGGCCCACCCATGAAGAAGTCGTCACCGACCTCGTGCGCCACGAGATCCGCTCCTACCGCCAGTTGCCGGTCAACCTCTACCAGATCCAAACGAAGTTCCGCGACGAGATCCGCCCGCGTTTCGGCCTCATGCGCGGCCGGGAATTCGTCATGAAGGACGCCTATTCCTTCGACAAGGACGACGCCGGGGCCGATGCCAGCTACTGGAGCATGTACAAGGCCTACGCCCGCATCTTCGAGCGCCTGGGCCTCAAGTTCCGCGCCGTCTCCGCCGACTCCGGGGCCATCGGTGGCTCGTTCTCCCATGAATTCATGGTCCTGGCCGAAACCGGCGAGGACACCATCGCCTCCTGCCCGGCCTGCGACTACGGGGCCAACCTGGAAAAGGCCGAGGCCCTGTGTCCGCCACTTGGCGAAATCGCCCCGTGCCCGCCGGCCGAAACCGTGGCCACCCCGGGCCAGCACACCGTGGAGGAGGTCGCCGCGTTTCTTGGCGTTGCCGCCGCGAAGATCGTCAAGACCCTCATCTACATGGCCGACGGCAAGCCCGTGGCCGCCCTCGTGCGCGGCGACCGGGAGCTCAACGAGATCAAGCTCAAAAACCACATCGACGCCAAGGACCTTCGCCTCGCCTCGCCCGAAGAGGTCGTGGCCGTGACCAAGGCTCCGGTCGGTTTCGCCGGCCCGGTGGGCCTTGCCGGCATCCCCGTCTACGCCGACCGGGAGCTGGCCCTGGAAAACGCCTGGATCGTCGGGGCCAACGCCGCCGACGCCCACCTCAAAAACGTGGACCTCGGCCGCGACGCCGTTATCGCCGCCTTCACCGATCTGCGCGAAGTCGCGCCGGGCGATCCCTGCCCCAAATGCGGCACGCCGCTTTCCTTCACCAAGGGCATCGAGGTCGGCCACGTCTTCAAGTTGGGGCTCAAGTATTCCAAAGCCCTCAATGCCACCTTCCTGGACGAGGCCGGCAAGGAACAGTTCATGATCATGGGCTGCTACGGCATCGGCGTTTCGCGCATCGTGGCCGCGTGCATCGAACAGAACAACGACGAGGCCGGCATCGTCTTTCCGCCGCCCATCGCGCCCTTCGAAGCGGCTCTGTTGAACCTCGGCCCCAAGGACGACGCCGCCGTCGCCAAGGCCGACGAACTCTACGCCGCGCTGACCGCCGCCGGCGTCGAAACGCTCCTCGACGACCGCGACGAACGCCCGGGCGTCAAATTCAAGGACGCCGACCTCATGGGCTTCCCCATCCAGTTGACGCTCGGCGGCAAGGGCCTCGCGCGCGGTGTCGTCGAAACCAAGGACCGCCGTACCGGCGAGAAGGGCGAACTGCCCCTTGAAGGATTTCTGGAGGCCTTCATGGCCTGGCGCGAGACCGTGCGCCAAGGCTGGGGCCTGGAGTAGCAGGGGAGAGGGAAGAGAAGATCAGGGCTCCGCCCCGAACCCCGCCGGGGGGGGATCATCCCCCCCGGTCCCCCTGGCCGGCGGCGTGTCGCGGAGAGGGCTGCGGTCACCGGCAGGGCGGGGGGAGGCGTTGCGAAGAGTGGCCGGGATTTCACCTGCCGCTGCCGCTGCTGTCGTGGCAGGCTCGGCAGGCGAAATCCCGGCCCCGGCCTGTCGCCCCTCCGGGGCGAAGTTCTTGGAATTTTTGCTTTGGAAGCCTGCTGCATCGCCGATGCGGGCAGCCTTTTTACCCTTTAAAAGTTTTTCGGGGAAGGTGGGGGTCTGGGGG
>JAEWPX010000036.1 GCA_023399375.1 Pseudomonadota bacterium | reverse complement strand
CCCCCCCCCCCCCCCCCCCCCCCCCCCCCCCCCCCCCCCCCCCCCCCCCCCCCCCCCCCCCCCCCCCCCCCCCCCCCCCCCCCCCCCCCCCCCCCCCCCCCCCCCCCCCGCCGGAGGCATCTTCTCTTCTCTTTCCTCTCTACTCTTTCCCCAACATGCCGCCCGCGATCATCCAGCGGTGCACGGCTTCGCGCACGGCCGCGGCGGCCAGGTAGGCGCAGTGGCGGTCGTCGTCGGGAAATTGCCCGACCGTGCCGACGATGGCCTCTTCGTCGATGTCCACGGCGTCGTCGAGGCTCTTGCCCCTGGCCAGGGCCGCGGCCGTGGCCGCGGCGATCTGGCTGGAGGCGCAGCCGTCGGTGTCGAAGTCCGTCTCCACGATGGTCTCTCCGTCGATCAGCAGGGCGATGGCGATGGTGTCGCCGCAGGAGCCCTTGACCGACCCCACGGCGGTGGGCTCGGCCAGGCGCTTGCGCGCGGGCGCGTCGCGCCAGATGGCGAAGCCTTTTTCGCCGAAACGGGCGACGAGGTCGCCTTCCTGTTCCTGCTCGAAAACCTCGAGGATCATGTCCAGGGCGTCCTGGTTTTTTTCGACGTTCATGGCCGCGCCCTATCCGTTGAGGGGCTGCGCGGCCGGCGGATTGTCCAGGGCCTTGACGACCTCGGCGATGACCTGCTTGAAGGCCACGGCCGAAGGGCTCTTGCCGGCCACGGCCAGGAACACGTCGCCGTCGTCGCCGGAGCGGGCCACTTCCGGGTCGATGGGGATGCGGCCAAGAAACGGCACGCCGGCTTCCTGGGCCAGGCGCTCGCCGCCGCCGCTGCTGAAGATCTCGTGGACCGCGCCGCAGGACGGGCAGGCGAAGCCGCTCAGGTTCTCCACGATGCCGACGATGGGCGTGGAAAGCTGGCGGCAGAAGGTGATGGAGCGGCGCACGTCGTCCACGGCCACGTCCTGGGGCGAGGTGACGATGACGGCCATGGCCTTTTCGCCGAAAATCTGGAGCACGGACAGGGGCTCGTCGCCGGTGCCCGGGGGGCAGTCCACGACGAGGACGTCGCGCTCGCCCCAGCCGACCTGCTCGGCCAGCTGTTGGATGACGCCGGCCTTGGCCGGGCCGCGCCAGATGACGGCATCGTCCTTGCCGGGCAGCAGGAAGCCGATGGACATGACGCCGAGGTTCCAGTGCCAGTCCACGGGCACGAGGCGATCCTCGGCCATGTCGGGACGGCTGCCGGTGAGCTTGAGCAGACGCGGGATGCTCGGGCCGTGGACGTCCACGTCGAGCAGGCCCGTGCGTTTGCCCTCCATGGCGAGCCCGGCGGCAAGGTTGGCGGAAACCGTGGATTTGCCCACGCCGCCCTTGCCGGACAGGACGACCACCACGGCCTTGACCTTGTCGAAGCCGGTCGGGGGTTTCTTCTTGATTTCGTCGTTTAAGTCGCGAAGTCCTTGTTCGTTCATGATGCGTCGTTCTCCGGTGGTATGGCGTGAAACCCGCCGCAGCACCGGTGGGCGCTGGCTGGGCGCGCGCCGGGCGAAAGCAGGGTCTCCAGTCGATTGTGCAGGAGGGCGGCGAGCACGGCAGGTACGTCGCCGGCGATCCAGGGGGCCACGGCTACGCCGTGACGGGCGAAGGGGGTCAGGCAGCAGCAGGTGGCCCCGCCGCACACGAGCAGCGTCACGTTAAGGCGGGACAGTAGCACGGCCAGCGCCGGCAACCCGCCCTCGGGCATGGGCCAGGCGGCCTCTTCCACGAGGGCGTCGTCGGCCAGCCGGTAGAGGCGCAGCAGCGTCGCCGTTTCCAGCAGCGTGGCCAGGCGCTGGTCATGGCAGGCCAGACAGACGCGCGGCCTGGCTGGGCGATGCGGAGTTGCGGGACGGGCGCTCGGCGACATGGTGAAACCTCGCGGCAACAGAGGCAGGATTCGTGCCGAGAGTGTAATTATCTTAAATTACAATATATATTGGCGACAGCCGTCTGCGCGGCACCGTCGCTCGGGATAAAAATACGCCCATACGCGTGGCTTGGGGCTGATTTCAAGCCCTGTCGGCGGCGTTTAATGGGCCCAAACTCGGGCATCACGGCGTGAGAGGACTTTCGTCCTGGCAATTGGGTAAGACCGGGCGCATTTTTCGCCCTCGGGCTACGGACCGGCGGTCGCGTGCGGCAGGAGGCCGCGCGCCCGCTGGCTATTTGCTCGGGCTGCGTATAGAGTCGCCGCGCCCGTGAAAGGCGCGTTTCGGGCGCGACCGGCGCGGCGCGGAGGGAGCCATGACCGAGAAGCCGTTTGTCCGCCGGATGGTTCTGGCGCTGTGGATCGTTTCCGTCGTGGCGACGTGCTGGGTTTCGCTGATCCCGCGCCTGGAGCTGCCCGTCGATTTCTGGAACGCCGACAAGCTCTACCACGTCCTCGCCTACGCCTGGCTCGGCGCGCTGCCGCTTTGGGCATTCTCCACGGGCGACCGCGCCCGGGCGGCGGCCTATCTGATGATTCCCCTGGGGGGCCTGCTCGAGTGGGGCCAGTCCTTCGTGCCCGGGCGCACGGCCAGCATGGGCGACGCCGTGGCCAACGCTCTGGGCGTCTTCGTCGGCATCTGGATTGCCGAACGCTGCATGTCCTGCTGCCGGAGTTGCCGGGATTTCAAGGAATAGGCCCCGGCGGATCGTTTTTTCCTTTCCAGGAGGCGCGACACGCCGTCCCGGCTCCCGGGCGGCGTCCCTGCCTTGTCGGCGAGACAGCGCCCGGCCACGCGTCCGGGCCGCTTTCCCTTGATCTCTTCGTTTTCACGTGCCGTCCTTCGCGCCTTGCCCTTGTCCGGCATGGCGACGCGCGGCATGCGCCGGGAAGGTACGGCCCTGCGGCGGCGTTCGCGCCGCCGCAGGGCGTGTGGCAGCCGGTTTCCCGGCCGGCGCGCGGGTGCGCGCCTACTGCGCCGGCGCGATCCAGTAATAGCCGTAGGCGGGGCGTTCGGGGGGCAGGGGGGCGGGCTCGGGCCGCGCGGCAGGGGCGGGCCACTGTTCGACGATGAGCCGGGGCTCGGTCGGTTCCACGGCGTAGGCCCGGGTTTCCTCACGCACGACCCAGCGTTGGCCATTGGCGTCCGTGAAGGTGTAGTCCGCCCGGCACAACGCCACCTGACCGATGATCATGGTCAGCACGACGACGGCATAGAGCAGGATACGCATGGCGACTCTCCTTTGCGCCGCAAGGGCGCGCCACAGGGAAAGCAAGGGCCATGCCGTCCGCAAACGGCGTCATCTCAGAATAATGTCAAGGAATCCGGTGTGTTGCGTGACGATGTCGAAGCCGGTGCGGCGCGGCGCGTGGAAAAATCGCCGAAATAACGGCAATGTCGTCCGCCGCCGGCAGGCGGCCCGGTCAGCGCACCACGACCACGGTGCAGGGCGCGATCTGGACCAGCCGGGTGGAGACGCTGCCGAGCAGCAGCTGCTCCACGTCGTCCTTGCCCCGGCTGCCGATGTAGATGACGTCGGCTTTTTCCTGGCGGGCGATGCGGGCCACGGTCTCGGCCGGGCGGCCGGGCTCGGCCAGGGTGCGGATGGTCGCCCCGCGCTCCTCGGCGAACGCCTCGGCCTCGGCCAGGATTCTTTTGGGTTCGCGCAGGATGTGGGCGAAGGCCTTTTCGCAGTCCTTGGCGCTGCAATCGAAAAAGGACAGGGCCTCCACGGCCGTGACGGCGAGGATGTCCGTTTCGCCGCAACGGGAGGCTTCGATGGCCAGTTCCAGGGCGCGCAGGGACAGGGGCGAACCGTCGAGGCAGACGATGCATTTCTTCATGCGCATCACTCCACGTGGAGCACCACGGCGAAGGCGTTGAACATGGCCCAGACCTGCCGCCCTTCGGTGAGTTCCAGCTCGCGGGCGCTCTGGGTGGTGATGAGCGCGCAAAGGCGCGTGCCGTCGGAAAGGACCACGATGACCTCGGAGGTCAGTTCGCCGAAGCGGGTGAGCTCGACGGTGCCGAGGAAGCGGTTGGTGGTGGTGGCCTTGGGCAGCTCGTCGCAGGTCTCGAGCACCACCCAGGGAGCCTTGATCTCGGCCGTGACGAAGCTGCCTTCGGTCACGCCGAGGTTCTTGAGGCTCTCGTTTGTGATGACCGAGGACACGGCGTGGCCGCCGAGGCTCTCCACCACGACCTGCGTCTGGATGTCGCCCTTGCGCACCTGGGCGACGCGGCCGAAAAAGGCGTTTCGGGCGCTCGTGCGGCGCGTTTCGCGCGCGAGCACCTGCCGTTCGACCTTGCGCCGCTGGTCCTCGGGCAGATGCAGGAAGGCGGCGGTGAGGTCCGCCGTGGAATGACCGAGGATGCGCTGGACCACGGGCAGGGGCACGTCGTCGCGCAACAGCTCCACGGCGCGGGAGCGGCGGATGGTGCTCGGATTGACGAGCTCCTTGGAAAAGCCGCACTCGTCGGCGCGCTCGTAGAACTTGCGGCGCACGTGGCCCTGGTCGAGCTTGAACAGGATGCCGCGCAGGGAGGCATAGGCCGGATTGGCGAACACCGAGGCCAGAGCCTCGCCCAGCTCGGCCGGAATCTGCACCTCGCGTCCTTCGCCTTCACCGTGGCTGTAGGTGACGGCCAGGGTGTCGAGATTGATGTCGCGGCGGTCGTCGAGGCCGAGCACTTCGCCCAGGCGCGCCCCGGTGTGACGCAGCATGAGGTAGATCAGGCGCACCCGGTTGCGCGAGACGGCTACGTCAGGCCGGCTGGCACGTTCGGTCCAGGCCTGGAAGGCTTCGGAAAGGCGCGTGAGTTCCAGGGTGTCCAGAAACTTCACGTCGTCGGGGACGCAGAAAATCCGGGCAGCCCGGAACCGCCCGCCGCCGGCCGACGGGCTCGATTGTTTCGCATCGGACATGAGGCACTCCCGTGGGCTTCTTTGCGTGGGGCAAGTTTCCCGGCCGGCCGGGGAAAGTCAAGAGCTACGGGACATAATCACGCGAATTGCTTTGCGTGACCGCTTGTGCGCGGGTCAGGGCCGCTTGGCCACGACCTCCAATTCCACCAGCACGTCCCGGGGCAGGCGCGCCACTTCGACGCAGGAACGCGCGGGGTAGGGCTCGTGGAAATATTCGGCGTAGACCGCGTTGATGGCGGCAAACGCATTTATATCCTTGATGAAAAGGGTGGATTTGACCACATCGTCGAGGGACAGCCCGGCGGCTTCGAGGATGGCGGCCACGTTTTTGATGCTCTGGCGGGCCTGAGCGGCCACGTCGTCGGAAACGACGGCGCCGGTTGCCGGATCGATGGGCGTCTGGCCGGAAACGAACAGCAGATCGCCGGCCCATACGCCCAGGGAATAGGGGCCGATGGCCTTGGGCAGGCTCGGGGATGCGACGACGGATTTTGCCATGTGTGCCTCCTTGGGCGTCCGGACGGACGCCGGCGTTGGGAAAGGGACGCGAGCATGCCTTGGGGGCCATGCGGCGTCAACCGCCATGGGGTGCGGCGCATAAAAAAGGGGGGGGCCGAAGCCCCCCCCTCGTGCGTCGTGGTCGATCAGGAAGCCTTTAGAACTTGTAGGTCAGGCCGAAGGCGACCTTCCAGGAGTTGTCGCCGTTGGCGTTGGCCTGGTGGACCAGGCGATGGCCCCAGACGCTCTCCTGGAAGTCGCCGTGCGCCCAGCCGGTCTCCATGACGGCGGCCAGGTTTTCGTAGATCATGTACTTCGTGTCGAAGTTCAGGCCCATGACGTACTCGTTGTAGGTCAGGTCGTGACCCATGCTGAAGTAGCCATTGGCGTAGTAGAGCTGCGAATCACGG
>JAEWPX010000031.1 GCA_023399375.1 Pseudomonadota bacterium | reverse complement strand
CCCCCCCCCCCCCCCCCCCCCCCCCCCCCCCCCCCCCCCCCCCCCCCCCCCCCCCCCCCCCCCCCCCCCCCCCCCCCCCCCCCCCCCCCCCCCCCCCCCCCCCCCCGCCGGAGGCATTCTTCCTCTTCTCTTCTTCTCTCCTCCCCTCCCTCTCTCCCCTCTACAACCTGCGCAAAATGGCTTTGGCCGGGATGAGGCCCGTGGCCGCGGCCGAGACGATGTTGCCGGCCACGCCCGGCCCGTCGCCGGCCACGAACATGCCCGGGATCGCGGTTTCCAGTTCCGGCGTGGCGTCGATCTGCGTGGCGAAGAACTTGATCTCCGGCGCATAGAGCAGGGTTTCGTCGTTGGCCACGCCCGGGACCACGGCGTTTAACTGTTCCAGGCCGTCCACGAGGTTGGCGACGATGCGTTCGGGCAGGGCCATGGCGATGTCGCCGCAGGTGACCGAGGTGAGCGTCGGTTCGACCGAGCCGCGCCGGATACGGCTCCAGGTGCTGCGCCGGCCGCGCTTGAGGTCTCCGAAGCGCTGGAGGATGGGGTTGCCGCCGCCGATCATGGTGGCGAGGCGGCCGATGGCCTCGCCGTAGGCCTGGTTGTCCGAGACGGGATCGGTGAGCACGACCTTCGACAGGAAGGCGAAGTTGGCGCTGTCGGACTTGGCGTCCATGTAGGCGTGGCCGTTGACGCAGACGAAGTCCTGGTAGTTCTCGAGGGCCACGTAGCCGCCCTGGTTGGTGCAAAACGTGCGCGTCTGGTCGTCGTACTTGCGGGTGCGCACGAAAAAGGTCGGGTCGTAGATGACGTCGGTGAGGTCGGCGAGGATTTCGTTGTGGACCTCCACGCGCACGCCGACCTCGATGCCGCGTTGGCTGTAGGGTAGGCCGTGGCGGCGGGCGAGCGCGCCCATCCACTCCGCGCCCACGCGTCCCGGGGCGAGGATCACGGCCGGGGCGGCGTAGCTGCCCTTGTGCGTTTCCACGCCCGCGACGCGCCCGTCGCGCACGAGCACGTCCCTGGCCTCCTCGCCGGTGCGGATGGTCACGCCGCGTTCCTCGAGGATGCGGGACATGCCTGCGATGTGGTCCGGCAGCCGGTCGCTGCCCAGGTGCTTCTGGCGGATGAGCAGCAGCTCGATGCCGCACTTGCGCGCCTCCTTGCGCAGCGCGCGCGCGCGTTCGATGTCCGTGGGATAGACCGGGCCGTCCATGCCGAGGGCGGTGAAAAGCGCCTCGGTTTCGTCGATGAGCGCCACTGCTTCGGACAGCGGCATGAACTGCGTCAGGTCGGTCTTGCCCAGGCGGGGGATGAAGTTGAGCTTGCCGTCGGAAAAGAGCCCGGCCCCGCCGATGCCGGACAGGATGTTGCAGGGCTTGCATTTACGGCAGTCGGCCTGGCCGTGCATAGGGCAGCGGCGTTTGCCGGCGGCTTTGCCCTTTTCGAGGAGCAGGACGCGCAGCCCCTGGCGTTCGGACAGGCGATAGGCGGCGAAAAGCCCGGCCGGGCCGCCGCCGACGATGATCACGTCGAAATCCGTTCGGGAATCGTGTGGCACGGGATATCCTTTGGGGCGCATGCGCCCGGTGCGGAGGATGGCTCGAAGCTACACGCGGCCGGCGCTTCCTGGCAAGGCGGCCTACTGCGGCAGGAGAATCTGGTAGGCTCCCTGGGGGGGGGGCGGCGCCGGCGTGGGGCATGGACGGCTCCGATGACGGACGTGCTGTTAGGTCTTTTGCAGCCGCATAGCGCCCTGTCGCGCAAGGCCGGCCCCGGATGCGAGGCGCGCCGCGCAACATGCCAGTTCTTTTCATTTTTACGGGATGCGCTATGGTGGGCCAAACCGCTGCTGCGGCATCAGTCCGGCCGGGCCGGCGCAAGGGGGAAACGGTGAACAAGCGGGTGCTCTTCATCGACGACGACGAGCGGATTCTGGCCGGATTTCGCCGTAACCTCCACGGCGTTTTCGAGGTGGACACGGCCGTGGGACCCGAGGCCGGGCTGGCCAAGGTCCGGGAAAACCCGCCGTACGCCGTGGTGGTCTCGGACCTGCGCATGCCGGGCATGGACGGCATCGCGGTGCTGGCCAAGGTGCGCGAACTGCGGCCGGACACGGTGCGGGTGATGCTCACGGGATTCGCCGAGCTGGAGGCGGCCATCGGCGCGGTCAACGAGGGCAATATCTTCCGCTTCCTGACCAAGCCCTGCGAGGCGGAATACCTCAAGGGGGCGCTGACCGCGGCCGTGGAACAGCACCGACTGGTCATGGCGGAGCGCGAGCTGCTCGAAGGGACGCTGCGGGGCAGCCTGCGCATCCTTTCGGAAGTGCTGTCGCTGCTGCGGCCGGAGGTCTACGGCCGGGTGTCGCGCATCGCGCCCTACGTGCGACCCCTGGCGAAGCTGTGCGGCGATTCGAACCCCTGGCAGACCGAGGCCGCGGCCATGCTGTGCCTGCTCGGCTACATCACGTTGCCGGACAACCTGATCTCGCGGGTGGAACGCGGCCGGACGCTCGGCGCCGAGGACCAGGCCGTCTACCAGCAGCACGCCGAAGTGGCGGCGCGGCTCGTGGCCAACATCCCGCGCATGGGCGGCGTGGCCAAGGCCATCGCCTACCAGGAGAAGAATTTCGACGGCAGCGGATTTCCCGAGGACGCCGTGCGCGGCAAGGAGATTCCCCTGGGCGCGCGCATCCTGCGGGTGCTTCTGGATTTCGACCGCTATCTCGGCGCGGGCCAGCCCAAGGCCGACGCCTACAAGCAGTTGCGCCAGGCCTCGGGCCTGTACGATCCCGACGTGCTGGCGGCGCTCGGCGAGGCCCTTGGCGAGGAGGGCAAGTACGTCATCGTGCCCGTGGCCGTCAAAAATCTGCGCGACAACATGATCCTGGCCGAGGACATGCTCGTCACGCGCGGCGGACAGCAGATCAAGGTGCTCTCGCGGGGCGCGGCGCTCTCGAGCGTCGCCCTGGCGCATATCGCCAAGCTGGCCCGTTACGAATCCCTGACCGATCCGGTCAAGGTCATCATTCCGTCCGACGCGGCGTAACCGCCGGGGGCTGCGGGATGCGCGGCGTCCCACGCGGAATAAGGCTTGCGGCCTGTAGGTGGAAACGGTTGCCGCCGGACACGCCGCGCGCGGCCGTTTCCGCGGAAAACGGCCGCGCCCTATCGCTGGAGGGCATCGCCTGGCGGAGAGGCGGGAAGGCTGGTCTATTCGGCAATGGCAGCGGGTTTGCGCCGGCGCTCCCACAGCCGCATGTCCTTCATCTTCTTGCGGCGCTCGCGTTGCAGGGATTTGGCGGCCAGGGGCGCGCCTTTCTTGTAGCCGTACTTGGCCCGGTATTCCTCGGGCGTGATGCCGTGGGCGGCCAGGTGCTTCTTGGTGAGCACCTTGAACGACTTGCCGCATTCCAGGCACAGCACGCTGCTTTCCTTGATGGCCTTGGCCGGGTCCACGGCCGGCGCGGCCGGCTCTGTGGGCTGGGAATCCGCCTCGGCGGCGGCCTGAATGCCGGCGGCTACATTTTTCAACATGGACGTGATTTCTTCATCGGTCATGGTGCGCACGGAAGCCTGCGCCTTGACGATTTCCAAAGCTTCCTTGAGATAATCTTCCATTTGTCTCTCCTGGGAACGACTTTCGTTACATATATGACAGGAATCGGATGAATGCAACTGAATTCCAAAATAAACGCAAACGTCATTTGTCCGATGCTAGTGATGGGTTGCGGTCGCAGGCGCGTCTACGACGTCGTCACACGGCGTTACGCCTTCACATCGCCGCGATACAACAGGGTCAGCACGGTGATGTCGTCCGCCTGTTCGGCCGCGCCGGCGAAGGCGCGCACCGCCTCCATGACGGCTGCGTCCATGATCTCGGGCGGCATGCCGCAGGCCCGGGCAAGGGCCTCGCGCAGCCTGTCCGTGCCGAAGAGGCGCTGCTCGGGGTCCATGGCCTCGGTCACGCCGTCGGTGAAGGCCACGAGCCTGGCCCCGGGCGGCAGCGTGAGCCGGCTGGTCTTGTAGGCCGCCTCTTCCATGATGCCGAGGAACACGCCGCGCGGCAGCGCCAGCCAGGACACGGCCCCGTCCGGGTCGATCAGGGCCGGCGGGTTGTGGCCGGCGTTGGAAAAGGCCAGCTCGCCCGTGCGGAAATCCAGGATGGCCAGGAACATCGTGACGAAGAGCATGGACTCGTTGTCCACGCACAGTTCCTTGTTGACCTTGGACAGGATCTCGGCCGGGTCGGCTTCCTGCTCGGCGATGCCTTTGACCAGGGTCTTGGTCACGGCCATAAAGAGCGCCGCGGGCACGCCCTTGCCCGAGACGTCGCCGACGAGGAAGAGCAGCCTCTCCGGGCCGATGAGGAAGAAGTCGTAGAGGTCGCCGCCCACTTCCCAGGCCGGCTCCAGGGCGGCGTGCAGCTCGAAGGCCGTGATCTCCGGAAAGGGCGGGAAGTGCTTGGGCAAAAAGCTCATCTGGATGTTGCGCGCGATCTTGAGCTCCGATTCCAGGCGCTCCTTGGCCTTGGTCGTGGCCGTGAGGTCGGCGATGTAGTCGCGAAGCGCCAGGCGCATCTGCTCGAACGAGCGCGACAGCCGGCCCACTTCGTCGCCGCTCGCCGGCGCGGGCACGGGCGTGTCCAGGTTGCCCTTGGCGATTTCCGCGGCCGTGGCCGCCAGGCGCGACAGGGGCCGGGTGATGGTCGCGGCGATGGCCGCGATGACGCAAAGCAGCAGCACGAACCCGGCCGCGCCGATGCCCGCGACCGTGCGGCCCAGGCGGTCCAAGTCCGCAAAAAGCTCGGCCTCGGGCACGATGACGCCCATGGACCAGCCCGTGGCGGGCAGGGGCGCGTAGGCGAGCCAGGCCGGCTGGCCGAGCATGAAATCCGGCAGCCGGGCGAAACCTTCGCCGCCGCGCGTCATGGCCTGGCCCACGGCGCGCAGTTCGGGGCTGTTCGCCTGTTCGGCCAGGGAAAAGATGCTTTCGCGCATGATGTAGCGGCTTTCGGGGTGGGAGACGAACACGCCGTTTTTGCTGAGCAGGAAGGCGTAGCCCGAGCGGTACATGTTGACCTTGCGCACCTGCTCCCGCAGCCAATCCAGGGAGACGTCGGCCGTGACCACGCCGCAAAACGTCCGCTTCGCCCCTTCCGTGCGGTAGATGGGCACGCTGTAGGTGGTCATGACGATGTCGCCGCCGGATTCGTCGAAATAGGGCTCGCTCCAGACCGGCCGGCCGAGTTCGCGCGGCACGAGATACCAGTTCTCCAACTCGTAGCGGTCTTCGTACCCAAGCGGCACCTTGGTCGGCCGGCCGTCCTTGCGGCAGAAGTAGGGGGCGTGGCGCTGCGCGCCCGGGGCGAATGCGCCGCTCGCAAAGGCCGCTGCCGTGCCGAAGACGTCGGGGTTGCCGGCCAGAAAATCTCCCAGGTCGCGGTCCAGGCTTTTGGCGTCGGGCATCTCCTGGCCGATCTGGCGGGCCAGGTAGCGCGGGATGCGTTCCACCCCGGCCAGGGGGATTTCGAGGCGCGTCGCCGCCGAACGGATGAGGTTCACGGCGTTTTCGCGCACCCCGTCGAGCAGCATGCGCTTGGCCGCATGGTAGGCATAGGTCCCGGCCCCGACGAAGATGGCGGTGGTGCTGGCCAGGATGAAAAGGGCGAGCTTGAAGCCGAGCCCCCTTCCCGGGCGGCGTTCAACGGGCGTCGGCATCGAAGTCCTCGTAGGCGGGAATGTGCGCGATGCTTCCGGCCCCGAGCAGGGCGCGCGCCGCCGCGTCGTAGCCGGTCCGGGTGAGCGTTCCGAAGCCTGCCTCGCCGTCCGCGAGCATGGCCTGGCGGATGTGCTCGAACATCCACTGCTGGTGCATGCGGTTGGTGGGCAGGTGGGCGGCGGAAACGTGGCTCATGACGATGTTCAGGGCTTCTTCGGGGTGCGCGAAGGCGTATTTCCAGCCTTCGATGGAGGCGCGTCGTACGGCCCGGCACAGCTCCGGGTCGTTTTTCCAGGTTTCCTCCAGCGTATAGAGTCCGTCTTCCGGCAGGTCGAAGCCGAGGTCGGCCATGGCGAAGACCGAGAGCTCGCCGGGATCGAGGCCGGCGTTTATAAGCACATGGTATTCGTTGTAGCGCATGGCCGAGCAGGCGGATACGCCGCCGCGCAGGAACAGGTCCACGGTGTAGCCCTGAGGCACCTCGGTCGCGCGCACGCCGTGACGCTTGAAAAGCTCCTCGGGCGCGATGCGAAATTCCGGCCCCCACAGACTCACCCGCCGGCCGTCGAGGTCTTCCGGGCGCGTGATGCCGTCGGCCTTTCGGGCGATGAGCAACTGGTTGGAATGATGCACGAACTGGGCCAGGTTGACGAGCGCGAGCCCTTCGGCCCGCTCGCGGATGGCCGTGGGCAGAAAGAACGTGCCGAATTGCGCCCGGCCCTCGCGCAGCAACCGGGAAGGCGGGGAGCCCGGGCCGCCGCGCAGAATGCGCATGTCGACCCCGGCCGCGGCATAGAAGCCCTTGGCCAGGGCTACGTAATAGCCCGCGAACTGGGCCTGCGGCTCCCATTGCGGGATGAGCGCCGCCTGCTTGCGCGCGGCCTGCGCCAGGATGGGGCACAGCAGCAGGATGGCGCAGAGAGCGCACATTCCGGCCGCGATGCGCCCACGTCGCGATCGTTGGCGGGAGAAGGCCTGGAACATGCCGTCTGATATAGCGCACGCGCCGGGCCTTGCATAGGGCCTGCATGTCCCCGGACTGCTTTTTTCGGGAAAACGGCGCGAAGAGAAGCCAATAACCCGGAAATGGAGTCGGCTATTGCGCCTGTGCCCGGTGGCGCAACAGGACCGCGAGCACGCCGGCCAGTACGGCCAGGGCCACGTACTGCGAGGTGGAAAGGCCGTAATAGACGCCCCGGATCGTATCGCCCCGCCAGAATTCGAGCACGAAGCGCAGCACGGCGTAGCCGGCCAGGTACAGCGTGGTCATGCGTCCGGGGGGCAGGCCGCCCCGGCGCGCGCAGGCGTACTGGAGCAGGCCGAAGAGCGCCAGGTCGGCCAGGGCTTCGTAGAGCTGGGAAGGATGCACGGGCAGCGAGGCCACGGCCTCCGGCGGGAGCAGGCCTTCCAGCTTGTGCTGCAGGTAGGCCGGGGAACCTGCCGGAAAGCGGATGCCGAGCGGGCTGTCCGTGACCGCGCCGAAGCAGCATCCGCCGAAAAAACAGCCCAAACGGCCGAAGGCATGACCCAGGGGGGCATAGCGGCACACGGCGTCGAGCAGCGGCCAGGGCGAAAGCCCGAGCGCCCGGCAGCCCAGGCGCAGCGCGCCGAGAATCGCCAGCGCGCCGCCGTAGAAGACCAGCCCCCCGGAAGCGACGATGCCGGAGGTCAGGCGGCCGGCCAGCAGCGCGTCCTGGACGATGGGAATGATCCGCGCGCCGGCCAGCCCCAGGGGAAGAACGGCTAAAAACAGCAGCAGGTAGCGGCCGCGATGGGGATCGCCGGCCAGGTCCCGCCGTGCGCCGGCGAACACGATGCCAAGCCCGGCAAGCCCCAGGAGCAGATAGCCGGCCTGGACCAGGACGAACACGTCGAGCCCCGTGGCCCGGGAGAGCAGGAAGGCGATGAAGCCGCCCATACGGTGCGGGGAGGGCGGGCTACTTGCCGCACTCGAAGCAGGAGCAGCGCAGCCCCAGGCAGCCGCACGAAGAAAGTTCGCACGAGGTGGCGTTGCGCGCGGCGTCGGCGTAGGCGGCGTAGGATTCGCCGGGGGTGGCCTGGGAAAAGGCGAACAGCGTGCCGGTAAGCGTCAGGCACAGGGCGCAGGCGATGGCCAGGACGAGCTTCATGGGGTCTCCTTCGACGGATGGTGCGGCACCTTCCTTACGCCAGCCCGCCAGCCCGCGCAATATCGGGGGATGGAGAGGGTGGGGAAGGGGGCTGGGGATGGGGGAGAAGGGAAGAGAAGAGAATGCCTCCGGCGGGGGGGGGGGGGGGGGGGGGGGGGGGGGGGGGGGGGGGGGGGGGGGGGGGGGGGGGGGGGGGGGGGGGGGGGGGGGGGGGGGG
>JAEWPX010000029.1 GCA_023399375.1 Pseudomonadota bacterium | reverse complement strand
CCCCCCCCCCCCCCCCCCCCCCCCCCCCCCCCCCCCCCCCCCCCCCCCCCCCCCCCCCCCCCCCCCCCCCCCCCCGCCGGAGGCATTCTTCCCTCTTCCTCTCTCTCCCTCACCCTACCCGCTTACGCGGGTTTGTTGCCGGGGAATTTCGGCGTCTCGGTGTCCCAGTTCTGGGTGACGGGGCGGTTGCGCTTGTAGCGGAAATCGCACAGCGCGTCGCCCTGGGCGAGGGTGTGCTGGCGCGAGAGCCCCGTGCCTTGGGCGCGGGAGGCCAGGAAGTCGTTGAGGCAGTAGTAGGGGGCGACGGCCATGGCCCCTTGGGCCTTGAAGAACTTGACCACGCCGCATTCCGTGTAGTCGTAGCCGAAGTCGAAGCTCTTGCCGTCACCGGGGAGGACCTTGCCGACCCAGTCTCCGGGATATTGTTTCTTCTGGCTTTCGGCGGCCCAGTCCTGGAACGACTGGAGGTAGGCCACGGAAAAAAGGGCCGCGCCCATGGCCTGGGCTTTTTGCGGTGGCACGGCGGCCCAGTCCGCGGCGTAGAGATCATAGAGCAACCGCCCGGAATCCTTGGCGGTCATGCCTTTTTCGCCCATGGCCTGATAGAGGGCGGTGAGCCAGCCGGCCATGACGAGAAAGGGTTGGTTGCGGTTGGTCGCGCCGCCGATGTCGGGCATGCCGGGCAGCATGCGTTCGTAGCGGCTCAGGGCGTCGCCGGCGATGGCTTTGGCCGTGGGTTCGGCGGTGCGGGCGGCGAGCCAGTGTTCGGCTCCGGCGCACACGCCCTTGAAGTCGGCGACGAGCTTGTCGTGGTTGGCGACGTAGAAATTGACTGCCGGCGTAGCGGCCGCAGCGGGTGCGGCGGAAGGAGCCGGCGCGGCGGCTTTTTTCGCCAAAGCCGGCCACGGCAGCATGCAGGCGCACGCGCCGACGAGTCCGGCGCGCAGGAAAAAGCGTCTGGTGATCCCCTGCCGCAAGAAAGAATTCTGAGAATATATCACGTCATGCATCCGGTGCACGGCAATCCCCCTTGAGAAGTTCTTGAAAGGGGGCGCGGGGGAACACTTCTTTCAAGAAGTTTTCCCCCGCATCTTTTTTACGCTTTCGGTTTCACTTCCGCCAACAGCGCGGCGCGCAGGGTCTCGTCGAGGCCCGGGTGAGGGAAGATGAGGGCCTCGCAGCGCTCGCGCGTCCAACCCTCGGACACGATGACCGTGGCCAGCGTGCCCATGGTCGATGCGCCGTGCCCAACGGCCGTCACTCCCGCCACCTTGCCCTCGCGCCAGACGACGCGGGCGAAGCCGGCCGTGTCACTGTGCGCCTGGGCGATGGGGTTGGCCACGAAGGCCGCCTCGGAAACCGCGTCGCCCGGGGCAGCGATGGCCCCGACGCGCATGATCTCCGGCACGCCGTAATAGCAGCCCGGGATCGGCCCGGGAGCGTAGGGTCCCGTTTCCAGGCCCGCGGCGTGGCGCGCGGCATAGACGCCCTGGCTCGAGGCGGCGTGAGCGAGCAGCACCCGGCCGTTGCAGTCGCCCACGGCATAGACGCCCGGTGCGGTCTGCAGGGTGTCGTCCGTCCTGATCCAGGCCCGGTTGGGCGCGGGGTCGGCAAAGCTCGCGCCGAGTTCGGCCAGCCCCGGCACCATGGTCGCGGCAAAGCGGCCGATGGCGACAAGGGCTTTTTCGGCGACGATGACCTCGCCGCCGGCCAGCGTCATGCGGGCCATGCCGTCCTCGTCCGTGACCAGGCTTTCCACCTTGACCCCGGCCCGGGCGTCGATGCCCTTTTTGCGCATGACCTGGGCGACGACCTTGGCCACGTCCGGATCCTCGGCCGGGGCCAGGCGCGGCGCGGCGTCGACCAGCGTCACCTTCGCGCCCAGGCGGCGGTAGATTTCGGAGATTTCGAGGCCAATGGCCCCGGCCCCGACGATGAGGAGGCTTTTCGGGGCTTCGCTGAAATCGAGCACCGGCGCGACGCCGAGCACGGCCTTGCCGTCGGGTTTGACGCCCGGAAAGGCGGCCGCGCGCGAGCCCAGGGCCAGGATCAGCGCGTCGAAGGGGATGTCCTCGGTCGCGCCGTCGGCCGCCACATGGGCCACGCCCGGGACGACGCCGGCGAGGTTGCCGGAGACGAAACGGATGCCGGCCGTCTCCAGGCGCTTGGCCATGGCCGCGTGGGTCGCGGCCTGGAGTTTTTTCTTCTTCGCCTGCACGGCGGCGAGGTCCACGCCGACCGTGCCCGAGGCCAGCTTCTGCTTGGCCTGCGCTTCCAGGGCCTCCACGGCCAGGGTCGCGGCGAGCAGGTGCTTGGTCGGGATGCAGCCCCAGTTGAGGCAGGTGCCGCCGAGCTTGCCGCGCTCGACGAGCGTGACCGCAAGGCCCGCCGCCGCGCCGGCCAGGGCCGCGTCGTAGCCGCCCGGGCCGGCGCCGACCACGACCAGACGCTTTGTCGGACTAGAGGTCATCCGTGATCTCCATGGAGCGCGCGGCGCGCGTCTCGTCCAGCCGGCCCACGGGCAGGGTGGTCGGGCAGGCGCGCACGGCCTCGGGGTCGATTTCGGCCAGGGCCAGGATGTCCAGCAGGTCGGCCACGAAGGCGTCGAGGGTGTCCTTGCTCTCGGTCTCGGTGGGCTCGATCATGAGCGCTTCCTTGACGATGAGCGGGAAGTAGATGGTCGGCGCGTGGTAGCCGCGGTCGAGCAGGGCCTTGGCGATGTCCAGGGCGCGCACGTTTTTCGACGCCGCGAGCGCGGCCGCAGAAGCCACGAACTCGTGCATGCAGGTGCGGTCGTAGGGCACCTCGATGGCCGTGGCGATGCGCTTGCGCATGTAGTTGGCGGCAAGCACCGCCGATTCCGACACGCGCACGAGCCCCTCGCGCCCCAGGCGCAGGATGTAGGCGTAGGCCCGCAGCACGATGCCGAAGTTGCCGTAGAAGGGGGCCACGTAGCCGATGGACTTCGGATGGTCGTAGCTCAGGGAATAGCGGCCGGCGTCGTCCTTTTGCACCCGCGAGACGGGCAGGTAGGGGATGAGCTTTTCCGAGACGCCCACGGGCCCCGAGCCCGGGCCGCCGCCGCCGTGGGGCGTGGCGAAGGTCTTGTGGAGATTGAGGTGCACCACGTCGAAGCCCGCGTCGCCCACGCGCAGCTTGCCGAGGATGGCGTTGAGGTTGGCCCCGTCGTAGTAGAGCAGCGCGTCCACCTTGCGGCAAAGGGCCACGATTTCGGGCAGATGGCGCTCGAACAGGCCGAGCGTGTTGGGCACGGTCATCATGACGCCGGCGGTCTCGTCGTCGATGGCCGCGGCCAGGGCCTCGGGGTCGATGATGCCGTCCTTGGAGGCGATGGAGACCACGTCGAAACCGGCGATGTGCGCCGAGGCCGGATTGGTGCCGTGGGCGGAATCCGGGCAGATGATCTTGGTCTTCTTGTTGCCCTTGTCGGCGTGGTAGGCGGCGATCATGAGCGCGCCGGTCAGTTCGCCGTGCGCCCCGGCCATGGGGTGCAGGGTGAAGGCGGCCATGCCCGTGATTTCGGCCAGCAGCCGCTCCATCTCGTACATGACCTCGAGCGCGCCGGCGCTCATGTCGCCGCCGCCCGGCAGCTGCGGGATCAGCGGATGCAGGCGCGCGAACCCCGGCAGGGCGGCCACTTCCTCGGTGAACTTGGGGTTGTACTTCATGGTGCACGACCCCAGGGGATAGAAGTTGCCGTCCACGCCGTAGTTTTTTCGGGAAAGCTCCGTGAAGTGGCGCACCACGTCCAGTTCGCTCAAGGACGGCAGGCCCGTGCTCCCCTCGCGCAGGAGGTTGGCCGGGAAAAAGTCCAGGGGATCGGTCTTGGGCTTTTCCGGCCAGACGCCTTCCCGGCCGGGCCGGGATTTGGAAAAGACGGTGCTCATAGGATTTTCCCCACACGCCTGGCCAGGCGGTCGATGTCGTCGCGATGGTGCTTTTCCGTGCAACAGATGAGCAGGGCGTTTTCCAGGCCCTTGTAGTAGCGGCCGAGGGGAAAGCCCGGGATGATGCCCTGGTCCATGAGGCTTCGCGCCACGAGCTTGGCGCTGACCGGAAAGACGGCCACGAACTCGTTGCCGAAGGGCTCGTCGTTAATGAGCCGCACGCCGGGGAGGGACGCGAGCTTCATCGCCGCGTAGTGGGCGTTTTCGATCGAGAGAGATGCCTGGCGCGTCAGGCCTTCCTCGCCGGTGAGGCAGAGGTTGATCAGTGCGCGCAGGGCGCACAGCGCCTGGTTGGAGCAGATGTTGGAAGTGGCCTTCTCGCGGCGGATGTGCTGCTCGCGGGCCTGCAGGGTGAGCACGTAGCCGGTGCGGCCGGCGGCGTCGGCGGTGCGGCCGGCGATGCGGCCGGGCATCTGGCGCACGAGGGGCTTTTTGCAGGTCATGATGCCGAGGTAGGGCCCGCCGAAGGAAAGCGGCAGCCCGAGGCTCTGTCCCTCGGCCGTGACGATGTCCGCGCCCATGGCCCCGGGGGTCTTGAGCACGGTCTGGAGCACGGGGTAGCCCGAGAGGAGCGACACCGCGCCCTTGGCGGCAGCGGCGGCGAAAAGTGCGGTGAAATCCTCCACCGCGCCGAAGAAATTGGGGTTTTGCACCACCACCGCGGCGGTTTTGTCATCGATGGCGGCGGCCAGCCCCGCCATGTCGTCGAGGCCCTGCCTGTGGGGCACGGTGACGAGTTCGAGGTGCAGGTTCTTGGTGTAGGTGGCCAGGACGATGCGGTAGATGGGGTTCACCGCCTCGCTGACCACGGCTTTTTTGCGCCGGGTGTGGCGCACGGCCATCATCAGGGCCTCGTACAGCGCCGTGCCGCCGTCGTAGACTCCGGCGTTGGAGCACTCCATGCCGAAAAGCCGGCACATGGCCGTCTGGTATTCGAAGATGGCCTGCAACGTGCCCTGGGAGGCTTCGGGCTGGTACGGCGTGTAGGCGGTGTAGAATTCGCCGCGCGAGAGCAGGAGGTCCGCGGCGGCCGGCACGTAGTGGTCGTAGAAGCCGCCGCCGAGGAAGCTCGCCATGTCCGTGCGGTTTTTTCCGGCCAGCAGCTCCATCCGGGCGCGCACGGCCATTTCCGTCTCGCCGTGCGGCAAGTCGAAGCTCTTGGGGCGCAGGGCCGGGGGAATCTCGGCGAACAGTTCGGAGATGTCCCTCGCGCCGATGACGCCGAGCATCTCCCGGACTTCCTCGGGAGTATGGGGGATATACGGCATTGTGCGGCTCCGATTAATGTTCGGACTTGGCGATTTCCTCGTACTCCTCGGGGGAAAGCAGCCCGACGGGTTCGGCCGAAAGCTTGACGCGCAGCATCCAGCCCTCGCCGAAGGGGTCGCTGTTGACCTTTTCCGGAGTCCCTTCGAGTTCCTCGTTGACCTCGATGACCTCGCCGGAGACCGGACAGTACAGTTCGCTGGCCGCCTTGACGGACTCCACCGAACCCATTTCCTGGCCGGCCTCGAGCACGTCGCCCACCGCGGGCAGTTCGACGTAGGTGATGTCGCCGAGCTGTTCCTGGGCGAAATCGGTGATGCCGATCACGGCTATTTCATCCTCGACCCGTACCCACTCGTGGGTGTTGGTGTAGAGCAGGTCTTTTTGCATGGC